>CANJKV010000175.1 GCA_947474855.1 Aurantimonadaceae bacterium | reverse complement strand
GGCCCAGCCGGCGCGGAAGCCGGGCGCCGCGTGGGACTTCGAGATCGAGGACACGACGATCGTCCGCTCCGCGAGCGCCGGATCGTCCAAGGGAGAAGCGAAGGACGCGCCGAAGGTCAGCTGCTCGTAGACCTCGTCGCTGACGATCCAGAGATCGTGCCGTCGGCAGATCGCGCCGATCGCGGCGATCTCCGCGCGCGACAGGACGGCGCCGCTCGGATTGTGCGGGCTGTTGAGCAGGAGCACGCGGCATTCGGGGGTGATCGCCGCCTCCAGCGCCTCCGGCCGCAGGTGGAAGCCGTCCTCGGCCCGCATGCGCACCGGGACGACGTCGGCGCCGGGCGCCCGCACCACCCCCTCGTAGGTCGCGTAATAGGGGTCGGGCACCAGGACCTTGTCGCCCGCTTCGACCAGACCCATCATGACGGCGTAGAGCGCGGTCTGCGTGCCGGGCAGGCAGAGCACGTTGTCCGGGGTGATGGCGCGGCCCGTCCGCTCGGCGTACTTCGCGGCCAGCGCGGCGAGAAGCGGCGCCTCGCCACGGCCGTTGGAGTATCGCGTGCGCCCCGCCCGCATCGCCGCCTCGCAGGCGTCGAGCAGACGCGCGTCGGGCGCGACGTCCGGCTCCCCGATCGTCAGCTCGATGACGGGATGGCCTTCGGCGCGCAGCCGGCGGCCGCGCGCGTGCACCTCCCACTTGCCCGAGCCGAGGTCGGCCAAGCGGTCCGTGATGGCCGCGTAGCGCATCAGGATTCCTTCCGTTCCGGCCGGACATCAGGCAGATCCACACCCAGAAGCGCCTCGACGCAGCGTAGGCCGATCGAGATCTGCAGGCTCTCGTCGATCTCGTCGGCGCTCAGGCACCCTTCGAGCCAGAGGCCGTCGATCACCGCGTTGATCGCGATGGCGAGGCGCCGGCGCTCCTGCACCGACGCGATCCGCCCCTCCGCCGTCATGACGTCCGCGATCAGTTCCTCCGTCGCCTCGCGGTAGGCGGCGTAGCCGACGCGATGCTCCCGCGCAAAATGCGGATTGGCGTGGATCTGGCTGATGAAGGTGGCCCAGAGCGACAGGAGGCGCGGATCGGCGTTCGGCCCGCTCAGCGAGGCGACGACGAAGCCCGCGAGGCGCGCGTGCGCCGGCTGGGGCGGCCCCTTCATCACCGCGAGCATCGGCTCGGACATCATCTCGATGGTGCGCCGGTAGGCCGCGGTGATCAGCCTGTCCTTGGATTCGAAGTGGTGGCGGATGAGGCCGTTGCTGACGCCGGCGCGGGCCGCCACGGCGCGCACCGTGGTCGCCTGGATCCCGACGTCGGCGATGCAGTCGAGGGTCGCCTCGATCATGTCGGCCTTCCGGTCGAAATCGGGCGCGCGCCTGAACGATGCCATCACCTCCCGCTCCTCCGGTCCCGCCTGCGATCGCACGATTATGCATCCGGATAGAAGTTATGCAATTGCATAGTTGACGACGCCGACGCTCGGCTCCGCGGCCGAGCGCGCCTCCTGTGGCGTCCTCTTTCATGGATCGTGCGACGCGCAATCCAGGCTGCCGCCGGCGCATGACGGGACTTCAGAATTTATAAGCTATACTTATCTACAAGGAGACTCCCACCCTGCCGGGACCGTGACGAGCCAGATGATCGGCAACGCTGACCCTCATGAAACCTCCGGCAACGGCTCGACGCGATCCGACGACGGGGGCGTGGATGGCCCCGTCGCGGGGCAGGACGCTGGCGCTGGGGACGAGAAGCGCTTCGCGGTCGCCGTCGATTGCGCGGAGCTCGGTGTCTGGGATGCCGATCTCGTCAACAATGCCTGCTACTACTCGCCGAGCTGGAAGCGCATGCTCGGCTACGGCGCGGACGAGCTGCGCGACCATCCCGACCTTTGGCTCGACTTCGTCCACCCCGACGACCGGGACCGCGCGCTCGCCAGCGGCGACAGTCACCTGGAAGGCCAGTCGCAAAGCGTCGAGTGCGAGTTCCGCCTGCGCCACCGCAGCGGGCGCTGGATCTGGGTCCTCGACCGCGGCAAGGTCGTGGCGCGCGACGCGGCGGGGCGGCCGACGCGCATGATCGGCATCCAGACCGACATCACGACCCAGAAGGAGGCCGCCGCACGGCTGGCACTCCTCAATCAGCGCATCGAGCTCGCCCTCGACGCCAGCGGCATCGGGCTCTGGAGCTACGAGATCGAGACCGGCCGTACCTTCTGGGACGCGCGGATGCGCGAGATCTACGGGCTCGGCGACGGGCCGGAGGAGGTCTCCCGGGGCACCTGGCACGGGCGCCTGCACCCGGACGACGCGGCGGAAGCGGAAGCGGCGGCGAGCGCCCTTCTCGCCGAGGGCACGCCGGTGCGGATGACCTACCGCATCGTGCGGCCGGACGGGGCCGTGCGGCACGTCTTCGCCTTGTCGCGGCTGGTTCAACAGCCGCACCAGCCGCCCCTCGTCGTCGGAAGCATCTGGGACGTGTCCGAACAGGTGGAGGTGTCGAACGGGCTCGCCGCGGAAAAGGAGCGCCTGCGCGTCATCCTGCGCTCGATCGGCGACGCGGTGATCGCGACCGACGCCGAGGACGCCATCACCTTTGCCAATCCGGCGGCCGAGCGGCTGCTCCTGACCGGGCAGGCCGATCTCCTCGGGCAGAAGACGGCGGATGTCCTGCCGCTCCGGCAGGAGCTGACGGACCTTCGCCTCCCCCCGGCCGCGCCGCTCGCCTGCGCCGAGCGCCGCACGATGGAGCGCGATGAGCCGGCCGTCTTCGAGCGGCGCGACGGCGAGCGGCGCATCATGCGCGACATCGCCTCGCCGCTCTACGATCCGGCCGGCGAGGTGATGGGCACGGTGCTCATCGTGCAGGACGTGACGCGCGAGCGGGCGCGCCAGCGCGAACTCGCGCATCTCGCCCGGCACGACGGCCTGACCGACCTCCTGAACCGGTCCGCGTTCGACAAGGCCCTGGCCTCAGCGATCGAAGATCCGGCCAAGCGGGCCGGGCTCGCGCTGCTCTACATCGACCTCGACCGCTTCAAGATGGTCAACGACACCGCGGGCCATGCTGCGGGCGACTCGCTCCTGAAGCTGGTGGCCAAGGCCATGCTGGCCGTCCTGCCGGCGGGTGCGCAGGTCGCGCGCCTGGGCGGCGACGAGTTCGCCGTTCTGATGGAGACATCGGGGCCCGAGGCGGCCTGCCGCGCCGGCCGCGACATCGTGCAAGCCGTCGGCGCGCAGCAGCTGGCCTGGGGCGGACGGTCCCACGGCGTCGGCGCCAGCATCGGCATCGTCCTGCTCGCCGATGCCCCAGCCGATCCGCTGACGGCGCTCTCCCTGGCCGACGCAGCCTGCTACGCCTCAAAATCGCGCGGCCGCAACAAGGTTTCGCTCCACGATCCGGCAAGCAGCGCGGTCCCCGGCGGCTTCGCGGAGGTGCGGGCCGCCTCCGAGCTGCTGCAAGCCCTCAAGGAGAACCGGCTCGCGCTCTACGGGCAGGAGATCCGGGACCTGTCCGACCCGACCCGGCGCTCCGACCGGATCGAAGTTCTCGCGCGGCTCGCGGGAACCGACGGCGAACTGGTCATGCCCGGGACGTTTATCCCGGCCGCCGAGCGCTTCGACCTCATGGGCCCCTTCGACCGAAGCGTCATCCGCCGCTCGCTCGATCTGCTCGCGAACCTCGGAGCGACCTGCGGGACGCCGACGCTATCGATCAACCTGTCGGCCATGTCGCTGAGCGATCCGGACCTCTGGTCCTTCGTGGAAGCGCAGCTGAGCGAGACCGGCCAGCCCGCCGAGCGGCTCTGCTTCGAGATCACGGAGACCGCGGCGGTCAACAACTTCGCCGTCGCCGAGCGCTTCGTGCGGGACGCGCGCCGAGCCGGCTGCCGGGTGAGCCTGGACGATTTCGGCGCGGGGCTGTCCTCCTTCGGCTACCTGCGTCGCTTTCCGGTCGACTGCATCAAGATCGACGGCGCCTTCGTCCAGGACGTCGCGAAAAACGGCCTGGATCAGGCGATCTGCGCGGCGGTCGGCACGATCGCGGCGGAACTCGGCGTCGAGGTGGTGGCCGAGCGCGTCGCCGACGCGCAGGCGGTGGAACTCCTGCGCGCGCGCGGGATCGGCTTCGGCCAGAGCTTCTATCTTCATCGCCCGGAGCCCCTGGCCGACCTGTTGAGCGCAGTGGGCGACACGAAGGCCCGCCGGGCTCGAACGCCCCGAAAGCTCAAGCCCGTCACGGACAGCGGGTAGCGGAAGCCGGGCCCCGGAGCCTCGTGCCTACCCGCTCGGGCGCGCCAGGAGCTCGCCGAGGTAGTTGTTGGCCGCGCGCGGGGCCTCGAAGGCGGCGGGATCGAGGTCGGCGAGGAGCATCTCGGCGCCCGCCTCGCCGGCCTGGGCGAGCGGAATGCCGTCGGGACCGACGATCGCGGACAGGCCCTGGTAGCGGAAGGCGGCGTCCGCGCCGCACCAGTCGGCATAGGACAGGAACAGGCTGTTCTCGAAGGCGCGGGTCGGCACGAGGCTGCGGGCGATGAAGCGCGCGCCCGCGCTTTCGGGAAGCGCCGTCGGCACCAGCACGAGGTCCGCGCCGGCAAGCGCCAGCTCCCGCACGGTCTCGGGAAACTCGACGTCGAAGCAGACGAGGAGGCCGACGCGATATCCCGCGATGTCGACCACCGGCGAGACCGCGCCGCCGGCCGAGAAGGCGGCCCGCTCGTAGTCGCCGTACAGGAAGCGCTTGGCGTAGAGGACGCGCTCGCGGTTCGGGCGCAGGAGAACCGCGGCGTTCAGCACCGCGCCGCCGTCGAGAACGGGCAGCCCGAGCGCCAGGGCGACGCCGGTCTCGGCGACGAGATCCTCCAGGCGCGCCAGGATCTCCGCCGCCCGGGCGGCCGTTTCGCGCAGGGCCTCGGCACCGGCGCCGTAGCCGGGAAGCGCGAGCTCCGGCAGATGGGCGAGCCCGGCGCCCGCCTCGCGCGCGGCGCGCATGAGCGCGCCGACGCGGCGGAGCCCCTCCTCGCCGCCTGCCGCGTTCGACGCGTCGAGCTGGAAGAGGGCGAGGCGCATCAGCGGCGCTCCCAGGCGCCGAGAAGCTTCGGCAGGTCGCCGAACCGCGCGACGAGGCCGAAGACGAGTGCCGCCAGCGCGACAAAGAGCACCGAGATCGAGGCCATCACCGGCGTGTAGCCGTAGCGCAGGGCATTGAAGATCTTGATCGGCACCGTTTCCACCGTGAAGCCGACGGTCATGTAGGCGATGATGTATTCGTTCAGCGACAGGACGAAGGCGAAGGCGAAGCCCGAGACGAGATAGGGCCGGATCATCGGGGCCAGGATCGTGCGGCGCACCGCCCGTTCGTCGGCGCCCATGGTGCGCGCGGCCTCAACGATCTCGCGGTCGATCGAGGAAAAGCCGAGCGTCAGCGTGACGAGCGGCAGGCTGGTGAAGAAGATCGCGTGGCTGACCACCACGGTGAAGGACGAGCCGTAGAAGCCGGCCGTCGACCAGAAGGCGAGCGCTCCGAGGGCCGTGATCACCGGCGGCAGCACGAAGGGCGAGACGCCCAGAAGCTGTACCACGCGGCCGACACCCGTCGTGCGGCGCCACAGGGCGTAAGCGATCGGCAGGGCGATCGCGACCGCGAGCGCTGCCGCGAAGGCCGCGATCGAGACGGAGGTGAAGAGCGCGTTCCGCCAGTCGGCCTGCGTGGCGATGGCCGCGTACCAGCGCAGCGAAACGCCGTTCGGCGGAAAGACGAGGCTCTGCTGCGCGTTCAAGGACACGCCGGCGATGATCGCGACGGGCGCGGCGAGAAAGAGCCCGATCAGGGCGAGAAACAGGCGCGTCACGCGGCGTTCCCTGCGCGCTTGGCGCCGAACAGGGCGGCGAGCGAGACGAGAAGCAGGCTCGCCAGGACCAGGAACACGGCCATGGCCGCGGCGAAGGGCATGTTGGACTGGTAGATCGCCTGATCGGTGATGAGGACGGACAGCGTCCAGTGCTGCGGCCGGCCGAGAAGCTGCGGCAGGAGGTAGGAGCCGAGCGCGAACACGAAGACCACCACGAAGGTGGCGGCGAGCGCGCCGCGCAGGGCCGGCAGGATGACCGTCAGGAAGGCGCGCGCCGGCGAGGCGCCGAGCGTCTGCGCGGCCTCGCCGAGCGAAGGGTCGAGGCGGGAGAAGGAGGGATAGAGCACCAGCACGCAGTAAGGCAGCGCCTGGTAGGTCATGCCGAGAAGGACGGCGGCGAAGCTCGGCGTGAAGGCCGTGGGCGAGGCCATCAACCCGAGGGCGACGAGAAGGTTCGACACGCCCGCCGTGCGGGACAGAAGCGTCGACCAGGAAAAGCCGATGATGACCTCGGACAAGGACAGGATCGCGAGGAGCGCGACCAGCCAGGGCACCTGCGCGCGCCGCGGCAAGCGCGCGAGAAGATAGGTGAAGGGCGCGCCGACGAGGAGGCAGACGAGCGCCACCAGCGCCGAGAGGCCGAGCGAGAACAGGAGGATCTCGCCGAAGAACAGCGACAGGAAGCGCGCGTAGTTGGCCCCCGTCAGCACCGGCTCGTAGAAGCCCCCCTGGACGCGCTGGAAGAAGGAGACGGCGATCATCAGGCCGAAGGGCACGACGAAGAAGGCGCCGAGCATCAGGCCGGGAAAAACCAGGGCGGCCTGGCCGCCGGAAGGCCGGGAGGGCGCCGCGCTCATGCGGCCTCGGCGGGGAAGACGGAGGAAGCGCCGGGCCTGATGCCGAGGGACACGCGCGCGCCCGTCGGCGCGACCGCGGCGCCGGCCTCGCGGTGGGCGACGATCCGGGCCTCGCCCGCGCGAAGATAGATCTCGACCGCCGAGCCCATGTCGCGCACGAACTCGACCTCGGCCGCGATCGGCCCCTCGCCTTCCGGCAGGAGGATCACGTCTTCCGGGCGGATCGACAGGAGAGCGGTGTCAGAGGGAAGCGCGAGGTCCGGCAGGAAGGCGCCGGAAGCCAGACGTGCCCCGCCGTCCTCGCGGCGGGCCTGGAGGAGGTTGGTCTGGCCGAGGAAGTCGGCGACGAAAGGCGTCGCCGGCCGTCGGTAGACTTCGATCGGCCGGTCCATCTGGAGCACCCGGCCGCCCCGCATCACCACGACCTGATCGGCCATGGTCATCGCCTCGCGCTGATCGTGGGTGACGACGATGGTGGTGATGCCGAGGCGCTCCTGGAGAAGGCGCAGCTCGACCTGCATCGCTTCGCGCAGCTTGGCATCGAGGGCCGACAAGGGCTCGTCGAGAAGGAACAGGCGCGGCGCGACGGCGAGCGCCCGGGCGATGGCGACGCGCTGGCGCTGGCCGCCCGAGAGCTGGGTGATCGCGCGCCCCTCGACGCCGGGCAGCTGCACGAGGTCGAGGAGCTCGCGCACCCGCGCCTCGATCGTCCCCCGGCTCTCGCCGCGGAGGCGCAGGGGATAGGCGATGTTGTCGCCGACGGAGAGGTGCGGAAACAGCGCCAGCGACTGGAACACCATGCCGAAGCCGCGCTTGTGGACGGGAACGCGGGTGATCGTCTCCGAGCCCATGCGGATCTCGCCGGCCGAGGGTGCCTCGAGCCCCGCGATCATGCGCATCAGCGTGGTCTTCCCGCATCCCGACGGGCCGAGGAGGCAGACCAGCGTGCCGTCCGGGATCGTCAGGTCGACGGCTTCGACGGCCGTCGTCGCGCCGTAGCGCTTGGTGACGCCGTCGAGCACGAGCGCGGTCATGGGCTGGGCCTCCTCGGTGTGCGGATCGATGGCTCGGATCGCCGGTCAGCCGACGATCAGCTCGGTCCACTTCTGGTTCAGCCAGTCGGCCTTGGAGACGTAGAGGTCGTAGCGCGGCACGATCGGCTCGGCGGTCGAGGAGACCGCGGCGAACTCGGCGTCGGTGAGGTCGAGGAGCGAGCGCCCGATCACCGGCGCCGTGCCGACCTTCCGCGCCAGCAGCGACTGCGTGGCGGGCTGGGTCATGTAGTCGATGAACTCGTGCGCGATGTCGAGCTTCTGCGAGGCGCGGCTGACGGCCCAGCAGCCCGAATCCGAGATGCCGCCTTCCTTCGGGAAAGTCGATCGCACCGGCTCGCCCTTCGAGGCGGCAAGGCCCGTGACGTCGTGATAGTACTGGCCCATCGGGATCTCGCCCGACTTCAGCGCGGCCTCGAACTGCGCCTCGTCGCGGTACCAGAGCTGCACGTTGGGCTTCACCTCGGCCAGCTTGTCCATGACCTTGAGGATGCCGTCGTCGGTGTCCAGCACCTGCGTGCCGCCGAAGAAGGTCTTGGCCGTGACTTCGAGAAGGAACGAGTTGGAGACGAGCGCGAGGAGGCCGAGCTTGCCCTCGTTGGCCGGATCCCAGAAGGCCGCCCAGGAGTCCGGGGCGGTCGGGTAGGCCTGCGTGTTGGTGACGAGGTTGATGTACCAGGCGACGGCGCCGACGCCGGCGACGCGCTCGTCCGGATACTTCACGATGAAGGGCGCCAGGATGTCGCCGGCGTTCTTGACGCGGGCGAGGTCGAGCGGCGCCCAGAGATCGGTGGACAGGCCCTTGCGCATGGCGACCTGGCTGATCATCGAGACGTCGGCCGGCGCGACGTTCGCGCGCGCCGCCTGCTCCAGCTGCACCAGCCAGGCCTCGCCCGTCGGCTCGGCGATGCTCTCGACCGCGATCCCCGTCGCCTGCGTGAAGGCGGGAAAGACGTTCTCGTCGAAGCTTTCCTTGAAGTAGCCGCCGTAGACGCCGACCTTCAGCGAGCGGTCCTGCGCGCGCAGGATGCCGGGCGTGGCGAGCGCGGCGGCGCCGGCGGCCGCGCCCAGGAGCACGGAGCGGCGGGTCGGATGGGCGATGGGGGTCGTCGTCATGTCGCGGGTCTCCGATCGGGGGTCAGGGCTGAGGGCAGGCACGGCCGGTCGCGAACGGCACGAGGCTCAGGATCTCGAACAGCATCTGCGCGCCGGCATGGGCGGTGTTGGTGGTGGCGTCGTATTGCGGGGCGACCTCGACGAGGTCGCCGCCGACGATGCGGATGCCGGCGAGCCCGCGCAGGAGCGCCTGCGCCTCGCGCGTCGTCAAGCCGCCGATCTCGGGCGTGCCGGTGCCGGGCGCGAAGGCCGGATCGAGGCTGTCGATATCGAAGGACAGGTAGACCGGCGCGTCGCCGACGGTCGCCTTCGCCATTTCCACGATGCGGGCGATCCCGAGATCGGAAATCTCCTCGGCATGGACCACGGCCATGCCGGAAGCGGCCGAGAACTCCCACAGGTATTCCGACGAGCCGCGGATGCCGATCTGGATCGTGCGCGTGGGATCGAGCACGCCGTCGAGCACCGCCTGCCGGAAGGGGCCGCCATGGTGGAATTTGCAGCCCTCATAGGGGCCGCTCGTGTCGCAATGGGCGTCGATGTGGATCATGGCGAGCGGGCGTTCGCGGCCGAGCGCGCGCAGGATCGGATGCGAGATCGAATGGTCGCCGCCGACCGACAAGGGAATCACGCCGGCCGCCGCGATCGCGGCGATCGTCGCCTCGATGTCCTCGTGGGAGCTCGCGAGGTCGAAGCGCGAGCGGAAGGGCACGTCGCCGATGTCGGCGACGGAAAGGTCGATCGCCGGCATGGTCTTCAGGACGTGGTTGTAGGGCCCGACGCGCTCGATCGTGCGCAGCGCCCGCGGGCCGAAGCGGCTGCCGTTGCGGTTGGTGACGCCGAGATCCATCGGCACCCCGAGAAGCGCGACGTCGAGGCCAGACAGGTCGGGCGCCGACCAGTCGACCGGCCGGTGCGGCGCGTCGAGCAGCGTCGGCACGCCGGCGAAGGGCGCGACGCGCGTGCCCTTGGCGTTGAAGAGGCGGGAGGCGACGCGGGCGAAGCCCTCGTCGTGGATCACCCGTTCGTTGTCGCCGCCGAAGCGGGCGCGCAGGGCTTCGAGGTCGAGGGTCATGCGGATGCGTCCAGGGCTGGGGAAGCGAGAGCGAGGCGGCGGGCGATCTCGCGGATCGCCGGCTCCTCGACGTTGGCGAAGGCGATGCGCAGGAAGCGCTCCTGGCCGGGCCCGAAGAACGAGCCGGGCAGGACCACGACGCCGAACGTTCCGGCGAGGCGGGCCGCGACCGCGGCAGACGGCTCGTCGCCGAAGGGGTGCTCGACATAGGCGAAGTAGGCGCCGATCTGGCGGATGCGCCAGCCGGAAAGCGGCGCGAAGGCGTCGCGGAACACCTCGGCCCGCCGGCCGATCTCGGCCGCGCTCGCGCGGCGGAAGTCGCCGAGCGCCTCGATCGCCCAGGGCAGCGCGGCCTGGGCCGGGCGCGGGGCGCAGATCTGGATGCAGTCGATCGCCTTTTCCAGCTCCGCGACCAAAGCGGCGCCGCCGATCAGCGCGCCGACGCGGTGGCCGGGGATCGCGTAGGTCTTGGAGAAGGAATAGAGCGCGACGAGGTGGTCCTCGGCCTCCCGGCGCCCGAACAAGGAATGCGGGCGGGCTTCCTCGGCCAGGAAGTCGCGATAGGTCTCGTCGAGCACCAGGACGACGCCGCGCCGGGCGCAGAGCGCGAGGATGTCGGCGAGCAGCGCGTCCGGGTAGACGGCGCCGGTCGGATTGTTGGGCGAGACGAGCACGACGGCGCGGGTGCGCTCGTCGATCAGCGCGTCGAGCGCCGCCGGGTCCGGCAGGAAGCCGGATGCCGCGTCGAGCGGCAGGGCGCGCGCGTCCACCCCCAGCATGTCCAGTGTCATCTGATGGTTGAAGTACCAGGGCGCCGGCAGGATCACCGCGTCGCCCGGGCCGGCCAGGGCCAGCATGGCCGCGAAGAAGGCCTGGTTGCAGCCGCTGGTGATCGCGACGCGGGCCGGGTCCACCGGCGCGCCGTAGCGGGCCGAGACGTGGGCCGCATAGGCGGCGCGAAGGGCCGGATCGCCGAGGATGTCGCCGTAGCG
>CANJKV010000174.1 GCA_947474855.1 Aurantimonadaceae bacterium | reverse complement strand
GGCGCGGCGAGCCTTGCCGCCGCCCACGCCCTTCTCGTCGAGGAGTCCGCCTGATGAGCGATCACGTCGAGACGCGCCGCGAGGACGGCGTCCTCGTTCTGCGGATGAACCGGCCGGACAAGAAGAACGCGCTGACGCGGGCGATGTACGCCGCGCTCACCGCCGGCCTCGCGGAGGCGGAGGGCGACGACGCGATCGCCGCGACCGTCATCCTCGGCCTGCCCGGGACCTTCAGCGCCGGCAACGACATCGCCGACTTCGCCGCCATCGCGGCGGGCGGCGAGGCACCAAGCGAGGTGCGCGGCTTCCTTCACGGGCTCGCCCGCGCCACCAAGCCGCTCGTCGCCGGCGTCGACGGGCTCGCCATCGGCATCGGCACGACGCTCCTGATGCATTGCGACCTCGTGGTCGCGAGCGCCGGCTCCACCTTCCGCACGCCCTTTCTCGACCTCGGCCTGACGCCGGAAGCCGGATCGAGCCTTCTCGGGCCGAGGCTCATGGGCGCGCAGCGCGCCTTCGCGCTTCTGGTTCTCGGCGAGGCTCTGAGCGCCGAGGACGCGCGCCAGGCCAACATCGTCACGCGCGTCGTCGAAGCGGATGCCGAGGGCGCGGCGCTCGACGCGGCGCGCCGGCTGGCGCGAAAGCCGCGCGGCGCGCTCCTGGCCGCCCGCGCCCTTCTGCGCGGCGATCCGGAGCCGACCGTCCGGCGGATCGATGAGGAGATCGAGCTCTTCGCCGAGCGCCTGCGCTCGCCCGAAGCCCGCGCCGCCTTCGCAGCCTTCCTCAAGCGCTGAAGGGAGCGGCCGGTCGCGATTTGCCGGAAAAGGTGTGGCGGGGTGGTGCGGGCGGTCGGACTCGAACCGACACGTATTGCTACGGCGGATTTTGAGTCCGCTGCGTCTACCGTTTCGCCACGCCCGCAACGGCGCCAGATGTGGCAAATCCGGAGCGGATTGTCACGGCTTTTGTCGGCAGCGGCGCGGACCGACCGGGGCTGGACCGCAAGGCAGGCGAACGGCTTGCATTCCGGCTGAAGGCCCTGGCGGGGCTCGATCGGTTCGATGTCTCCTACGGCCTCTACCTCTACGCCTTTCCCGTGCAGCAGGTGATCGTGCAGGCCGCCGGCGGCTCGATGCCGCCGCTCCAGCTGTTTGCCGCCTCGCTCGCGCTCACCCTCGTCCTCGCGACGCTGTCCTGGTTCCTGGTCGAACGGCCGATGCTGCGGTTGAAGCCCGGCCGCCCCGATCCACGCCTCACTGATCCCGCAGCGAACGCTGCGTCGCCGGCCGGCGCGTTTGCAATCGGACGGGGGGGAGGCTAGAGCCGCTGCCGGTGCGACGCGGGCGAAACGGATGGGGTCGGGAATGAGCCGGAGCAGTCTTGGCCTTGGCGGCGGCGCGGCGCCCGCCCGCTCGGACCGCAGCGTCGGCGTGGCGGCGGTGCTCGTTCTCGGCCTCGCGGCCACCGTTGGCACGGCGCTGCTCTTCCAGCATGTCGGCGGCTACATCCCCTGCGCGCTCTGTCTGCAGCAGCGCACGCCCTACTACGTCGCCCTGCCGGTGGCGCTGCTGGCGCTCGCGCTGGCGCTGGCGAAGGTGGGTCCGGCGGCATTGCCGCGCATCCTCTTCGCGGTGGTCGGCCTTGTCATGCTCTGGGGCATGGGCCTCGCGATCTACCATGCCGGCGTCGAGTGGCAGTTCTGGGCGGGACCGACGGACTGCGCGAGCGTGGCCGGCGGCGACCTGATGACGGGCGACCTTCTCGGCTCGATCGACGCGGTGCGCCCGCCGTCCTGCGACCAGGCGGCAGGGCGCTTCCTCGGCCTGTCCTTCGCCGGTTGGAACGTCCTCGCCTCGGCGCTCTGGGCGCTCGTCGCGCTCTGGGGCGCGGCGCGGGGCGGCCGGGCGGTTGCCCGGTAAGGGGCGGGGCGGCCTATTCCGGCTCCAGCTCCGAGTCCCAGTAGAGATAATCGAGCCAGCTCTCGTGCAAAAAGTTCGGCGGAAACAGGCGGCCGTTGTTGTGCAATTCGTGAACGGTCGGCTGGAACGGCTTCTGGTGCGGAATCATGCCCGCGACCTTCGGCATCATGCCGCCCTTCTTCAGATTGCACGGGCTGCAGGCGGCGACGACGTTCTCCCAGGTCGTCAGGCCGCCGCGCGAGCGGGGAATGACGTGGTCGAAGGTCAGGTCGTGCGGCGAGCCGCAATACTGGCACTGGAAGCGGTCGCGCAGGAAGACGTTGAAGCGCGTGAAGGCGGGGTGCCGCGCCGGCTTGACATAGGTCTTCAAGCAGACGACGGAGGGCAGCCGCATCGAATAGGTCGGGCTGCGCACGGCGCGATCGTATTCGGCGAGGATGGTCACGCGGTCGAGGAACACGGCCTTGATCGCGTCCTGCCAGGACCAGAGGGACAAGGGATAGTAGCTCAGCGGACGATAGTCCGCGTTCAGGACAAGCGTCGGAGACAAGTCCTGGGTGAGCGCAATCGTCACCGAGATTCTCCTTGAGCATGCGCGGCGCTCTGCCGCGATTGTTTAACTATCGTGCTCCAACGTGTCGTCTTTGTGAAGCCTTGCCGTGATTCGGCACCATGGGCCTGATGTCACAGGGGAAAATCCTCGATTCCCGCCCGCGCCGCCGCGCCGAAATCTGTGGATGGACGGCGGGTCTCACTTGGCCGGCGCAGCATCGCGGCGCGTGACGACGTGGTAATGGCGCCAGAACAGCCGGGCGGCGACGGAGCGGTGGGGCGACCAGGCCCGCGCGATCTCGGCGACGCTCGCCTCCTTCGGCCGCGCATCGGACAAGGCGAGCCCGTCCGCAACGGCGAGCCGCAGAGCCAGATCGCCCGCCGGAAAGACGTCGGGATGGCCGAGCGAGAAGAGCAGGAAGCATTCGGCCGTCCAGACGCCGATGCCGGGCAGCGCCACGAGCTCCGACACCGCCGCGGCCGGCGTCGCCCGTTCGATCCGGGAGAAGTCGAGCCGCCCCTCGCTCATGGCGAGGGCGGCCGCGCGCAGCGTGCGGATCTTCGCCGCCGACAGTCCGGCGCGCCGCAGCACCTCGTCCTCGGCGTCCAGAATGGCGGCCGGGCGGGAAATCTCCACCGCCTCGCGCAGGCGGCCGAGGATGGCCGACGCGCTGGCGCGGCTCACCTGCTGGGCGACGACCGTCGCGGCGAGCCCCGCGAGCCCCGGCTCGGCCCGGCGCAGCGGGACCGGACCCGCCCCTTCCACGACCGGTGCGAGGCGCGGGTCGAGCCGCACGAGGGCGTCGAGGCCCGCGGCCACATCGGCATCGGTCAGGATCATGCACTCGCCTCCATCGCGCGCCGGCTCGGGAACCCACCCGGGCAGCCCGCGCGTTGGTCGGGCGAACGGCGTGGGCAGGCTCGGCCGGAAGCTGTATAGAACCCGTCGCGGGGCACGGAACAACGGGGGCAGACGCAGAGCGATGTTGGCCGGTCCGAGCCCCGATCGCGGTTCCGACGCGCTCGTGTTCCGCTTCGCGCCGAGCCCGAACGGCGACCTGCATCTCGGCCACGCCTTCAGCGCCGTTCTCAACCACCGCATGGCGCGTGCAGCGGGCGGGCGCTTCCTTTTGCGGCTGGAAGACATCGACACCGCGCGCTGCACGCCGGTCTTCGAGGCGGGGATCCTCGACGACCTCGCTTTTCTCGGCCTCGACTGGGACGGGCCGCCGCGCCGGCAGTCGGAGCACTTCGCACGCTATCGTGGCGCGCTCGCGGAGCTGGAAGCGCGCGACCTCATCTACCCGGCCTTTCTCACCCGCGGCGAGGTGCGGGCCCACGCCTTGCGCCACGCCGCGCGGACGGGCGATCCCTGGCCCCGCGACCCCGACGGGGCGGCGCTCTATCCGCGGCTCGACCGGGACCTGGGGGTCGCCGAGCGGCGCGAGCGGATGGCGTCCGGCGCGCCCTTCGCCTGGCGCCTCGACATGGCGCGCGCTGCCGCCCTCGTCGGGCCGCTCGACTTCGTCGAAACGAGCGATGCGGGCGAAGCGGCGGGACCGCACCGTGTCGCTGCCCGGCCGGAGCGCTGGGGCGACGTGGTGCTCGGCCGCAAGGACGTGCCGGCGAGCTACCACCTTGCCGTGGTCCTGGACGATGCCGACCAGGGCGTCACGCACGTCGTGCGCGGCCGCGACCTCTTCGAGGCGACGAGCGTCCACCGCGTCCTTCAGGCGCTGTTCGGGCTTCCCGTCCCGACCTATCACCACCACCGGCTGATCCGCGACGCGGAGGGCGCCAAGCTGTCCAAGAGCCGCGGCGCGCCGAGCCTGCGCTCGCTGCGCGAGAAGGGGGCGAGGCGCCAGGACATCCTCGCCATGGTCGGGCTCGCGCGGCGGGCGCCGTTCAGCCGAGGATGAGGAGCCAGGCGCTGAGACTGAAGACGGAGAGGCAGGTGCCCAGGAGCGTCGCGCTCGCGGCGAGCTTCTCGCCGGCGCCGACATTGGTGGCGAAGAGATAGGCGTTGACGCCGCTGGGGGCCGCTGCCGTCAGCACCGCGACCTTCAGCCAAAGCGGCGACAGGAGGGGGGCGGCGATGAGCCAGACCGCCGCCGGCATGACGACGAGGCTGAGCCCGACTAGCCCGAGCGTCAGGCCGAGGTCGCCGCGCAGGCCAAAGCGCCGCAGCGACATGCCGAGCGAGAAGAGCGCGAGCGGCCCCGCCGTGCCAGCGAGGGGCGCGAGGACCTCGTCGAGGAGCGGCGGGATCGCGAAGCCGGTGAGGCGCCAGGCGCCGCCCGCGAGGATTCCGATGATGATCGCGTTGCGCAGGAAGGCCCGCAGGAGGCTCGCGAAGATCTGCGCGACCGGGCGGCGCGGCGCGGGCGTGCCGGCCGCGCGAAGGTCGCCCGCCGCCGCGCCCTCCAGGAGCAGCGTGCCGGCCGCGGTCATGAGCGGCAGGTGGACCGACAGGATCACGAGGAGCGGCGCGAGGCCGGCCTGGCCATAGGCGCGCTCCACCGCCGGAAGCGCGATGAAGACGGTGTTGGAGAAGCCCGCGGCCACCCCCGCGACGACGCCCGTGCGCCGGTCGAGGCCGCCGACTTTGCGGGCGAGAAGCGTGCCGAGCGGCCAGGCGACGCAGACCCCGCCGAAATAGGCGGTCCAGAGGAGGACGGGATTCTCGCCCCCGAACTCCGCCCGGGCGAGCGTGCGGAACAGGAGGACCGGCACCGCGACGGCGAAGACGAAGCGCGCCAGCGCGTCGGCGACCGCGTCCCCGAGAAGGCCGGAGGCGCGCGCCGCATAGCCCGCGGCGATCAGACCGAAGATCGGCACGGTGATGAGGACGATGATCTGCATGAAAGCCGCCGGCGCGGGTGCGAGGACCTTGGCCGGCGATAAACCCTTCGCGCGGCGGGCGCGAGACCCGCCGCGCCGGGGCGGTCAGAAGAAGTGGTAGGAAAGCTTCCCCTCGATCTTGTGCAGCTTCACGTCCTCGCCCGCGTCCTGGACGGTGAAGCGGCCGCCGCCGCGCTCGTTGAAGCGGGCGGGCGAATCGGCGTTGCCGAGGTTGGTGTAGGTGTATTCGGCGCCCAGGCTCACCTTGTCGTGGATCATGTAGTCGACGCCGCCGCCGTAGGTCGACCCGACCAGCGTGTCGGAATCGCGCGTCACGCCGTCGCCGACGATGTTGGAGGGATCGTCGACGCGGGTCTCGGTCTCGACGCGCCCGTAGGCGACGCCGGCCGTGCCGTAGACCATGAGCTTGTCGCTGGCGAGGCCGAGCCGGGCGCGCGTCGAGCCGAGCTGGTCGACCCGGCGCTCGGTGGTGACGCTGTTGCCGCCGAATCGCGCGGTCGCCTCCGAGCCGGCATTGACCTTGCCGTAGTCGGTGACGGCACCGACGACGATCGCGCCGAAGCGCAGGTCGGCACCGACATGGCCGCCGATCGTGCCGCCGGCGGAATCGTCCTCCGAATCGCGGCGCGGGCCGCCGGCGACGAAGGCGCTGTTGCTGGAGCTCACCGACATCTCGCCGTCCGAGCCGTTGAAGGAGCCGCCGGCCTGGATGCCGGCGTAGAGGCCGTTGAAGTTGAGGCCGTCGTCCGAGGCGAGCGGAGCGTCGTAGCCGCCCGAACCGCCCGGCGGCTCGTAGAGGATGTCGGCGGCGGACGCGGGCGTCGCGGCGAGGGGGAGGAGCGCTGCGGCGAGAACGAGAAGCGGGGGCTTGGATGTCATGGGCATGGATCTTTCGTGGCGGAGCGGCGCGGGGGGACGTGCGCCGCATCGACGCCGGACCGTCACACGGGCATGGTTGGCCCGCCGTTAAGCGAAAGGGTTAAGCGGACGTTAACGCGCCGCGCGATGTTGCGGGCGACGGCCGGCGGGACTATCGCGGAACGACGTGCTCGCCGCGCCCCCGCGACGATCCGACGCCCGGAGGCCAGCGCCGACCCATGCCCATCCGCGACCGCCTGATCCCGGCGCTCTTCGTGCTTCTCTGGTCCACGGGCTTCATCGGCGCGCGCTACGCCATGCCCTACGCCGAGCCCTTCACCTTCCTGTCGATGCGCTACGCGCTGGCGATCCTGATCCTGGCGCCCGCCGCGCTCGTCGCGCGGGCGGCGCTCCCGAGCGGGCGCCAAGCGATGCACGCGGCGATCTGCGGCGTCCTCATCCACGGGGTCTATCTCGGTGGCGTGTTCTACGCCGTGCGCCACGGGCTCGATGCCGGCATCGCCGCGCTCATCGTCGGGCTGCAGCCGGTGATCACGGCCGTTCTCGCGGCGCTCTTCCTCGGCGAGCACCTCGCGCCCCGTCACCTCGTCGGGCTCGCCCTCGGCCTCGTCGGCGTCGGCATGGTGGTGGCCCCCCGCATCGGCGCGGAAGCGAGCCTCCACGCCGCGACGCTCGTGCCGGTCTTCGCCGCCGCGCTCGCCATCTCGGTCGGCACGATCTGGCAGAAGCGCTTCGGCGGCGGGCTGGACCTTCGCGTCAACACGAGCGTCCAGTATCTCGGCGCCATCGTGCCGACCGCGATCCTGGCGGCGCTGACGGAAACGGGCCGGGTCGAGTTCAACGGCGAGCTCGTCTTCGCGCTGGTGTGGCTCGTCTTCGTCCTGTCGATCGGCGCGGTGTTCCTGATGCTGAAGCTGATCCGCGAGGGCGCGGTGTCCTCCGTCGCCTCGCTGATGTACCTGACACCGGGCGTCACCGCCGTCATGGCCTGGGCGCTGTTCGACGAGCGGCTCCTGCCCGTCCAGATCGCGGGCCTCGCGCTCGCCGGCATCGGCGTCGCCGCCGCGACGCGCCGCCGCGCCCCCGCCTGAGCGGCAGGGGCGGCGCGTTCCTATATCGTCACCGAACCGATCCCTCCTTGTCCGGGTCCCGCATGGCCGACGTCCTCACCTATCTCGCGCTCTTCGTCATGGTGGTCGTCGCCATCATCCTCCTGAAGGGCCTCGTCAACATGATGAAGGGCGGCTCGCCCAGCCGCTCGCAGCAGCTGATGCGCATGCGCGTCCTGTTCCAGGCGCTGGCCGTTCTGCTGATCGTCGGCGCGCTCGTCGCGCTCGGCGGCGGACGCTGAGGGAGGGGCGATCATGGTCCGGCTGAACCGCATCTACACCCGCACCGGCGACCGCGGCGAAACGGGGCTCGCCACCGGCGAGCGGCGCCCGAAGAGCGATCTGCGCATCGAGGCGATCGGGACCGTGGACGAGCTGAACGCGACGCTCGGCCTCGCCCGGCTCCACGCGGACGGGGCCATGGACGAGGCGCTGGCGCGCATCCAGAACGAGCTCTTCGACCTCGGCGCGGAACTGGCGACGCCCGAGACCGGCGAGCCGCTGCCCTACGAGCGGCTGACCGTGACGGGGACCCAAGTGGAGCGGATCGAGGCGGAGATCGACGCGATGAACGAGCGGCTGGAGCCGCTGCGCTCCTTCGTCCTGCCGGCGGGCTCGGCCCTCGCGACCCATCTCCACCTCGCCCGCACCGTCGCCCGCCGGGCCGAGCGGCTGGCGGTGGCTTTGGCGGCGCGCGAGGGCGAGATCGTCGCCGACACCGCGCTCGCCTACCTCAACCGCCTGTCGGACCACCTCTTCGTCGCGGCGCGGATCGCGAACGACGAGGGGCGCGCGGACGTTCTCTGGGTGCCCGGCAAGAGCCGCTGAACCGCAGCGGAAAGGGTGGATTGGCGCGAAACCGCCGGGAAATGTCGCTCCCGGTTTTGACGCTTCCGTCA
Source organism: Aurantimonadaceae bacterium (assembly GCA_947474855.1). Classification (GTDB taxonomy): domain Bacteria; phylum Pseudomonadota; class Alphaproteobacteria; order Rhizobiales; family Rhizobiaceae; genus Antarcticirhabdus. Next base: position 2,743 of record CANJKV010000174.1, on the reverse strand, counting down.
GTTTCGCCTATCGCGGTGGGACCCGTCCGGCAACTTTCGGGCAAGGAGGAAGAGCGGGCATGAAGATCCTCGTCGCGGTGAAGCGTGTGGTGGACTACAACGTGAAGATCCGGGTGAAGCCGGACGGCACGGGCGTGGACCTCGCCAACGTCAAGATGAGCATGAACCCGTTCGACGAGATCGCCGTGGAAGAAGCGATCCGGCTGAAGGAAAAGGGCGTCGCCACCGAAGTCGTCGCCGTCTCGATCGGCGTGCCCCAGGCGCAGGAGCAGCTTCGCACCGCGCTCGCCATGGGCGCCGACCGCGCGATCCTCGTCAAGGTCGAGGGCGTCACCGAGCCGCTGACCGTCGCCAAGATCCTGAAGGGCGTCGTGGAAGCCGAGAGCCCGGACCTCGTGATCCTCGGCAAGCAGGCGATCGACGACGACGCCAACCAGACCGGCCAGATGCTCGCCGCTCTTCTCAAGCGCCCCCAGGGCACCTTCGCTTCCAAGATCGAGCTGAAGGACGGGCGCGCCGAGGTCACGCGCGAGGTCGACGGCGGTCTCCAGACGATCAGCCTCGCGCTGCCCGCGATCGTCACGACCGACCTTCGCCTCAACGAGCCGCGCTACGCCTCGCTGCCCAACATCATGAAGGCCAAGAAGAAGCCGCTGGAGGAGAAGACCGCCAGCGACTTCGGCGTCGATCCGGCCCCGCGCCTGGAGGTCGTGAAGACCACCGAGCCGCCCAAGCGGCAGGCCGGCGTGAAGGTCGGCTCGGTGGACGAGCTGATCGGCAAGCTCAAGAACGAAGCCGGCGTGATCTGACGCGAGACAAGGGAGAACCGACCCATGACCATCCTGCTTCTCGCCGAGCACGACAACGCCGCCCTCAACGAACAGACCGCCAAGGCGCTGACCGCCGCGAGCCAGATGGGCGGCGACGTCCACGTGCTGGTGGCCGGCCAAGGCGCGCGAACGGTCGCGGAGGCCGCCGCCAAGCTTCAGGGCGTCTCCAAGGTTCTGCTGGTGGAGGATGCGAGCCTCGCCCACCACCTCGCCGAGCCGCTGGCCGACCTCCTGGTGTCGCTCGCGCCGAATTACGACGCGATCGTCGCGCCGGCGACCTCCATGGCCAAGAACGCCCTGCCGCGCGCGGCGGCGCTCCTCGACGTGATGCAGATCTCCGACGTCATCGCGGTCCACGGTCCCGACACCTTCGAGCGGCCGATCTATGCCGGCAACGCGTTGCAGACCGTTCGTTCGAGCGACAGGATCAAGGTCGTCACCGTGCGCGCCGCGAGCTTCCCCGCGGCGGGCGAGGGCGGCTCGGCCAGCGTCGAGACGGCGAGCGCCGCCGGCGATCCGGGCCTGTCCACCTTCGTCGGCGAGGCTGTCGCCCATTCCGAACGCCCGGAACTCGCCTCGGCCAAGATCATCGTGTCGGGCGGGCGGGCGCTGGGCTCGCGCGAGAAGTTCGAGGAGGTCGTCCTGCCGCTCGCCGACAAGCTCGGCGCGGCGGTGGGCGCTTCGCGCGCGGCGGTGGATGCGGGCTACGCGCCCAACGACTGGCAGGTCGGGCAGACCGGCAAGGTCGTGGCGCCGGACCTCTACGTCGCCTGCGGCATTTCGGGCGCCATCCAGCACCTCGCCGGCATGAAGGACAGCCGCGTCATCGTCGCCATCAACAAGGACGAGGAGGCGCCGATCTTCCAGGTCGCCGACTACGGCCTCGTCGGCGACCTCTTCACCGTTCTCCCGGAGATCACGAGCAAGCTCTGAGACGCTCCGGATCGATCAACGAAGAAGGGGCGGTTCGCGAGGACCGCCCCTTCTTCGTGTCGGCAACTCGGTCTCAGAACAGGATGTCGTCGAGGTCGTCGCTCGCCGGGGCCGGCGCGGCCGTGCCCTTGGCGGAGGCTGGGAGGCGGCCGAAGACCTCGACGAAGATGTCGCGCTCCTCGACCATGGTGTAGCTCTTGCCGAGCTCGTCGAGGATGGCATCGACGGCGGCGGGATCGGCTCCGCCGTCCTCGGCGTTCGCGGCGGAGAGGCCCGCCAGCGAGGCGCCGACCGACAGCATCATCGCGCAGCCCTTCACGTGCGGCGTCATCAGCTTGGTGATGGCGGACACGAGGCCGCCGAGGCCGTTGGCGGTGGAGGCGCCCTCGCGCAGCTGCTCCAGGCATTCGCCCTCGATGGAGCCGAGGGTGCCGGTCGCCGCTGCGAAGGCGGCGGACACGCCGTCCTCGGCCGCCGCTATGGCCGGCAGGATGCGCTCGCCGAGCTCGTTCGTCGCGGCGACGGCCACCTCGATGCCGCTGCGAACGTCGTCGGCCTTGTCCTTGGCGATCGAGGCCTGGTCGCGGATCTCGCGGGAAATGTAGCCGATCGTATCGTCGCCCGAGTCGACGTGGGCGGCGCGCACCGCGGCGTTGAAGCCGGCGAGGCGCAGCGCGTGCTCCAGCTCCGCCAGCTCGTCCGTCATGCCGATCAGCGGATGGGCCGCCTCGACGCAGGCCGCGAGCGTGTCGTTGAGGCGCTGGCGGTTCTTCTCGCCGCGCTGGAAGCGGGCGCGCACGCGCGCCGCCTCGGCCTCGAGCACGGCGATGGCGCTGCGCCCGGCATTCTGGCCGCTGCCGGAGGCGAACATCGAGGCGAGGCGCTGGTCGCTCGCCTCGACCTCCTCGTCGATCACGCCCAGCACCGACTGGATGTGGCCCATCTTGTCCTCGTAGAGGCGGGCGAGGCTGGCGAGCTGG
>CANJKV010000173.1 GCA_947474855.1 Aurantimonadaceae bacterium | reverse complement strand
CGGAACGGAGCGCCTGCGCATCACCCCGACGCCGCTTCACGGCGACGCGCTGATCGACACGCTGCGCGACGCCCTGGTCGAGACCTGGAACGCGCTCGGCATCCCCTTCGCGGGCGAGCGGCCGGCCGTGCCCGAGCGCGGCGAGAACGTCACGCCGCTGGTGGTGAGCCAGGCCGGCGGCTGACGGCCGGCAGCCCTCGGCGAAGGCGGGAAACCATTTCGCCTCCGCCGCCGTTCGGGGCGGACATCCACGTTCCGCCGGAGCCGCCCCGATGAAGACCTCCCTCACCGAGCTCCTCCAGAAGCTGCCGCACGCCACGCCTGCCGAGCAGCCGGGCGTGGAAGGCTTCGCGCACGGAACGATGGCGCTGCATTTCGTCGGCGGCAAGGCGGGCGGCGACGCGCAAACGAGCCTGCAGGACGCCGTGCTCATCGTCGCCTCCGGCTCGGGCCGCCTCGCCTACGAAGGCGAGGAGCACGAGCTCTCCGCGGGCGATGCCGTGTTCCTGCGGGCAAGCCATCCCTACGAACTGTCGGACACCGGGGAGGATTTCGCCGCGTGGCTCGTCGCCTGGGGCCCGGCCGGCGGCGAGGCCCCAGCGCCCGCCCCGTCCGTCTTCGCCGCGATCGACGCCTGAGGGCGCCCCCCAGAGCCTGTTATGGACCATGGATAGATGTTGTGTCGGGTCAGCGAGGTTCAGCCCGGTAGGAGGTTCGTCGGGCCAAGACTATCCGTCTTGGCTCGACTAGCCGACGCCCCGGATGACCTCGCTCACCCGACCCTTCGGGCTGGCTGTGCCGAGCCGCCGGAGTGCGTCGCCGACCTTGCCGATAGCCTCGGCTCACGGCGGCCTTCGGCTCCTACCCGGCGGCTCGGCACAGCCAGCACAACACCTATCCATGGTCCATAACAGGCTCTAGCCCTATTCCGGGTCGCCCAGCCCGTTGCGGCCGGAGGACGCTCTCCGCGCCAGGAACGGCACGGCCAGTGCGATGCACATGAAGCGGACCACGTGGTGGGCCGCGACATAGGCCGGGTCGAGGTTGAACTGGAAGGCGAGGATCGTCAGCGCTTCCAGGGCGCCCGGCGCATAGGCGAGCGCGATCGTCCCGAAGTCGATGGCGAGGAGGGCGACGCCGGCAAGTCCGGCGAGACCCGAGGCGAGGAGCCCGAGCGCGAAGACGCCGAGCGAGGCGGGCAGAAGGCGGCCCGCCATCGCCCGGTCGATGCCGCGCAGGCGCGAGCCGATCAGGACGCCGAGAAGAAGGAGCGAGGGGATCGCGACGATCGGCGGCAGCGTCGCGTCGACGAGGCTGGTGCCGTGAAGGACGGCGCTGCCGATCAGCGCCCCTAGCATCAGGCCGCCCGGCAGCCGCAGCTTCACGCCGGCGACGGCGGTGACAGCGCAGATGCCGAAGAGCAGCGCGAATTCGAGGAGCCCGCCCTCGGCCCCTCGGGCGGTGCCCGCCTGCTCGGCGGCCCCGCCTTCGAGCCAGGCGAGCGTCGGCGTCAGGGCGCCGATGAGAAGAATCAGCCGGACGCTTTGGACCACGGTGACGCGCGCGATGTCGGCCCGCGTCTGCGTCGCCGCGACGAGCACGAAGGACAGGGCGCCGGGCAGCGAGGCGAAGAGCGCGGTGTCCTTGTCCCAGCCGAAGACGCGGCGAAGGAAGGCGACCGACAGCACCACCGTCAGGGCGACGCCGAGCATCTGGATCGCGAAGGACAGCGGCCAGAGCGCGATCTGCTCGGCGACCGCGGGGGTCACGCCCGAGCCCGCCTGGATGCCGAGCAGGAAGAAGACGACGTCGCGCAGCTTCGGCGGCAGGTCGGTGTGGAGGCCCGCCAGCGTCGCGACGGACACGAGCAAGGCCGGGCCGAGCAGCCAGGCCACCGGCAGGTTCGCGAAGGACGCCGCGGCCCCGCCGGCGAGCCCGACCGCGAGCGTCGCGGCGAAGGACAGGATGCGGCGCCGGTCGGCTGTCACGCCGCGCGGCCGATCCAGCGGGCGAGGCGCTCGGCGGACGCCTCGACCTCGTCGAGCCGTCGGTGGAAGCAGGCGCGCAGGAAGCGCCGGCCGGCCGGGCCGAAGGCGGTGCCGGGCGCGAGGCCGACGCCGGCCTCGTCGCAGATGCGGAAGGCGGCGGCGCGGGTGTCCTCCAGCCCGTCGACGGCGAAGAAGGCGTAGAACGCGCCGGCCGGCGGCACGATCTCGACGCGGTTGGTGGACAGGAGCGCGTCGGTGAAGATGTCGCGCGCGCGGTGCGCCCGCTGCACCTGCTCCTCCACGAAGTCCTCCCCGTGCCGGATCGCGGCGAGAGCGCCGCGCTGGACGAAGGCCGGCACGCCGGAGGTCGAATACTGGACGAGGTTCTCCACGACGTCGCCGAAGGCGGCCGGCGCCTCGATCCATCCGACGCGCCAGCCGGTCATCGCCCAGTTCTTGGAGAAGGAATTGACGTAGATCACCGGGTCGTCGGGCGTGGCCACGTCGTGGAAGGACGGCGCCCGTGCGCCGGCGTAGAAGAAGCGGGAATAGATCTCGTCGGCGATCACGAAGATGCCGGCCTGCTTGGCGAGCGCCAGCACGGCCGCGAGGTCCTCGCGCGTCGCCGTCCAGCCGGTCGGATTGGAGGGCGTGTTGAGGAAGATCGCCTTGGTGGCCGGGCCGACGGCCGCGCGCAGCTTCGCCATGTCGAGGCTCCAGCCCTGCGCCGTCGACCAGTCGAGCGAGACCTCGCACGCCCTGGCGCCGTTGATCTCGGCCGCGGCCGCGAAGTTCGGCCATGCCGGGCCGACGAAGACCAGCTCGTCGCCGGCGCCCGCCAGCATGGCGCAGACGATCTGGATCGCGTGCATGCCCGAGTTCGTGACGAAGAAGCGATCCGGGCCAAGCGGCGTGCCGTAGAGCCGGGTGGCGTAGTCGGCGATCGCCTGGCGCAGCTCCGGCAGGCCGCGCTGCCAGGTGTAGAAGGTCTCGCCCGCCTTCAGGCTCTCGGCCGCCGCGCCGGAGATGAAGTCCGGGGTCGCGAGATCGCCCTCGCCTGCCCAGAGCGGGATCAGGCCCTCGCGGCCGCGGGCGTAGTTGATGACGGCGACGATGCCGCTTTCCGGCGCGTCGAGGGCTTCGCGACGCAGGCGCTGGAGATCGCTCATGGGGAATGGGACTTTCGGCGAAGGGTCGGCACGCCGCAGGTCGGAGCGGTCCCGCGGGGAGACCATCAACCCCGGCCGAGGCGCGCCCATGCCGTTCGTTTCGCCCGTTCCCGACCGAGAATCAACCCTCGCCGAGGCCTCCCCCGGGCGCTCAGGCCGGAGGCACGCCCCCGGCCGGACGAGCGGTCGCGGCGAGGGATGCCGCGGCCGACGGGGCGGAGCGTCCGGAGGCGAGGATGTCGCGGATCTCTTCCAGGAGCTTCTCCTCGCGCGGCACCTCCGCCGCGGCCGCGGGCTTCGCTTCTTCCTTGCGCTTCAGCCGGTTCATGCCCTTCACGACGAGGAACAGGATGAAGGCGACGATGAGGAAGTTGATCGCCAGCGTCACGAACTTGCCGTAGGCGAGCACCGCGCCTTGCGTGCGCGCCTGGTCGAGCCCCGTCGCCGTGACGCCGCCGGTCAGCGGCACGAACTTGTTGGTGTAGTCGATGCCGCCGGTCACGACGCCCACGACCGGCATGATGATGTCGCTGACGAGCGAGTTGACGAGGCCTGAAAAGGCCGCTCCGATGATGATGCCGATGGCGAGGTCGACCATATTGCCCTTGAGGGCGAATTCCCGAAATTCCTTGAGGATGGCCATTCGCGCTCCTTCACGTCCCGTCGAGGGATGCCGCAAAGGTTGAGAATAGGCGCGGCTCGGGCGCCGCCGAGGCTTCCGCTGCGCTTTTCCTCACCGGTCTGTGAGCGCGCCAACGAAATGCAGCACGACCTCGCGCCGGTGCGGGCGAGCCCGATGCTCGGCAACGTAGATCCCCTGCCACGTGCCGAGCAGCATCCGGCCGTCCGCGACGGGCACCGACAGGTTCGTTCCGGTGATCGTCGTCTTGACGTGGGCGGGCATGTCGTCCGGCCCTTCGCTGTCGTGACGGTAGGGCGCGTCCTGCGGCGCCAGCCGGTCGAGCGCGTCGAGGAGGTCGGCGCGAACGTCCGGGTCGGCGTTTTCCTGGATAAGGAGAGAGGCCGAGGTGTGCCGGATGAACAGCGTGAGGAGGCCCTCCCGCGCACCCTCCTCCGACAGGATCTCCGCGACCCTCCGCGTCACGTCGAGGAGCGAGCGGCCCCGCGTCTCGACGGTGAGGCGTGCGATGAACTGCTGCATGACAGTTGTTCTCCCGTTGAGGGCCTGCCCTTCGTTGACGCGCGCCCGCGTCTCCGGCAAAGCCCATGGCATGGACGCCATCATCTACAAGATCGTTCCGCGGCCGCTCTGGGTCGAGGCCGAGACGGCCGGCGCCTTCGCCGGTTCGCCGGTCGACGCCCGCGACGGCTACATCCACTTCTCGACCGCGGCGCAGGTCCGGGAAACGGCGGCGAAGCACTTCGCCGGCCAGGCCGACCTCCTCCTCCTGTCGGTCGACGCGGCGGCTCTCGGCTCGGCGCTGCGGTGGGAACCCTCGCGCGGCGGCGCCCTGTTCCCGCATCTCTACGACCCCATGCCCCTGTCGGCCGTCCGCTCCATCGAGCCCCTGCCGCTCGGCGAGGACGGTGTCCATCGCTTTCCCCCGGATCTCGCATGAGCGACCTCTACGGGCTGGCCCGCCCCCTCGTCTTCCGGCTCGATCCCGAGACCGCGCACTGCCTTTCGATCCGAGCGCTGAAGAGCGGCCTCCTGCCGCGCCGCAACCTGCCCGTCGACCACCGGCTCGGCACGACGGTCGCCGGCATCCGCTTTCCCAATCCGCTGGGCCTTGCCGCGGGCTACGACAAGAACGCCGAAGTGCCTGACGCGCTTCTGCGCCTCGGCTTCGGCTTCGTCGAGGTGGGCACGCTGACGCCCAAGCCGCAGGCCGGGAATGACCGGCCGCGCATCTTCCGCCTGGCGGACCAGCACGCGATCATCAACCGCCTCGGCTTCAACAACGAGGGCCATGCCGACGCCTTCGAGCGGCTCTGCGCGCGCGTGCGCAAGGCGGGCATCGTCGGCGTCAACATCGGCGCCAATAAGGATTCTCCCGATCGCATCGCCGATTACGTCGAGGGCGTGAACCGCTTCGAGGAGGTGGCGCGCTACCTCACGATCAACATCTCCTCGCCCAACACCCCGGGCCTCAGGAAGCTCCAGGAAGGCTCGGAGCTGAAGGACCTCATCGAGGCGGTGGTGGCCGCGCGCAACGGCTTCGCGGCGCTCGCCGCCATGCCCCGCCGGCCGGTTTTCCTGAAAGTGGCGCCGGATCTCGAGGCCTATCAGATCGAGGCGATCGCCCACGCCGCGACGAGCTACGGCCTCGACGGCCTCATCGTGTCGAACACGACGCTGTCGCGCCGCGGCGTCGAGCGCTCGTCCTTCGGCACGGAGAAGGGCGGGCTGTCGGGGCGTCCGCTCTTCGAGCGCTCGACCTACGTCCTCGCGGCCTTCCGCAAGGCGGTGGGCAAGAATTTCCCGCTGATCGGCGTCGGCGGCGTCGACAGCGCGGAAACGGTCGTCGCCAAGATCGAGGCCGGGGCAGACCTCGTGCAGATGTATACGGGCCTCGTCTATGGCGGCCCGGAACTTCCCCTTCGCATCCTCCAAAGCCTCGTCCGACTTCTCGACCGCACCGGCGCGGCCTCGCTCGCCGAGTTCCGCGACAAGACGGTGGACGCGGTGCTGGCGCGGGGCTCGAAGGTGTTCTGAGACGAGGCAGGGCGCGACGACGACGCCCCTGCCGCCGCCGGCCGGCCTCCCCTACATTGCGGGCGATGCCGCTTCCCATCGTCCACCATCCCGCCTTCGACGCGCGATTCGATCCGGCGCACCGCTTCCCCATGTCGAAGTTCTCGCGCCTCGCCGAGATCCTCGTCGAGGACGGCCTCGTTGCGCCCGGCGGATGGCAGGTGCCCGTCCCGGCGCCGGCCGAGTGGCTGCGGCTTGCCCATTGCGCGACCTATGTCGATCAGGTGCTGAACGCCGCCGTCCCGCGCGAGATCGAGAAGGCGATCGGCTTTCCCGTCGACGAGCGCGTGTCCTTGCGCTCGCGCGCGGCCTGCGGCGGCACGGTGCTCACCGCCCGCCTCGCGCTCGACCAGGGCCTCGCCTGCAACACGGCGGGCGGCAGCCACCACGCCCGCCGCGAGGCCGGTGCCGGTTTCTCGGTCTTCAACGACGTGGCGGTGGCGGCGCGGGTGCTCCTCGCCGACCGCGAGGTGAGCCGCGTTCTCGTCGTCGACTGCGACGTCCACCAGGGGGACGGCACGGCGCGCATCTTCGAGGACGACGAGCGCGTCTTCACCCTGTCGATCCACGCGGCGAAGAACTATCCGAGCGACAAGGCCCGCTCCGACCTCGACGTCGAGCTGCCCGACGGCATCGGCGACGCGGCCTATCTCGACGCCCTCACGCCGGCCCTCGCCCAGTCCTTCGACGCCAGCCTTCCCGACATCGTCTTCTTCAACGCCGGGGTCGATCCGCATGCTGAGGACCGGCTCGGCCGACTGTCGCTCTCGGATGCGGGCCTCATGGCCCGCGACCGGGCGGTGATCGGCTTCTGCCGCGAGGCCGGCGTGCCCGTCGCCTGCGTCCTCGGCGGCGGCTATTCGCGCGACATCGACGCCCTGGCCCGCCGCCACTCCATCGTGCACCGGGCGGCGTCGGCCGAGTTCAGCGCGCCGTCCGCAGGAGCACGACGCCGAGAAGCGTGAGAAAGGTCGAGCCGATCTTGCGCCAGTTCATCCGCTCGCGAAGAACGAAGGTGCCGATCAGGATGGCGAAGACGATCGAGATCTCGCGCAGCGACGAGACCATCGCGATCGGCGCCTCGGAAAAGGCCCAGGTGACGAGGGCGTAGGCGACGAAGGAGATCGACCCGCCGAGGAACAGCGAGCGCGGCGCGCGCGTCAGCCCGGCGGTGATCGCGCCCGGCTTGAGGAAGCGGACCACCAGGGCGAGGAGCGCGCAGTTGAGGATCGACGCCGCGCCGTAGAAGGCGGCGCTGTTGCCGGCGAGCCGGGCGCCCGCCCCGTCGTTCAGCGAGTAGGTGGCGATCGCCGCGCTCGTCGCGAGCGCCCAGGCGAGGCCCGCCCCGCTCATGGCGCGGGTGCCGCGCGCGGCGAAGACGAGGCTCATCACCCCGCAGGCGATGACGAGCACCGCGGCCGACTGCAGCGGCGACAGGACCTCCCCGAGCAGCATCGCGCCGAAGGCGGCGGTGAGCACGGGCGCCGCGCCGCGTGCGATGGGATAGACCTGCGTGAAGTCGGCGGCGCGATAAGCGTTGAGAAGGCAGAGATAGTAGACGGTGTGGATGACGGCGGACGCCGCGACATAGGGCCAGGACTCCGGCGCCGGCAGTCCGAACACCGCGAGGCAGCCGGCGGCGAGCGGCAGGCTGCCCATGGAGACGGCCATCGAGCCGGCATACTTGTCGCCCTCCGACTTCAGGAGGGCGTTCCACAGGGCGTGAAGCAGCGCGGCGAGGACCACCGCGCCGAAAACCGTCGACGACATGAAAACTGCCCGGGACGAGGTGCGAGGTCCGCAGGCTAGCGGCGCCTCCGAGCCGCCGCAAGGCGGCGGATCAGCCGCGGTTCGCCGTTTTCAGGAGGCGCGACAGGAGAAAGAGCGGCACCACGATAACCGCGCCGAGCAGGAAGTAGTCCACGGCCCGGTTCAGCGAACCGAAGATCGAGACCCAGGCCCATTCGAACAGGCCGACCACCCAGTCCACCAGCTCCATCGGCCGGATGTCGAGCCAGGCGAGGATGAAGCCGACCACCACCGACAGGATGACGAGCCGGATCAGAACCGAAAGCGGCGAGCCGCCCAGGAATTGCGTGACGCCGTTCATCTCAGGGTTCGACCTTTCGTGTCCGCGACCAAGCATCGAGGTAGGATCGCCCGACGCGCCGCGCAAGCGAGCCTTCTTCCGACGCTTCTATGACGCGAGCATGGCCTGAAGCGTTTCGATGCGGTCGGCTTCGAAGGCCGGCTTGTCCCAGCGCAGTCGGCTGACGCGGGGAAAGCGCATGGCGACGCCCGACTTGTGGCGCGTCGAGCGCGCGAGCCCCTCGAAGGCGACCTCGATGACGAGGCCGTGGTCCGGCTCGGCACGCACCGAGCGCACCGGCCCGAAGCGCTCGACCGTGTTGTCGCGGATGTACTTGTCGAGGACCTTCAGCTCCTCGTCGGTGAAGCCGAAATAGGCCTTGCCGACCGGCACCAGCTCCGGCGCGTCGGCCGGTCCCGACCAGACGCCGAAGGTGTAGTCGGAATAAAAGCTCGACCGCTTTCCGTGGCCGCGCTGGGCATACATCAGCACGGCGTCGATGAGGTGCGGGTCCTGCTTCCACTTGAACCAGGGCCCCTTCGGCCGGCCGGGTACGTAGGCGCTGTCCCAGCGCTTCAGCATCAGCCCCTCGATCACCGGGTGCGGCGGCTCCGCCCGGAGCCGCGCCAGCTCCTCGAAGGTCTCGAACGGCACGAAGGGCGAGACGTCGAAGCGCGTCGGCTCCAGCTTTTCCACGAAGCGGTCGAGCCGCTTGCGCCGTTCGGCGAAGGGCAGCGCCCGCAGGTCCTCGCCCCCGTCCTGGAGAAGGTCGTAGGTGCGCAGGAACACCGGGTGCTGCTTGAGCACCGCCGCCGAGACGGTCTTGCGGTTCAGGCGCTGCTGGAGGTCGGAAAAGGTGCCGACGACGATGTCGTCCTGCGGCGGGCCGTCATGCGGCTTCACCTTCGGCCGGCCCGACTTCGGCGCGCTCGGCCGCGCGACGAGGAGCTCGCCGTCGAGCGAGCCCTCATAGGTCATGAAGTCGAGGAGGTCCGGAAACGCCCCGGAAATGTCGTCGCCGGTGCGCGAATAAAGCCGCCGCACGCCCTTTTCGGCCGTCGCCTGGACACGGATGCCGTCCCACTTCCATTCGGCGGCGTAGGCGTCCGCTGTGACGAGCCCGTAATCCGGCTCCTCCAGCGGCTGCGACAGCATGACCGGCCGGAACGGCGAGAGCGCCGCCGAAACGGGCTTATCCGCCCGCCCCTCCAGCCAGGCGAAGAGCGGCTCGTAGGGAACGCTCAGCCCGTGCCAGAGCTCCTCGATCTCGACGATGTCCTTGTGTCCGAAGTCGGCGAGCGCCTGCTTGGCGAGGCGCGAGGACACGCCGATGCGCATGGACCCCGTCACGAGCTTCAGGAGCGCGTAGCGGCCCGAGGAATCGAGCTTGTCGAGCCAACCTTCCACGAGCCGCGGCCCCTCGGCGCGGGTCGCCCCATCCAACGTCGTGACGATCTCGGCGAGCGTCGGCAGATCGTTGCGCAGCCGCCCCTCCTCCCGCTCGCCGTCGTGGGGCGAGGGCCAGACGAGCGCGATGGTCTCGGCGAGGTCGCCGACATAGTCGTAGGACATCTCGAACAGCAGCTCGTCCATGCGCGTCGCCATCAGCGCGCGCAGCATGGCCGGCTTGACGCTGCGCACCTCCAGCTCGCCGGTGATCGCCGCAAGCGCGTAGCCGCGCTCGGGATCGGGCACGGCGGCGAAGTAGTCCGCCATCAGCTTCAGCTTGCCGTTTCGCGAGGGCGTCAGAACGAGGCGGTCGAGGAGGTCGGCGAAGCGCTTCATCGGATACGGGAGCTGGGGTGGCGTTGCCTGCCGCAGATAGCGCCCGTCGCCCGCGTTTCAGCCGAGGACGGCGCTCGCCGGCAGCGACCGCTGGCCGCGCACGGCGCGTCGCGCCAGCTGGCGCTCGGCCGTGAAGCGCGCGTCGGCGTCCATGCCGGGCTCGGCGGCGAGCCATTCGAGATAGTCCGTCGGCACCTCGGCCAGGGGCACGCCCTTGTGGCGGCCGAAGCGCAGCTTGGCGAGAAGCGCCGGCTCGTTCGACACCCGCTCGGCCCGCGTCAGGAAGTCGGAGAACCCGTCATAGCGCGGCTCCAGCCGCTCGGCGATGGTCTTCAAGAGAACCGCCGTGCAGGCCGCATCGTAGAGCGCCCGGTGCGGATGCAGCGTTTGGAGGAGATCCGCGACGGGCGACAGATCGAGCGGCACGTACTTCACCAGGCTCTGGAGCCCGTGCGCCCGCACGTCCGGAAAGGCCCTCAGCGCCAGCTTCCAGGTGCAGAGCCACCGGCCGGAAAAGCGCAGGCGCGAGCGGTCGAAGCTCGCCCGCTGCGCCGCGTAGGCGGGCGCGCCGAGAAACGGCTTCACCGCCTCGGCAAAGGGCGGGGCGCCGACCAGCATCTCGTCGCTGATGTGGTGGACGCGGCGGGCATGGGGATCGATCTCGACGCCGGCCGGATCGACCAGGGTCTGCATCGGATTGCCGATCGCGCCCGTCGAAAGGTCGAGGTCGACCGAGCCGATCTCGATCACCGCGTCCTCCGCAAGCGGGCGGCCGGCGGTTTCCGTGTCGATGACGCGCACGAGGCCGGACGCGGGGCGCGCGAACAGGTCGGGCGCCGCGTCGCTCCTCGCGGCGGGAAAAACATCGTCCATCCGCCGCAATGTCGCCATCCCGCCGGCCCGGCGCAAGCCCCTGCGTCACCCGGCGCCCCCGGGGCTTGCGCGGAGTTTGCCTCAGCCCGCCGCTTCCCGCTTGAACCCGCCGGCGAACCAGTCTATGAGACCCCCATCCGCAGGCGCCACCGCCTGACAGGGCCGCTTTAGCTCAGCCGGTAGAGCACATCATTCGTAATGATGGGGTCGCGTGTTCGAGTCACGCAAGCGGCACCACTCCCCCAAAACTTGGCAGAGCTCACCACGGAACGATGCCATATGTGACGGCTCGCCTCGGCACACGAAATGGGCCGGCGTGTTGCAGCGCACACAAACGGCGCTATATCAAGCGGATGGATTTTCCCCGCGCGCT
>CANJKV010000172.1 GCA_947474855.1 Aurantimonadaceae bacterium | reverse complement strand
CTCCTCGCGCACCATCCCGAGCTCCAACGGCTGATGCTGCGCTACGCCCATTCGGTCGCCATCCAGACGGGGCAGGCGCTCGCCTGTGCGACCCGGCACTCGGTGGAGCAGCGTTTGGCGCGCTGGCTCCTGTCGGCACAGGATCGGCTCGACGAGGACGCTCTGCCGCTGACCCACTCGATGCTCGCGCGCCTGATCGGAACCCGGCGCGCGAGCATCACGGTCGCGCTCAACAGGATGGCGGAGAGCGGCTTGGTGGACCTGGGCCGCAGCAGCATCGGCATCAAGAACAGGGACGCGCTCGTCGAGCTGAGCTGCAAGTGCTACGGCATCATGCGGGCGGCCAACCAAGCGATCTATGACTGACCCCGTCCTTGCCGATGGCGCGGACGCTTGCCGAACACGGTGGGAACGCTGCGCTGTAAGGTCTGCGTCATCTTCTGCACCAACACCCAATCGGGGATTTGTTCGACCAAAGGGCGGCTGACCACCGGCAGTACCCGCTCGTGCCAAAGGTCCATCTGGTCGGGCGACAAGCCCTTGAGGCCGTTCCGAATGACCAATCCGACGATCTCCGCCTCAGCGGAGGAGGGTGGGAAGACGTTGAAGCGCAGAAAGTCCTTCAGCAGGGATGCGCGTTCCCGATCCACGACGTGCATCCTGGGGTGCCTCCACGCTTCTGGCTCCGTGGCTTCGATGAAAGCCGCCTCGCCGAGCAATCGGAGAGGCGGTGTGGCGGCAGTGCCTCCCATGCCGCCACACCAATCATCCAGTGCATGCGTTCACCAGATGAGGACATGGGAAAGGCTACGCGGCAGTGGATCGCCGATCAACCGGACGTCGCCTGTCTTGGGTACGCGAACGAACCAACATGGTACGCGAACGAACCAACATCGGCTCGAAATCCAAGTCCAGGTCTTGGGTCGGCTGCCACGCGGCTGCATGAGAGACGTCCTGCCAATTACGATCCGGGGCTCTGGCCGCAGGATCGGCAGATGATCGCCAGCCGGCGGCTCGAAAGGTCAGGCTTATGGCGAGGATGGTCGCTCCTGTCCTTGCGCCGTCGCGAGGGCGGCGCTGGACATGACGCGGCACGACTTATCTACATGGGTCGAGCGGCTCCTTGGAGCCCGCTCGCCGAGAACGGAAGCATGAGGGTGGACACACAGCCTCCACACGAAGCGGCCGTCGAGCAGCCGCACGGCGACGGTCCTACGGTCTCGGCACTCCTCGCCGCGCGCCACGCCGATCCAACGCACGAGGAGCATTTCCGCTCGCCCTGGCGCGAGCGCCTGCGCCAGCTCTATGATCGACGAGGTGCTGAACTCGGTCCTGTTCCTTTTGATCGGGCTTGAGGTCGTCATCCTGCGCTTCGCGGCCGACACGAGCGTTCTCGCGATCGTGGCCGTACCGATCGTCCTCCTCGCACGACTGGTCGCAGTTTCTACCCCAGTTCTCCTGTTCCGCTGGACTGGATCCCTTTCGGCCCGCAACATCCCGTTCCTGACTTGGGGGCGTACGGGGCGGCATCTCGGTCGCGCTCGCCCTATCGCTGCCGGACGACCCGGCCAAGTCGCCGATCCTTGCGGCGACCTACGCCGTCGTCCTGTTCACGATCGTGGCGCAGGGGTTGACGCTCGGCGCTGTGGCCCGGCGGACGTGGCCGGGAACAGCACGGGACTGATCTTCGGGCGCGTTCGCCTCATTCCGCGTCGAACGGGGCAGAACGCGCCATGACGCTTCGCTCTCCGTCGGTGATCGTGAGGACCACACGCTTCCCATCCGGGAGCCAGTCCGGCAACGGTACGCTCTGACGCAACGTACCATCGGCTCCCGTGCGTGCCTCAGCAACCTCCTGCGAAGCCGCGCCGGCGGGCCCGACATTGATGCGAACCGTTGACTGCGTGGGTAAGCCCGTAACCATGACGTCCACTGCCGCTTGTTGGGGCTGCGGCGTCACCTCGACCGTCGGCGCGCCGGACGCTCCGTTCCCGGTCACGCCAAGGCTCGATCCCAAGCTCTCGACCCTCGAGCGAAGGTCGGGGTTCTTGTCGAGGATGTCCTGCGCCGTCGCGTTCAAGCCACTTGCGACGCCCTCAAGCGCTTCGCTCGTCTGGCCGACCGCACCCTTGACATCGCTCCAGAGACGTTCGCCCACCTGCCGGGCGGCGGACCGCGTGGAGATGCTCTGGCCAATGATCAGATCGCCGGAGCCGTCGAGCATGGGGTTGGCGGCGAGGAGCCTGCCCTCCGAGACATTGCACCGCTCGGCGATGGCGCTGAGCGTGTCGCCACGCCGAACCTCGACGCTGTCCCCGCATGGCGAGGCAACGCCTTGTGCATAGGCCATAGACACGCCGGACATGAGCATTGCGACGGCAAGGATGACTGGCTTGGGCATGGGTCAACCTCCGTTTTCGCGCTTCGCCCGCGTCTCGGGATCCATGTTCTCGAAGCTCTCCACAACGCCCTCCGTTTCCGTCTTCACGTCGGGAACGGCTTGGCGCTGGTTGTGGACGTTTTCCTGGTCATTGCCCTGAATCTGGTTGTTGCCCATGCGCTCCTGCGCGAGATCGGTCTCGGTGATGCCGGCGTCGGAGTTCGAGGCGTTCGTCGGCTTGTTCCGGTCGTCCATGGTTTGGTCCTTTCATTTGAACGGGTCGAATGGGTAAGCCTTCGATCGATGAAATGGTTCATCACCGCTGGCCGATGCCCCATCCCTTAGCTGAGCGCGAAGAGGGGCGGCTCGGTCGTCGCAAACATGCGTCGTCCCGGATCATCAGGTGCTCGCGACCTCGTCTGCCAGGGCTCTGAGCCGCTGCTTGTCCGTCTCAATGGCGAGCGCCACCTCGGCACGCTCGAGTGCCTCGCGGGAGTGGCGCTGTGCGTTTTCGGCAAAGCCGTCCCGGCCGTATCGTACCAACGTGCGGAACGCCTTCTGGAGACGCACGCCGATCTCGACGGTTGAGGCGCCGTCGCGCGCGATGGGAGTGAACAAGTCGTCGAAGAGGTCGCCGATCGCGATCGACGGCACGAAGACGTTCGGGTGCGCAACCTCGCCGGCACCCTCGAGCGGTTCGCTCCAGACCGTCAGGAGACGCACCGCCCGTCCGATGACGTCGATGGCGGTACCCGGATCGTTGATGCCCGGCGACAGGGCGCGGCTGGCGATCTCGGTCAAGACCGACGCGCCGAAGCGCGGATCCTGGTCGTAGGAGCGTACGTCATCGATCGAGAAGCAATCCCGGATACGCTGCTCCTGGTTCTCCACGTCGAGGCCGTCGGCCATTGCGATCGGCGCAGTTGGGTCAACAAGGTCGCCGGGAATGCAGCGAAGATAGATCCGCCCTGATCCGTCATCGACGAGTCCTGCCAGAGCCCTGACATCGACGTGCTGCACGTAGCCGACGACATTCACGAAGATCGGCCGGGCCGAGCGCGGGATCGTTGAAGGGTCATCGAGCGGCGAGCCGCCGAGGTGAGGGTTCGCCTGGCGCTCGCGCATCGCCTTCAAGGCCACGGCCTCGACCCGCTCGGTGGTTTGCGTCACGCGCCCGAGGCTGGACAGGTGGTCGATCCAGCGCAGCAACGTGACAACGATGGCGACGACCACGAGGATCGTCACCGCGAAGAGGATGACTCGGCCCTGGTCGCCGTAGAGGCCCGTTGAGAGCGCGATGATGCCAACGAGGCTGAACAGGAACGAGCCGATGAAGGTCGACAGAACGTTGTGAGTGGTGGTGTCCTCGATCACGAGTTTTGTCGCGCGCGGCGTCACGTTGTTGGTGGCTGCCGAATAGGACGACACCATCGTCGACAGCGAGAAGGTCGTCACCGTCAGCATCGAGGAGGCGATGATGCCGAGGATGTTGTCGACCGCGTCCGAGCCGATCTTGGTCGGCAGGTCGTAGGGGATGTAAGGGCTGAGCCAGGTGGCGGCGAGCGCGGTGACGACCCCACCGAGCGAGAACAGGGTGGCGCGCACCCAGATGCGGCGCGACAAGCGCCGCAGGAGCCAGTACCAGCGCGAGGTCACGGGCGGCTCCCGTTTCCACCGCGGCTGCCGGGCACGGCTTCACCGTCAGATCGATCCGTCCTACGTCCTGCGGCGAGCTGCCGGACAGACCGGGGCGCCTCGCGCCCCGGTCGCTTCGGCCAGCCCTCCCGCTGCTCGCCGCGGATGCCGTCGGTCTCCTCGGTTTGGTCGTGGAAGAGGACGACCTGCGTCGGATAGGGCATGTCGATGCCGACGCTGTCGAGAGCGCCCTTGATCGCCTCCAGAACGGCGGCCTGGACGTGGACGACGCTCGTGCGCTTGGAGTTGGTCCACCAGCGGACGCGAAGGTTCACGCTGGATCCCGCGAGGTCCCAGACCAGCACCTCCGGCTTGGGATCGGCTTCGATACCGTGGACGCTCCTCATCGCATCGAGGATCGCGGCCCGCGCCGCCTCGACGTCGTCGCCGTAGCCAATGCCGACATCGTACTGCGAGCGGCGCGTCGGGCGGGCCGTGTTGACGGTGACGGCGTTGGAGTAGACGTCGGCGTTCGGAATGATGACGCGCCGGCCGTCGTACATGGCGATGATGGTCGCGCGCGTCTCGATCCACTCCACCGTGCCCTCGTAGCCGTTGACCACGATCTGGTCGCCGACCCCGAACGGGCGCTGGATCAGGATCAGGAGGCCGGCCAGCCAGTTCTGGAGGATGTCCTTGAAGGCGAAGCCGATCGCCACCGACCCGATGCCGAGGCCCGCGATGAGGTCGCCCGGGTTGAGCGAGGGGATGACGATCGTCAGCGCTAGGAGGCCGCCGACGAGAAGGATCACCCATTTGACGAAGGACCCGAGCACCGCCCCGAGGTTCGAGCGGTCGTGCTTGTCCGCCCAGCGCCGGAACGAGCGCTCCACCACCCAGGCGATGCCGAAGACGACCGCGAACAAGACGAGCGCGACGAGGATGTTGGGCAGCAGGCGCTGAAAGCCGACGATCCAAGTCTCGACCTTCGACAGGACGAAGGCAGGGTCGACGCGCACGGCCTCCTCTACCGTATCCGGCGCCGTCGCGGCCAGCGCATCGACCGTCGCGGGCTCGCTCGGGACAGACGGTGTCTGCGCATGGGCTTCGAACATGAGGGGCCTACCTTCGTGCCGTGACATCGCAATCGGCCATCGAAGCCGACGCTCTTAGATGGAGCAAGGTCTGTCCGAGGCGACGGAACGGCGTCCTCCGCCGATCCTTGACCTTCCCACGTGGCAAGCTCCAGCTTTTCGCGGGCAGGCCCGAAACAGGAAGGAATGCCCATGACCTACAAGCGCTTCGCCGCGATGATCGCGACCTCGACGGTCGTGATGTTCGCGCTCATGTACCTGAACACCTTCGCGCTCGATCACGTCTTCTACAGCCAGACGCGGACCTGGATGGCGCTCCTCATGGGCGCGACCATGGCCCTCATCATGATCGGCTTCATGTGGGGCATGTATCCGAAGAGGCGCGCGAACGCGGCGATCGTCGCGGCCGGCATTATCGTCTTCGGCGGGTCGCTCTTTCTGGTGCGAAGCCAGGAGACGGTTTCGGACGTGTCCTACATGAAGGCGATGATCCCGCACCACTCGATCGCGATCCTGACGAGCGAGCGGGCGCACATCCGCGATCCGCGCGTGCGCGAGTTGGCGGACGGCATCATCGAGGCCCAGGTGCGCGAGATCGCCGAGATGAAGCGGCTGATCGCGGACCTTGAGACAAGTCCGCCCGCCGCAGACGCGCCCGACATCGCTCCGCGCATGTCCGAAGCCGCAGCCGCAGGCGGGAACTGAGATCGGGAGAACCGTCATGAGCACGACGACATTCGATCGTTCCACGACCGGGCAGACTCGTGTCGGTGACCGCAAGGCGGTGGTCCACCGGATGGTGATGCCCAAGCACCTTTGTCCCTTCGGCTTGAAGTCGGTCGACCTCCTGAAGCGCGCGGGTTTCGAGATCGAAGACCATTGGCTGACGACGCGCGAGGAGACCGACGCCTTCAAGGCCGAGCACGGCGTGAAGACGACGCCGCAGACCTTCATCGACGGCCGGCGCGTCGGCGGCTACGACGACCTGCGCCGGCACTTGGGCAGGGCGGTCGCCGACCCGAAGGCAGTGACCTACAAGCCGGTGTTCGCGATCTTCGCGATGGCCGCCCTCATGGCGCTGGCGGCAAGCTGGGCCGCCTTCGGCACGCTCGCCACGGGGCGGGCGGCCGAGTGGTTCGTCGCCATTGCCATGTGCCTCCTTGCCGTCCAGAAGCTGCGCGACGTCGAGGGCTTCTCCAACATGTTCCTCGGCTACGACCTCCTGGCACAGCGCTGGGTGCGGTACGCCTACCTCTACCCCTTCGGCGAGGCGCTAGCGGGCGTCCTGATGATCGCGGGGGCGTTGACTTGGATCTCGATTCCCGTTGCCTTCTTCCTCGGCACGGTGGGCGCCTTCTCTGTGTTCAAGGCGGTCTACATCGACAAGCGGGAGCTGAGATGCGCCTGCGTCGGGGGCGATTCCAACGTGCCGCTCGGCTTCGTCTCCCTGACCGAGAACCTGATGATGGTCGGCATGGCCTTGTGGATGGCGCTGCGCATGGTTTGAGGAGCGCTCATCCTGAGATGAGCGAGAGCAGCGTTGAGGCGGATGGTTCGTATGGCCACATTCCGAGCATGCGGATCGCTCCCTACCTTCTCGCGGGCATCCAAGCCGGATGCTCCGCCTTGCCGATCCGACCGCGCGCGAATTCGACGTCTACCTCGTCCCGATCTCGGAAGGCGCAGAGGCGCAGGACGCCTGCGGGCGAGGCCGAAATCCGCAGGACCTTGTCGGCCGCAGGTTTCCAAGCCTCGCCCCACGATTCGTCTTGAGCCGCGCTAGGCGCGATGGCGCGTTCCCTTCATCTTGAGTCCGAAGCGGTCTTGCGATCACGTCGTGGCCAGCGATTACCTGCATCGTCATCCGGGAACGAGGCGAGGAAGCCGCGGCTTCCTACGCGACACTCAGGAGGCCACCATGTCCAACACCTTCGGCACGCCCGGTCAGGATCTACCCGACCCGATCCTGCCCGGCCAACGAGGCGACGACGCTGTCGGTCGCCCCGACAACGAGCCGGCGCCCAACCACGACCTTCCCGCAGTTCCGGAGGGGCGCCCCGGGGAGACGAGCGAGCCGGACGAGAGCCGCGCTGGCGGTGCAACGGGAGCGCAGGGGAGCGATCTTGCCTGACGCGAGCGAGAATCGACGCGACGAGGGTGCGGCCGCGTTCAAGGCAGGACGGGAACGGACCTCCAATCCGCACGACGCGGACTCGGAAGCCTGGATGAGCTGGATGGACGGCTATGACCAGGCGCAGGGTCGGGCTGAGACCGGGCGAGACGGCGACCAGGAAGGGGGCAAGCCTTACAAGGAGTAGCCGCCTTCACGCATCCCCGTTGCATGCTTGTTTCGATCCACCACAAACCCCGGCACCCCAAAACGACGAACTTCGCCCCGCCCGGCATCGGCCGAGCGGGGCTTTCGCATTGTGGTTCCAGCATGCGGGCCACCATCGAGGGAACGGCGCGCCCTTGGTTGCTGGGGCCGTCGATGCGGCTCGGCTGGATGGGATCGGAGGTCGGGAAGCTGTCCTCCAATGACTTTTTCAGCCTTTCGTCCTCGCTCGGCGGCCGCTCCTGGTGGCCGGGCGTGCCGTGATCCTCACCGAGCGGCTGCATCCTCGGCGTCTTCTCCGTGTCGTCCATATCCGCGATCCCGTGTCGATCCTGCCGCTGCATGAAGGCAGTTGCCGCGGGTCGGTCTCCGCCCGACCTGCGGGACCTCAACCGACCGGTCGGCGGCGAGGGCGTAGGAGCCGAGGCCGCCTTAGAACAGGAGGAGGCGCACTGCGATCGCCTCACGACGGCGGCGCAGGAGGAGCCAGCTTGGCATTCCCGCTGAACGACGTCACCGTTGAGGAAAATTCACGCGCGGATAGTGCTTGGATGATCGATGCCGGAGGCTGGCACTCCGAGGAGCGGGATGGCGCGCCGATCGGGACGTCGCCAGGACGCCTCGCCGAGCAGCAGGTTGCGCTCCCGTTATGTTTCGGGCGGTTCGAGCGAGGGGCCGTCGCGTCGATCGGTGTGTAGCTGCACGCCGACATTCACCCCGTGGACTTTGTTCCGGATATGTTCCAGGTTGACGCGTGGGTGAGTGCGGACGGTCCGGCTTAGGAATGAGGGCATCGGACAGGATGGCTGGTAAATGCGCCTTCCGTGTCCGTTTAACCCGGCATTAACCATGTCCAGGGTGCTGATCGGCGTCACGAGATGACACACATGTATTGTCTCATCCAACAGCTTAACATGCCGATCGGCATCGAACCCTGGACCTAAACCACACCAGGTACGACAATGGGCGCGCCTGCCGGTTCCCTGTCGCGGCGCGCGGTGCACTCGATGCCGCGCGTCCGCGGGCGGTCGGCCGTTCAATCCTGCCCGCGGTCCGGTTCTGCGGTACTGCCGCATCTTCGGGCTCCCGCGCTGTTTCAACGCGGTACCGCGCGTCCGGCCAGCCTTGGAACCCAGGTCATGCTTCCGAGATCCGGAAGGTCATGGCGGCGGTAGAAGACCGCAAGCGCGGCCTCAACGTCCAAACCCGGCTCGATGTCGGCTTCCTTGAGGCGGTTCTTTACCAGCCTGGGCGAGACACCCGCTCCCGTGGCGAGTTCGGAGAGCGGCGCGTACTCCTTCAGGAACCGGTCGAGTTCGTCGCGCGCGACGTACGTCTGCAAGTGCCCGTTCTTCGCATTCCGCTCCTGTCGGCAGTCGATCGCTCCCAAGCGCGTCAGGGCAAGCAGGACGTGGCGCGGGATGCCCAATACGGCATGGGCCTCGGCCATGGTGATGCCGTTCGACTTCCTTCAGTTTGTTCCATGGCTGTGAGCCCGCCACCATCGATCATCGATGGTCTCGGCATCCTGCCGAACGTTCGGAAGTGCACAAGCGGAGAGGTGTGATGCCTGGTGAAGTCTCGGATGGGTCCGCCGCCGTCAAGGTTCGGACCCGACTTGCGGCGATGTTGAACGCTGAGCGTCGCCGCGATTTCGTCTCGCTTGGTAATCAGATCAGGGATTTCGGCTCGTCCGTGGAGAACTGCGGGATCGGCAGAGTGTCGTCATCGTACCGCGCTCTCGTCCAGCGGTCGCAGGCGGCATTTGAATTCGAGCGATCGAATGGGCCGCGAAGTCTCCTCGACATGACCAACCCTGCCAATCGCCGCTGGATCGAATGGGGGATCATTCGATTGCCGGAGCCTGGGTGATCACCTGCGGTAACCACCGGAGCTTAGGGATGACACCCCGTCAAGCGCCTGTCTCATGCTCGCGAACTTACCCTCGATTGTCGAGCCGTCCGGATTGAACAGGTAAATCGAACGGTGGGGTCCGGCGGTCGGTCGCACAATGATGAGGCCGTCATATGCGGTGGGTCTCGAGAGATCATCCAGCTCCGCAGTCAGCGCCAAGCAATCGAAATGGGTGGGTGCCTCGGTTTGGAGTTCCACCAACTCGTCGTTGGGGAGCTCGCAAAGGGCGTCGTTCTCGGCGTCGGGGCCGCTAAAAGCTCGCAGGGCGACACCCCCACGAGTCACGGCGAAGCACCAATCCTTTCCATCGAAACGATACCAACCCAACGACGCCACCCGTGCCCTCCGACCAACTGGCCGGACGGCGTGGAGCTGACCGGCCGACGACATTGTAGTTTTCGGAGAGGCGGCCGTTTCCAAAGGTCCTGTTGTGATGGGAGCCGTGCCATACCGTGATCTCGTCATACGTCGTAGATCCTAACAACCCAGTTCCATCCCATGCGGACACGAGGATCCGACAAGGAGCCGATCGCATCCGGGAGGTCGGGCGGAACGGAGGACGGGACGGTGTCGACCTGGCTGCGGTGTAGGACGGAACTCCTGTAATCGGATGCAGGTGAATGAGGTCGCTCCGCCATCCGACGCGCCGGCGGATCATGCATGTCTGACAGCGTTGCTCCCGACGAACTCGCTGAGGGATCCAAGCCGCACCGATGCTGGACAAACCCAGCCTGCACGTATCGACACCGATTTCCCGCGTGTTGGTCAGACAGCGCGTCGGAATTACTCGAGTCCCGCCTCCTTCACCCGACATGCATGTTGTGCATTCTCTCGTGCAGTTCCCGCACCTTCTCGAACAGCGTCTCGTCGGATCCGTCGACCGAAATGCCCGGCACGACCTCGTTGATGGCGAGCAAGCGCACCGGACCGGGCTTGGCGCGGGCCGCCTTGAGCCATCCGGCAAGCTGCGCCGCCGCCGAGGACGCTTAGTCGATGCGCCCGAGCCCGACCCAGCCGTGGGCGGCCGAGCACATCGGGCAGTGCTCGCCCGAGGTGTAGACGGTGGCGGCGGCGCGCTCGGCAGGCTGCATGTGCTCGGCCGCCCAGCGCGCGATGGCGAACTCCGGATGCTGCGTGGCATCCTCACCGCCGACCTCGTTGATGGCTTCGAACAGCGTTTCGCCGTCGGCGGAGACGAGAATCGAGCCGAACGGCTCGTCGCCGGCTTCGAGGGCGTCGGTGGCAAGCTGGACGCAGCGCTCGAGATGCCGCTGGTCGCTTTCGTCGATCATGGACCTTCCTCCGCCACTCGACGGCCCCGAAGCCGTCCGCAAACGTCACCTTTATAGCGATAACTGGACCGATATAGCGATAACTGGACCGAGCGGCGGCGAAGTGAACGACTGCGGTTGAGCGCTGTATTCGGTCGTCGCAGGGATCGGACGCTCGGTTCGTTCGATCGGCATGTTCCGACGCGGACTTGGATGTCCATGGCCGCACGAGATGCCCTTTCTCAGCGGCAAGCCGGAACGTCTCGAACTCGCATGGAGCCTTCAAGAAGTCCGAGGCGGGCACCTCTTTGATCGGCGGGCTCCGGGCGTCGGCGACTTCCGCACCTCAGTCTGGCTCAACGCGTTTGTAGGGGTGAGTCAGCTATTCACGTCGATCGAGTCTGTTTTATGGGTTCCAGAGTCATTTCCACTGACGCCTCAAGAGCCTACGCGCGGTTGGCGGAGAACCAGAGGCAGAGGTCGGTGAGGAAGCAGGATTCGCAGCGGGGGCGGCGGCCGAGGCAGACGGCCTTGCCGAACTGGAT
>CANJKV010000171.1 GCA_947474855.1 Aurantimonadaceae bacterium | reverse complement strand
GGTCGTGCTTGATCGCACCCTTCTGTCGCACGATATGGTGAACTGCCATCCCTTGACGAACGAGGCGACGACGTCGCTTCGGCCGGCGGACCTGATGGCGTTCTTTCGATCCACCGGGCACGAACCCCTCGTTCTCGATCTGCCCGCCCCGGAGGCAAGGCCCGAGAACCCGAGCGACACGCAGGGCGACGCATGAGCAATTCTCCTTTCGGTTTCGGCGGCGGCAATGCCCCGGGCGGCAACGGCGGCGGCTACGGCAATCCCTACGGCGCGCAGACCGTCTCCAAGGCGCCGGCCGGCGCGGCGCCCGCGCCCGCGCCCGGCGCGGACGCGGGCGACCTCGTCAAGGACACGACCACCGCGAAGTTCTCCGCCGACGTCCTCCAGGAATCGCGACGCCAGCCCGTCCTCGTCGACTTCTGGGCGCCCTGGTGCGGCCCCTGCCGGCAACTGACGCCGATCCTCGAAAAGGCCGTGCGCGCGGCCGGCGGCCGCGTGAAGCTCGTCAAGATGAACATCGACGAGCACCCCTCGATCGCGGGCCAGCTGGGCGTCCAGTCGATCCCGGCGGTCTTCGCCTTCGTCGGCGGCCAGCCGGTGGACGGCTTCATGGGCGCGCTGCCCGAGGGCGAGGTGAAGGCCTTCATCGACCGCCTCGTGGCAATGGCGGGCGGCGGCGGCGAGGCCGGGGGCGACCCGGTCGCCGAAGCGCTCGACCAGGCCCGCGCCATGCTGGAGGCGGGCGACGCTTCCGGCGCCGCGCAGCTCTTCGCCGCCGTCCTCCAGCACGAGCCGGAGAACGGCCCGGCGACGGCCGGCCTCGCCGAATGCTTCCTCGACGCCGGCGACCCGGCCCGCGCCAAGGCGCTGGTGGATGCCCTGCCGGCCGAGGCGAACGAGGACAAGGCGCTGGCGGCGGTGCGCACCCGGCTGAAGCTCCTCGACGAGATCGCCAAGCTCGGAGACCCCGTTTCGCTCGCCGGCCGGCTCCAGGCGAATCCGGACGACCATCAGGCGCGCTACGACCTCGCCCTCATCGCGCAGGCCCAGGGGAACCGCGACGAGGCGGCGACGCAGCTCCTCGAGATCGTCCGGCGCGACCGCGCCTGGAACGAGGACGGCGCGCGGCGCAAGCTCCTGGAGTTCTTCGACGCCTGGGGGCCGACCGACCCGGCGACGAAGGAGGCGCGCCGCCGCCTTTCCTCGCTGCTCTTCTCGTAACGGTTCGCGCGCCCGCTTCGCTTTTTTCCTCCGGGACTTGGCGGCGGGCGGCCGCGATCCAGATCACCATCCCCGCGGCTCCTGCGCCGCGCGGCAAGGGGAGCATGTCGACGTGGTTCAAGCCGGAAACCGCACCTTTGCGGAGGAGAAGGACCTGCCGGAGATCGTTCCGGTGTTTCCGCTCGCCGGCGCTCTGCTTCTGCCCGGCGGGCAGATGCCGCTCAACATCTTCGAGCCGCGCTACCTCGCCCTGATCGACGACGCCATCGCCTCCGACCGCCTGATCGGCATGATCCAGCCGCGTCTCGACGGCTCCCAGCGCGCCGACGGCGAGCCCGAGCTCTGCGCGGTCGGGTGCCTGGGGCGCATCACCTCTTTTTCGGAAAGCGGCGACGGTCGCTACATCATCACGCTGCACGGCGTCGTGCGCTTCCGCGTCGACGCGGAGCTGCCGAGCGACGATCCCTATCGCCGCTGCCGGATCGCGCCGTTTCTGAGCGATCTCGACCCGTCGGCGGGGGCCGCGGAGGTCGACCGGAGCGAGCTGCTGCGCGCCTTCCGGCTCTATCTCGAGGCCAACCAGCTCGAAGCGGACTGGGAAAGCGTCACCAAGTCCTCCAACGAGACCCTGGTCAACGCGCTCTCGATGATGCTGCCCTACGGCCCGCCGGAGAAGCAGGCGCTTCTGGAAGCCGCCGACCTCAAGACGCGCGCCGAAACGCTGGTCGCCATCACCGAGATCGGCGTCGCCCGCGAGCGCACCGACGACGGCGGCACGCCGACGCTGCAATAGGACGGATCAGGCATGACCGACGAGACACCAGCGGCGCCCATGCAGCCCGGCCCGCCGCGCCCCCGCGACACCCGGCCCGACCCCAAGCTCCTGGAGCTTCTGGTCTGCCCGCTCACCAAGACGACCCTCAGCTACGACCACCGGCGCAACGAGCTCGTCTCCGCCGCCGCCAAGCTCGCCTTCCCCATCCGCGACGGCATCCCGATCATGCTGGCCTCGGAAGCGCGCAGGCTGGACGACTAGCTCGCCGTTCGCGCCCTCCGGGTCGCACGCGCGCGGCGCGGCTTGATCGCCGGGGAGGCTGCGCCTAACCAGGAGCGCACGAACAGCCTTCACGAAGGATCCCGCCATGGCCGATCTCGACGCCGTCCTGTCCTGCCTGGACCTCAATCTCGACCGGTCGGTGGAGCGCCTCAAGGACCTCCTGCGCATCCCCTCGATCTCCACCGATCCGGCCTATGCGGGCGACTGCCGGCGCGCGGCCGAGTGGCTCGCGGGCGACCTCGACGCGATCGGCTTCAAGGCCCGCCTCGTCGAAACGCCGGGGCATCCGATGGTGGTCGCCCACCACGATGGCGCCGGCGAGGGCGCGCCGCACGTCCTGTTCTATGGCCACTACGACGTCCAGCCGGTGGACCCGCTCAACCTCTGGGAGGCCGATCCCTTCGATCCGCGGGTCGTGACCATGCCCGACGGAACCGCGCGCATCGTCGGGCGCGGCTCTGCGGACGACAAGGGCCAGCTGATGACCTTCGTCGAGGCCTGCCGCGCCTTCATCGCCGAGATGGGATCGCTGCCCTGCCGCGTCACGATCTTCCTGGAAGGCGAGGAGGAGTCCGGCTCGCCCTCGCTCCTGCCCTTCCTCGACGCGCATCGCGAGGAACTGACCGCCGACGTCGCGCTGATCTGCGACACCGGCATGTGGGACCGCGAAACGCCGGCGATCTCGACCGGCCTTCGCGGCCTCGTCGGCGAGGAGATCACGGTCCGCGCGGCCTCGATGGACCTCCATTCCGGCATGTTCGGCGGCGCGGCGGCCAACCCCATCACCATCCTCGCCCGCATCCTCGGCAGCCTCCACGACGAGACCGGCCGGGTGACGATCCCAGGCTTCTACGACGGCGTCTCGGAACTGCCGGACGACATCCGAAAGCTCTGGAGCGAGCTGCCCTTCTCCGAGGCCGAGTTCCTCGGCGCGGTCGGCCTGTCGGTGCCCGCCGGCGAACAGGGCCGCTCGGTGCTGGAGAAGATCTGGGCCCGCCCGACGGCGGAGGTGAACGGCATCGAGGGCGGCTATACCGGCCGCGGCTTCAAGACGGTGCTCCCGGCCGAGGCGCGGGCGAAGGTCTCGTTCCGCCTCGTCTTCGACCAGGATCCGGCGGCGATCCGCGAGAACTTCCGCCGCTTCGTGCGCGAGCGCCTGCCGGCCGACGTGAGCGTCGAGTTCCACGAGCACGGCGGCTCGCCGGCGATCCAGCTGCCCTTCGATTCGGACGTGGTCGCCACCGCCCGCAAGGCGCTGTCGGACGAATGGCCGAAGCCCGCGGTGCTGATCGGCATGGGCGGCTCGATCCCCGTCGTCGGCGAGTTCAAGCGCCGGCTCGGCATGCCCTCGCTCCTCGTCGGCTTCGGCCTCGACGACGATCGCATCCACAGTCCGAACGAGAAGTACGAGATGACGTCCTACGCCAAGGGCCAGCGCTCCTGGGCGCGCATCCTGTCGGCGCTGGGTACCCGTCCGGCGGCCTGAGCCGTCCGACCCGCGCGGACGGGCCGGGGATCGGCGATCCCCGGCCCGTTCGCGGAGGGGCGAGGGGCGGCTTACTTGGCCGGCGTCAGCGAGTTCACCATGGCCTGGACGTCGGCATCGTGCTTCTCGCCGCCCTCCTGGCTGGCCCAGTAGGTGACGATCAGCATCGTCTCGGGCGAGGCGCTCACGGCCGCGAGGGTGATCTTGACCGGGCCGTTCGCGTCCTGGCCGTTCCAGCTGGTGAGGCCGGCTTCCATGCCGTTGATCGTGCCGGTGCCGTCCTCCTGGCTCGCCGTGTCGATGGTCACGCCGTTCTCGTCCAGGAAGCTCGCCGCGTCGGTCAGCACCTTCTCGCCGGATTCGGCCGCGGCGGCGTCGATGTAGAAGGACACGGTCTCGTCCGGCGAGAAGGCCTGGATGCCGGTCTCGGTTTCCTCGGCCGTCCAGCCGTCCGGAACGGTCACGGAGGCGACCGGTGCGTCGCTGGGGAACTGGAGGGTTTCGGCGCTGGCGGCGGAACCGAGTGCGAGGGCGGCAATCGCCCCGAGAAGAAGGGTCTTCATCGCTGAGATGGCTTTCGTGAGGTGACAGCCGCGCCGGCTCCGCGCCCGTTCCACGGGCCGCCAGCCGCCGTTAGCCGCGCAACGTTTGCGCATCCCTGCCTTAAGGGAAGTCGGCCGCCTCGTCCTCACGTTTCATCGCGGCGGATCGGTTTCGCCGGAGAAACTTCGTCGAACTGGTAAATCGAGGCCTCCCGCGACCTGCCGCGGGAAGCCCCGATGCGGAGCGCTACTCGATCTTGACGCCGGCCTCCTCGATCACCGGCTTCCAGCGGGCGATCTCGGTCTTGACGTGCTCGGCGAGCTGCTCGGGCGTGCCGCCGACCGTGGTGGCGCCGACCTCGGCGAGGCGAGCCTTGAGCGCCGGATCGGCGATCGCCTCGTTGGCCGCCTCGTTCAGCTTGGCGATCACCTCCGGCGGTGTGCCGGCGGGGGCGAAGAGCGCGTTCCAGGTGTTGGTCTCGTAGCCCGGCACGCCCGCTTCCTCCATGGTGGGGACGTCGGGGAAGCTCGCGGCGCGCGTCTTCGTCGTCACCGCCAGCGCCTTGAGGTCGCCGGACTTGATGTACTCGGTCGAGGAGGGAAGGTTGTCGAAGTTGATCGGCACCGCGCCCGAGATCGCGTCGACGAGCGCCGGGCCCGAGCCCTTGTAGGGCACGTGCACCATCTCGGTGCCGGTCAGCTTCATGAACAGTTCGCCCGACAGGTGCAGCGGCGTGCCGTTGCCCGAGGACGACCAGGTCTCGCCGCCCGGGTTCTCCTTCAGCTTGGCGATCAGTTCCCCCACCGTGTTGGCCGGATAGTCCTTGTTGACGGTGAGGACGTTCGGCACGGTGACGAGGAGGGCGATCGGCTCGAAATCCGTCACCGGGTCGAAGGGCAGGTTGCTGTAGAGCGAGGGGGCGAGGGCGTGGGTGGCGATCGTGCCCATCAGGATCGTGTAGCCGTCGGGCTCGGCCTGCGCGACGTAGCCGGCGCCGAGATTGCCGCCGGCTCCGCCCTTGTTGTCGACCAGAACCTGCTGGCCGAGCGTCTCGCTCATCTTCTGGGCGATGAGGCGCGCCACGAGATCGGTCGAGCCGCCCGCCGCGAAGGGCACGACCAGCGTGACCGGCTGCGAGGGGAAGTCGCTCTGCGCCCGGGCCGGATTGCCGAAGACGAGGGCCGAGCCGACGGCGAGCGCGGCGGCCGCGCTTGCCAGGAATGATCTGCGTTTCACCAAACATCCTCCCAAATCGAAACTCGCAGCCGCGCCAGGTGCCGCTTTCCGGCGGCCCTGCGCGAACGCGCGCTGAAGTTAGACCATCGCAGCCCTGAGCTGAACCGGAGGGGCGCGAAAAAGCCGCCGATCGCATCGATTCGCATGTGGCTCCGCTGCCACGCTGGCGCGGCGAAGCGCAGCCGCGACGGTTTCGCGGCGTCGGCGTGCCCGGATGCAGCTTGCCGGTAAGGGTCCCTGCGGTACACCGGATGCCGAGGCGCCCCGGTCTCCTCGACCCTCGCGCGACCCTTATCCGGAGACCGTTCATGAGCAGCCGCGCGCTTCTTTCCTTCGCCGTTCTCGCCATGGTCGCGGGGAGTGCCGCGCCGGTTCTGGCCGCCGACCCATACGGCCTGCCCCCGCAGGCGGGCGCGGCGGTCGACGAGCGCATCGACGCGGTGTTCGAGCTCGGCGCGGGCGTCGCGGTCTCGCCCGAATACGAGGGCTCGGACGACTACGAGGCTTCGCCCTGGCCGATCCTCGGCCTCGACTATCTCAGCATTCCCGGCCTCGTCACCTTCGGCAGCATCAACCCGCAGGGCGGCGGCCTCTCGATCGGTCCGTCCTTCGGCTACAACGGCGAGCGCGACGACGACGACCTCGACGGCCTCGACGACGTCGACGCGACCTACGAGGCGGGCCTGAAGCTCGGCTACGAGTGGGAGAACGCCGAGATCTACGGCGAGGCGCGCTACGCCTTCGGCGGTGCGGACGGATTCGTCGGCGCGCTCGGCGCCAACGCCATCGCCCGTCCGAGCCAGGCGCTGCTCCTGAAGGCCGGCCCGCGCGCCACCTTCGCTTCCGACGACTACATGGACACCTATTTCGGCGTCGACCCGGACGAGTTCGTCCGCTCGGGCGGCAAGTTCGACGCCTTCGAGGCCGATGGCGGCTTCAAGTCGGTCGGCCTCGAGGCCTCGGCCCGCTACGAGTTCGCGCCCACCTGGTTCCTGAACGCGGAAGGGTCCTACATGCGCCTCGTCGGCGATGCCGAGGATTCGCCCGTCGTGCGGGAGGAGGGCTCGGAGGACCAGTTCACGTTCGGCCTCGGCCTGTCCAAGCGTTTCTCCGTCGACCTGTTCTGACGATCCGACACGCAAGCCGAGAGCCGCTCTCCGTCCCGGGCGACGATCAACCGGCGAGACGCATCCCACGCCCCGGTCCGGAGGGGTTCGAGCTGGCGGAGCGGCGGACGCCCGCAACCGGGGCGTGCCTGCTTGCCACGGCGGGCCGGCGGCCCCTCTGGCTAACGACACGTTAAATCGCCGCATTTAGTCTCCACCCGTCCCGGTCGCGCCCGCCCCGCCGTTTTCCTTGTCAGGAGAGCTGCGGACAGGTGGGCCGATCGGATTTCGTCCACGGCAGGAGTTGCCCCGGAAAGAAGGGCGCGGCGGTGGGCGGCGAGGGGATGCGGAGGCGTTCGCGCTTCGCGTCGCCGGCACCTGCCGGCGCGCGGGAAGCCGTCCGCCGCGAATGCTGCGAACGGGGATCAATGGCGCGACGTAACGGCCAGGAGCGCATCGAGCCGACCTTCGGCGGCGCGGCGAGCGACCGCGACGAGGGACACTTCTCGATCAGCGCCGACGACAGGGCGGTGGTGGGGCCGGCGCGCGGAACCGCCCGCCGCGCCAGCCCGCGCGATCCCGGCTTCGGTGGCCTGGACGGGGCCGGCCGCGGCCGCGACGAGTTCTTCGACGGGATCGACGACCACGAGGACGACTCCATGGCCCGCGCCTCAGCGTCCCGTTCCACGCGCGCCGTGCCCAAGCCGGTCAAGACCCGCGCGGCGACCAAGAGCGGCGGCGCCCGGCGCGGCTGGTTCGGCGGCCGCGGCGGCGGCGGCTCGTCCTCGGGCGGCGGCGGCCGGGCTCCCAAGCGCCGGCGCTCCTTTCTCGGCCACGTGTTCCGCTTGTTCCTGTTCATGGGCCTCTGGGGCGGCGTCGCGGTCGCCTGCGTCGTCGGCTGGTTCGCGGTGAAGCTGCCGCAGGAGGCCTGGGAGATCCCGGCGCGCCCGCCCAACGTCAAGATCGTCTCGGTGACCGGAGACCTCATCGCCAATCGCGGCATCACCGGGGGCAAGGAGGTGGCGCTCGACCAGATGAGCCCCTTCATCCCGCAGGCGGTGATGGCCATCGAGGACCGGCGCTTCTACGATCATTGGGGCGTCGACCCCATCGGCATCGTGCGCGCCTTCTCGCAGAACATGGCGGCGGGCGAGACCGTCCAGGGCGGCTCGACGCTGACCCAGCAGCTCGCCAAGAACATCTTCCTCAATCCCGACCAGACGATCCAGCGCAAGGTCCAGGAAGCGGTGCTTTCGCTGTGGCTGGAGTCGCGCTTCTCCAAGGACCAGATCCTGGAGATGTACCTCAACCGCGTCTATTTCGGCTCGGGCGCGACGGGCGTGGACGCGGCGGCCCGGCGCTACTTCAACAAGAGCCCGGACGAGGTCGATCTCGGCGAGGCGGCGCTTCTCGCCGGCGTCCTGAAGGCGCCCTCGCGCTTGTCGCCCGCCAACGACCCGGCCGCCGCCCAGGCTCGCGCCGAGGTCGTGCTGCAGGCGATGCTCGAGGAGGGCTTCATCACCCGCGAGCAGTTTGACGCCGCCCGCAGGCGAGAGCCGACGCAGGCCAAAGCCTTCTGGACGGGCGCCGAGAATTACGCCGCCGACCTCGTGATGCGGGACATCAAGGCCCTCGTCGGCGAGGTGAAGGAGGACGTCGTCGTGGAAACGACGCTCGACCTCGACCTCAACGCCGCGGCCGAGAAAGCCATCCGCCAGACCGTCGACGGCGCCAAGCAGAACGTGTCCCAGGGCGCGCTCGTCGCACTCGACGGCACCGGCGCCATCCGGGCGATGGTCGGCGGGCGCGACTACGCGTCCTCGCAGTTCAACCGGGCGGTCGACGCCAAGCGTCAGCCGGGCTCGGCCTTCAAGCCCTTCGTCTACGAGGCGGCGCTCGAATTCGGCTGGCGGCCGGAATCGATGATGAACGACACGCCGGTGCGGATCGGCAACTGGCAGCCGCAGAACTACGACGGCAAGTTCCGCGGCCAGGTGACCATGGCCGAAGCGGTCGCGAAGTCCTTGAACACGGTGGCCGCCAAGATCACCGCCGACGTCGGCCCGGCGACGGTGATCCAGACCGCCAACCGGCTCGGCATCGCCTCGCCGATGGTCGACAACGCGTCGCTGGCGCTCGGCACCTCCGAGGTGTCCTTGATGGAGCTGACGGGCGCCTACGCCCCTTGGGCGAACGGGGGCTATCTCGCCAAGCCGCACCTCGTGAACCGCGTGACCACCGAGAACGGCCGCGTCCTCTACGAGCGCGGCGCCGAGGTGCCGCCGATCGTCGTGCCGAGCGAGGACGTCGGCATGATGAACTCGATGCTGATGGGCGTCGTCACCAAGGGCACGGGCCGCAAGGCGCAGGTCGAGGGCTGGCAGACCGCGGGAAAAAGCGGCACGACCCAGGACTTCAAGGACGCCTGGTTCGTCGGCTACACCTCGAACCTCGTCGCCGGCGTCTGGCTCGGCAACGACAACGGCGCCCTGATGAAGAAGGTGACGGGCGGCTCGCTGCCGGCCGAGGCCTTCTCGCGCTTCATGACGGCCGCGCACGAGGGGCTCAGCCCCATGCCGCTGCCCGGCAACTACGTGATCGGGGCCGAGCACCCGCCGCTGACGGCGAGCGCCGGCCAGCCGCAGGGCATCGATCCTCAGGGCAATCCGGTCGGCCTCGACCCGGCCGCCGGCGGCCAGCTGCCGACGAGCGCCGACCCATACGCATCCGGCATCGATCCGTTCGACGCCAACGGCCGTCCGATCCAGCCGGCGGCGGGGCAGCCTCAGCCCCAACCCCAGCAGGCGAGCCGCGGCGAGCCGGCCTATACCGAATATCCGATGCCGGACGATCCGACCTATCGCGGCGAGAGCGCCGATCCGGAACTGTCGCCCTACGGCGCCGATCCCGGCCTGCCGGAATATGGCGAACTGCCGCCGGACGAATATTATTACGACGAGGCGGGCGGGCGCCCGATGCCGCCCGGCGACGTCTACGTCGAGCCGCCCGCGCGCATCGATCCGAGCCAGCTTCCGCCCGACGCGGTTCTGGAAGGGCGCGCCGGCGATCGCTCGCTGTTCCGCGGCCTCTTCGGCGGCTAGGACGCCGACAGGCGCGGCGCGTTTCCCCGTCGCTCGTTTGCGAACAGGCGAAAGCCCGGCGCTTCCCTCGAAGCGCCGGGCTTTCCTGCATGTCGCGTCGCTCTGGTCGCTTACGCCGCCGAGGACGTGCCGCCGGCGCGCTGCTGGCCCTGGTCCTTGTCCTGACCCTGGTCGCCGCGAGCGCCCTGCGTCTCGTTCTTGACCTCGGCGCGCGCCGTCTCCACGGCCGTGCGGGCGACAGAGCCGACTTTCTCGGCCAGGGTCTCACCCTCGCCTGTCGGCTTCAGGCCCTTCTTCTCGGCCTCTTCGCTCGCCGCCTGGTAGGTCTTCTCGGCGACCGACTCGGCCCGGTGCATGGCCTCGCGGCCGTAGGCATAGGCCTCGTCGCGCAGCCGGTCGCGCGCGTCGCCGAACAGCTCGTCCTCGCGGCGGGTCGAGGGGATGGCCGCGCCGATCGCAGCGCCGATGGCGAGCGCCACCGCGCCGACCACCAGCGGCTCCTCCGCCATCGTGTCGAGGAAACTGCGGCGCACCCGGCGTCCGGCATAGGCGAGGTTGTCGCCGGCGCTGCGGAGGCGCCGCTCGGCCGCTTCCTCCGCTCGCCAGGCGGCGTCGCGGGCGCTCTCACCGAAGCGCGAGGCGCTGTCGTAGGCCGAGCGCGCGGCGCCCGAGACCGCGTCCGCCGTCGAGGAGGCGGCACCGGAGATGCCGTCGGCCGTCGAGGAGGCCGCGCCCGAAATGCCGCTCGCGGCCGACGAGGCGGCGCCCGAGATGCGGCTTCCGGCGGAGCTCGCCGCATCGCGCGCCCGCTCGCTCAGGCCCGGACCGCCGTGTTCGCCGCCGCTCGGACCGGTATAGCCGACGGTTCCCGGGCGGTGCGATCCGTAAGCTTGGCCCGACGAGAAGTCGCGGGCGCGGTCCGCCCCGTAGTCCGAGGCATAGCCGCGGGCCGTGTCGCGCCCGTAGCCGCTGCTGCCGCGATAAGCGTGGTCCGCTTCGCGACGGCCCTGGCCGTCCGGCGGAAAGGCTTCCTCGAAGCGGTCGTAGCGCCAGTCGTCGTAGGACCGACGCAGGTTTCCGGCGCCGTCGCGCACGCCCGGCCCGGCGAAGAGCCAGGCGAGGCCGGCGCCCACGAGGCCGAGGGCGAGCGGGTTGTCGCGCACCTGACGGCCGAAGTTGCGGGCGAGATCCGCGCCGTTGCCGTTGCGAACCAGCGTCGTGACCTCGTCGACGATGCTGTTCACCGACAAGCGGTCGCGCAGCGCGTCGAGCGTGGCGTCGACGTTGGCGCGGCGGGATTCCGCCTCGCGCTCGAGACGATCGGTTTCCGTGCTCATCGGGTCTGGTCCTTCACGAGTTCGGTGTCCTTGCCGAGCTGGCGGACGGTGCGGTCCGGCGTCAGGCTGGTGGGTTCGAGGTCCTTCTTGCCCT
>CANJKV010000170.1 GCA_947474855.1 Aurantimonadaceae bacterium | reverse complement strand
GGCGAGGTCGAGATGCTGCACATCGACGCGCAGGGCGCCGAGCTGCCCTTCATCCGCTCCATGGAAGCCGCCGGAGCCGCCCGCCGCGTCCGTTTCGTCGTGGCGTCGACGCACCACGAGAGCATCTCGGGTTCGCCGTCGACCCATCACGACTGCGTCGCCGAACTGGAACGGCTCGGCGCGCATGTCCTGTGCGAACACGGTGTTGGCGAATCGTTCAGCGGCGACGGGCTGATCGTCGCGAGCTTCCTGCCCGAGGACCGCCGGATCAAGCTGCCGGGGATTTCCCGCAACCAGCCGCACCTGTCGCTGTTTCCGCCGCGAGGCGACTGATCTCGCGAAGGGTTGAAGGCGGGCGGGCCGGCTGCAGGTGGCCGGGGTTGCATCCAGGGTAAAACCGAATAATCTAGTTAAGCACTTACCAGATGGTGGCGCAGACTTACCAATCTCTGGCACAGGAGGACGCCATGTCGAACATCGTGAGAGTTGGCGCGTACGCGTACCAGAAACCGCAAGTCGTCGCGTTGGAGGACGCGGAAACCAGAGCGCAGATGGGCCTCGACGCCGACCGCTGGTCGGTCGTGGAGGCGAACGACGAGAGCGACGGCAGCGAGGACGCCTTCGGAGCGGATCATCGCCACCAGGGCGACGAGCGGGTGTTGAACGCCGGCCGGGCCATGTGACACCGACGCCTCCCGCCGCCGAGCGGCGGGAGAGCCTCGCGGTGCCGCGCGGATCCGGCGCGGCCGCAACCAGGCCGATGCGCGCCCGCGAGACTGGGACGAGGTCCCGACGACCGTTGCCTCAGCGTTTCTTGTAGACGACCCTGCGGATCAGCTTGGCCGCCAGGGAGGTCAGAGCCATCGCGAGGAGGCCGCGTGCCGTGGGTGGGCGGCGGACCATGCGGTAGGTGCGGCGGGCGCGGATGATCTTGTCGAGAAGTGCCATGATCCGGAGGTGGTGGCAGCCTGCTCGATCGGCAAGGTCCCGCTCAGCCGAAGATGTGTCCCAAAATCACCAGCACTGTCACGATCACGCCGAGTAGGGCGAAGGCCCACACCAGCCAGTTCACCCAGCGCCGCTTGCTCGGCTTGTCGCCGAGCATCGACAGGAAGTCCGCGAGATCGAACAGGTCGTCCATGCACCCACTGCATCCGCCAATCTGGGCGGGATTGCGGTGGACGCGCGGCGAGGACGCCCGCTCAATCGCGCGCGAGAAGGTCGCCCGGTCGCAGCCAGAAGGGCGGCAGGCAGAGCGGCGTGGACGAAAGCGGAAGGATGCTCGCCGGCAGCGGCACGCCGAGCGTGTCCGCCATGAAGGCGCGGCGCGCCGCGATGCGGTCGGCGACGGCCGGGTGCTTCAGCGCGAGTTCCGCGCGCAAGGATTCGCCCGCGAAGACCACCGCGTCCTCGTTGTTGAGGGCTTGGCCGCCGGGCAGGGGCGTCGGGATGACGTCCACCTGGAACACCATGCCGGAGCGCAGGCGCTCTCGCGAGCCGGGCCGCACGGGGGAGTGCGACCATTCCTCGTGACCGCCGAGATGGCCGGGATTGAGCGCCGAGCGCAGCCCGCCCTCGGCAAGCCTGTTCGTCACCGCCTCGAATAGCGCGCCGCCGGACACGTCGATCTCCGCAGTCTCGTACCACGCGACGAGGCCGGCGAAATAGTGCTTGGCAAGGGCGAGAAAGGCGTCGTTGCCCTCGTCGAGGAGGCCGGCACGGGACGACAGCGCGCCCCAGAGGCCGAGCGCCGTCGTCACCCCGTCGCCCTTCTTCAGCCGCCGCGCGGTCGGGCTGCGCAGGCCGATCACCGGCTCGCCGGGCGAGGCCGAGGCGAACATGGTGTGGACGTTGAGCGGGTCGCCCTCGTAGCCGAGCCGGCCGAGCGCCTCGAACTCGGTGTCGCCGACCCGGGCGTTGGAGACGACCCGCCAGAGCATGGCGGAGGCGCGCGCCGCGATCCATTCGAAGGCGGCGATCTGGTCGACGTCGACGACCGAGCGCAGGCCCGTTTCCGGGTGCATCAGGACGGACGTCGCGTCGCGCAGCGAGCCAGAAACGCGGCGCAGGAGGGCGACGACGACGTCCGGCACGAAGAACAGCGACGCGGCATCCTCGTCCTCCTCGGCTTCGAGGTACTTCCAGCCGACGAGGCCGACGCTGTCGCCCTTGGCCAAGCCTGCCTCACGCAGGCGGTCGGCGAGGCGCGGCTCGGCCGAGCGGTCCTGCCCCATCAGACTGAGGCTCTGGGCGCGCATGACCTCCAAGCCGGGAAGGCGGGCGAGCGCGGCGTAGCTTTCGCACTCGTTGCCGGCAAGAAGCACGCGCCGGCCTTTCGGACCGAGCAGCAGCAGCGCTTCCTCGAAGCGCGGCTCGAAGCCCGAAAGGAAAGCGATGTTTCCGAAGTGCTCGCGATCGCCGTAGACGACGAGCCAGTCGCAGCCGCCGCGGGCGTAGGCTGCCTCGGCCCGTGCCGCATAGGTCGCGACCGGCACCTGCGGCTGTTCGCCGAGCGCGCCGAAGTCGGGCAGGGCGACGGGTTTCAGAACGATGCTCATGCGTGGTCCTCCAGGAATGCTGCGCTCGGACGGCACCGGGGTCGCGCCGATTTTGCGGCTTGGGTCCGGCTGCGGGAGTGGGATAGAGGAAAGTCGGTAACGTGCTTGCGAGCCGACACTTGACCGACCTGCGCGACGAGAAGACCGCCAAGGCTCCCGCCATGCCGCCGACCATGGACGACGTGGCGGCGCTGGCGAAGGTCTCGCGCGCGGTGGTCTCGCGCGCGTTGTCGTCCTCGCCGCGACCGGTCTCGGCCGACAAGCGCGACCGGGTGCTGAAGGCCGCGGAAGCGCTCGGCTACCGCCCGAACCTCCTGGCGCAGAGCCTGACGACGAAGCGCGTCAACCTCGTCGCCGTTGTCGTGAACCACATCCACGACCTGTCCGACCTCGACCTCTTCGACCGGCTGCTCGGCGCGATCCAGGCAGTCGGCAAGCAGGTGCTGCTCCTCAAGGTCGGTTCCGTCGACCGGGTGGAAGAGTTCCTGCGCGACGGCGTCGCCCATCACGTCGACGCGGCGCTGGTCTGGTCGGACTTCGCGGACGCGGCGACGGTGCGGCGGATGTTCCGCTCCGACCTCGTGGTGATGATGAACGGGCGCCACGATGCGCTCTCGCCGGCCGTCGTGCCGGACGAGGCGGCAGGCATCCGCGATGCGGTAGCGGACGCGGCGGGAAAGGGCGTGCGCCGCGCCGCGCTCGTCACCGGCCGCGCCTCGTCGCTGATCGAGCAGGCGCGGATCGCCTCCTATCGCGAAGCCTTCGAAACGCACGGCATCGCGCTCGAGCAGACGATGCAGGGCGATTATTCCTATGCCAGCGGCCATCGCGCGGCCTCCGCCTTTTTGTCGGGAACGAGCCCGGACGCCGTGTTCTGCACCTCGGACGCCATGGCCATGGGC
Source organism: Aurantimonadaceae bacterium (assembly GCA_947474855.1). Classification (GTDB taxonomy): domain Bacteria; phylum Pseudomonadota; class Alphaproteobacteria; order Rhizobiales; family Rhizobiaceae; genus Antarcticirhabdus. The sequence goes on along the minus strand of CANJKV010000170.1, from coordinate 7,848 downwards.
GTCCTCGACGCCTGCCGTGCGCTGTTCCCGAACAACCGGCCGGAACGTTTTCGGCTCTACGGCTTCGACAATCTCAGCCTCACCGACACCGATGCCTATCCGATCGCCTCGATCGGATTCGACAAGGGGCTCTTCGTCGAGCACATCACCCGTTTCGTGGTCGAGCCGGGCGTTTTTTCGCCCGGCTCGCCGCCGGTCACCGTGCCGACCCGCTTCTTTCCACGGGCGACGGCGTGAGGCGGGGAGCGACGCCGCTCCCCGCCGCCCGGCTTACCAGAGCGGGTTGAGCTGCGGCGGGTTGGCGCTCTCGCCCCACCACTTCTTGTAGTTGGCCTCGTAGGCGCCGGACTGGATGTAGTCGGACACGAACATGTCGAGCCAGCGCACGAACTCCGGGTCGCCCTTGGCGACGGCGATGCCGATGGGGTCGTTGGAGTAAAGTTCCGGCAGGGTGACGAGCTGGTCGTTCTGGGTGGCGAGGAAGTCGACGAGCGAGGAGTCCTCGATCGCTGCGTCGACGCGCTTCTGCTGGAGCTGGAGGACGCCGTCCGGCGCGAAGTTGTCGACGTAGACGAGCTGGGCCTCCGGCACCTCGCGCTTGAGGAAGGTCTCGCCCGTCGTGCCGCGGCCGACGACGACGTTCTTGCCGGCGAGGTCGGAAAGCTGGGTGATGCCGGCATCGCGCTGGACGATGACGCGCAGGCCGGCGCGGTTGTAGGGGATCGAGAAGTTGACCGTCTTCGCCCGCTCTAGCGTCGCGGAGGTGTTGGCGACGACGATGTCGAGCTGGCCCGAGACGAGCATGGAGACGCGCGCGTCGCCCGACACGTCGGTGAACTCCACCGGCACGCCGAGCTTCTCGGCGAGGCGGTTGGCGACGTCGACGTCGTAGCCGACCGGGTTGTTCTGCGCGTCGCGGAAGCCGACCGGCTCACCGCCGAGGGAGACCCCGATCCGTACCGTGCCGCGCGAGCGGATGTCGTCGATCATGCCCGCGGCGGCGGGCAGGGCGGCGCCGGCGACGAGCGCGAGCGCGGCCATGGCAGTCAGTATGCGCTTCATGAACTTCCCCTTGGCTTGTTGTCAGATCGTCGTCGCAGGCCGAAGCTCGGGCTCGGCCATTCCCTCGTCCCAGAGCCAGTAGCGGATCTCGCCCTCGCACCGGACATTCACCACCTCGTGGTTGCCCTTCGCATCCACGGCATGGATCACCACGCCGGCGAGAAAGCCGTCGCGCAGCTCCATCAGCTCGTCCACGGCCAGCCGCACGGCGTCGTGCAGCGAGCGGCCGAGCTTCATGGCGAGGACGATCGTGCGGGCGGTGCCGCAGCGGATCGTCATTTCGCCGGTATGGGTGCAGGCCGCCGCGCCGTAGCGGCTGTCGGCGTAGAAGCCGGCGCCGGGAATCGGCGAATCGCCGAGGCGGCCCGGATATTTCCAGGCCCAGCCCGAGGTCGAGGTCGCCGCGTGGATGCCGGCGGCGGGGTCCGCGGACAGGAAGACGGTGGTGTCGCGCACGCGCTCGGGATCGGTGATGGTGCGGCTGAGAGGCGCGAGGGGAATGTCGGGGAAGCGGTCCAGCTCCGCGCGCGACAGCTCGCGCTCCAGCCGCTCCCACCAGACGCGGCGGCTGTCGGGATGCAGCGTCTCGTTGAGCGGCATGCCGATCTCGGTGGCGAAGCGCCGCGCACCGTCCCCGGTCAGCATCACGTGGGGCAGGCGGCGCATGACCTCCAGCGCGAGGCGCGAAACGGGCAGCGTGTCGGGCACCGCGCCCACCGCGCCGACCTCGCGGGTCGTCCCGTTCATCACTCCGGCGTCGAACTCCATGCGGCCGAGCATGTTCGGCCAGCCGCCGTAGCCGACGGAGCGAACCTTCGCCTCGCTCTCGACGCGGCCGATTCCCTCGACCATGGCGTCGAGGCTGGGCGCGCCCTCGCGCAGGCGCTCGACGGTGGTGGCGAAGCCGGGCCACGCCTCGGCATTGGCGACGAGCAGCATGGGCGCGTCAGTCCTTCTGCATCTTGGACAGGAATAGCGCGATGCGCGGATGAGCCATGGCGCCCGCCGGACTGAAGAACTCGGCGGTGGGCAGGTCGACGACGAGGCGACCGCCGTCGAGGAAGACGATGCGGTTCGAGATGCGTCGCGCGAACTCGATCTCGTGGGTGACAAAGAGCATCGTCGTGCCGCTCCGCGCGAGCTGGCCAAGGATGCCGAGAACCTCGGCGGTCATCTCCGGATCGAGCGCGCTCGTCACCTCGTCGAGGAGGAGGTAACGGGGCTCCATGGCGAGCGCGCGCGCCAGGCCGACGCGCTGGCGCTGTCCGCCTGAAAGCTGTGCGGGATAGGCGTCCGCGCGGGGACCCAGGCCGACGGAATCGAGGATCCGCCGGGCTCGCGCCTCGGCCTCCTTCTTCGGCAGCTTCAGCACCTCGACCGGCGCCAGCATGACGTTTCCGACCGCGGTCATGTGCGGATAAAGGTTGAAGAGCTGGAAGACGGTGCCGGAGCGCGTGCGCGCCTCGGCGAGCTCCCGGGGCTTGGAGACGTCGAAGCCGTCGACCGTGATGCGGCCGCCGTCGAGGCGCTCCAGCCCGTTGATGCAGCGGATCAGCGTCGACTTGCCGGAGCCGGAGGAGCCGAGGATCGACACGACCTCTCCGGGATTCACGGCGAGATCGACGCCGTCGAGCACGGTGGTCGCGCCGAAGACCTTCCGGACCGTCTCGATCGCCAGCATCTAGAGCCCCCGCCATGCGCTGTGGGCGCGCAGCCGCGTCTCGATGCGCGCGCCGATTAGGGCGACGAGTTTCGCCGCGAGATAGTAGAGCAGCCCGACCACCGTCCAGACGACGAAGGGCTTCAGGGTCCGCAGGTTCAGGATGTTGCCGATCTTGGTGAGGTCGGCGACGCCGATTACCGAGATCAGCGAGGTGACCTGGAGCTGGTTCACGAGCAGCGCGACGAGCGGCCCGACCGCGAAGGCGGCCGCCTGCGGCGCGATCACCCGGCGCAGCACCTGCCAGCGCGTGAGGCCGAAGACCCGCGCCGCCTCGATCTGCTCGCGCCCGACCGACTCGATACCGGACACGGCGATGACGTAGACGAAGGCCGCGGTGTTGGCGGACAGCGTGATCAGCGCGGCCTCGACGGGGGTGACGTTGACCCGGAAGAAGGCGGGAAAGCCGAAGAAGACCAGAAAGAGCTGCACCAGGACGGGCGAATTCTTCAAGAGTTCGGCGAGGAGCGCAAGGACCTGCGACAGGACCGGCACCCTGTAGAAGCGCGTCACGGCCCAGAGCGTGCCGAGAACGAGGCCGATCGCCGACGTGGCGAGGAAGAGGGCAAGGCTGACGCCGAGCCCCTGCGCCAGGAGAACGATGTCGTACGGCGTGAACTCGGTGTAGCGCATCACGCGACGTCCTGCGTGATGCCGCGGTTCATCCGCCTGTGCAGGAGGTTGACGGCGAGCGAGACGGTCCAGGTGAGGGCAGCGTAGGCGATCAGCAGCACCGCGTAGACCTCGAAGGGCCGGAAGGTGTCGGAGGCGACGATGCGGGCGCTGCCCGTCAGCTCGTTCAAGGTGATCGCCGACAGGATCGAGGAGGTCAGGATCATGTTGATCAGCACCGAGCCGAGCGGGCGGATCGAGGTGCGCAGCGCGATCGGCAGGACGATGCGGGTGAAGATCACCCGACGCGACAGCCCGCTGACCTCGGCGGCCTCGATGATGCCGGGATCGATCGCGAGGATGCCGGAGCGGATCGCGTCGGAGGCGTAGGCGCCGCCTGCGATCGAGAGGGCGAGGATGCCCGTCGTGAAGGCGTCGATGTAGACGCCGAGCTCGGGAAGGCCGTAATAGAAGAAGAAGAGCTGCACCAGGAACGGCACGTTCCGGAAGAGGTCGACATAAACGGCGGCGAGCCCGCGCAGCCAGCGGCTGGACGCAGTCCGGGCGATGGCGACCAGGGCACCGAGGACGACGCTTCCGAGGATGGCGAGGCCGCAGACCTCGGCGGTGAGGATCGCTCCACGCCAAAGGAATCCGGCATGCGGCGCCAGCACGGAAAGGTCCAGTTGCACGTCCCCGCCACCCCAGTGAAACCGCTTTCACGATGGCGTCGCGGACGCATCCTTGTCAAGCGTCGGGGGCTCACCGTCGAAGGGGCGGTGTCACCACAGTCGGATCGTCGCGGCTTCGGACCGCGCCGGCGGCTCGCGCTCCGCTTCCCGCGGCTTCGCCTCGAGGTATTTCGCGACCACCCGGAAGGGCGATCGTGATCGGGGCGATCAGCGGGTCATCGAGGCGCGGCAGCGAGGCGAGACGCACGACGACCATGCGGGCGGCGGGATCGACGCAGATCGCTTGGCCATGGACGCCGCGTGCCGCGAAGACGCCGTCAGTCCCAGCACAGATCCATCACAGCCTCACGTCGTTGCCGCCGCTCAGGGCCGGGTAGTTCGTGCCCAACCTCGCGGGACCGCCGTCGGCGCGGATCAGCTGGACGACCGCCGCGAGGAAGAGCCGCTTGCCGTCGATCACCACTCGCTCAGCATGCGGAGTCCTCGGATCGGCGCAGCCCCGTGGTCATGACCGTTTGGTAGGGCGTCATGGCGGCCGCGGCCTGGAGCTGCTCGGGCGAGCCCTTGCCGCGCAAGAGGTCCGTGTCGACCGCGCCCGGGGCAACGGCGTTCACCGAGATGCGGCGGCCAGCCAGCTCCTTGGCCAGCGCCGACGAGAACATCTCCTGTGCGGCCTTGCTGGCGGCGTAGGGGCCGCAGGCGGCGGGTCGTTGTAGGACAATGCTTGAGCTGAGGCTGACGATGCGGCCGCCGTCGCGCGTGCGACGCGCCGCTTCCCGCAACACGTTGAACCCACCCCTGAGGTTCGTGGCCATCATCCGGTCGAACGCCGCGTCGCTCATGTCGGCGAAGGGATCGGTGTTCATGATCCCGGCATTGTTGACGACGACGTCCACGCCGCCGAACGCCTCGTCGTTGGCGTCGAAAAGGGCGCGGTCCGCGGCCGCGTCGCCGACGTCGGCCTGGCGGTGGATGGCGCGCCCGCCCGCGGCCTCGATGTCCCGGACGACCTGGGCCGCCAGGTCGCGTTTGGTCAGGTAGTTCACCGTCACGGCGTAGCCATCGCGCGCCAGGCGTCGCGCCGTCGCCGCGCCGATGCCACGCGAGGATCCGGTCACGACGGCGGCCCGACCGGTTCCGGGCAGGATGCCGGAGCCGGACTGCGGAGATTGAGCCGCGGCCGCGCCGACGGCGAGAGCGGCAGGGGCGGCCGCGGCGAGGGCCAGGATGTTACGGCGAGTCGTATCGGTCATCGAATGGATCCTCTGGTGATGATCGGGTGTGTTGTCAGAGTGGTCGTCTCGCTCGCCGAGGCCCGAAGGTGCGACGGCGGCTGTTCTGCGAGGATGGGGCTGTCCGGCTCGGCCGTTGCGGACGGGCGGCCGCGCAGGTGCCATTTGCCCTGCAAGCTACCGGGGATCCGGAAAGCAGATCGGTCGGGGGCCGTGCCTCAGATCGCCCGCAGCCCCTGGAGGTGTGGCCGCTCGAACCGGAGGAACCTGTTCGCCGACGCCGTCAGCTCACGCAGGTTGTCGTCCTTGGATTCCAGTCGTCGGCCATCCTTCGTCAGCCGCTCGCCAACGCTCTCCAGAAAGCGCCACACGAACTCCGCCAAGCCTTCGGCGCGGTCGCCGCCCTCGCGGCAGGCAAGCACGAAGAGCTGGCCGACATGCGCAAGAGGCACGCCGCCTCCCGTCACGGGCGAGGCCAGGTGGCGGAGGTCCATGCTCACGCGGGCACGGCGCAGAACGTGTTCGTTGAGCCTGGAGCATCGCTCCATCGCGGCATCCGATGGCGGCCGGGCCGGACTGGCGAGGCCCGCCCCGACGAGGATCGTCAAAGCCTCGGCGAGATCCTGCGACCGACGATCCCGAAGCTGCGGCCGCTCCAGCAGCTCGCCCAGCGTTTTCGCCCTGTAGCCGTCCTCGGCCAGCGCCTCGATAACCGGGTCGTACCGTTCGGCATGCAGTTCCGCCTCGCCCAGCGCGCACGGGATGCGCTTGGGGACGTCGACCGCCGGCACGGACAGCACGAAGGCATGGTCGTGCCAGAGGTCGCGCCGCTCGGGACCGGACAGCCTGCGTGCGCCCTTGACGAAGATGTCGGCGCGGAAGCGCCTGTTGACCAGGTGGTCGCGCACGGTCTCGCGCATGACGGCATCGTCGATGCGCGAGACGAGCTTTCGACCCTCGTCCCCGAGGTGGATGGCGTCGACCCCGTCGAGGAGGCGGGCCGAGCCGACATAGGTGAGCTTCGCCTCGTCCAAGCTTAGGACGAGGTCGGATATGCTCTCGAGATGCCAGTCCGCGTTCAGGTACTCGTGAGCCAGGTAGGCGGGGCCTTGCCGTCCCAGGATCTCCAGATGCTGGCGCATCAGGGAGCTGTCGCGGAAGGAGCCGGTGTCGGCTCTCGCGACCTCCTCGACGAAGGCCTTGGCGCCCGAGATCATCCCGTTCACGCCGGCGCCGCGCGGGCCGCGATCCCGATAAACGGCCATGAGGTGGCGGATGGGGACGATCGGCGCCCAGCCCGGCAGGCAGTTGTAGCTGATGTAGGCGATGCCGCCCGGACGGAGCCTGCGCCGGATCACGTCCTTGATGAGGCGGCGGTTCGCGTCCGACACCCAGCTCCAGACACCGTGGAGCGCGATGATGTCGAAGTCGGGAAGATCGTCTCGGGCGGCCAGATCCTCGAAGGAGTCCTCCAGCAACCGGATGCCGGCACCGGAGGCCGCAGCCAGTTCCCGCGCCCCTGCCGCATGCGCCGGGTTGAAGTCCGTGCCCCAGAACGTTCCCTCCGATCCCGCGGCGTGGACGTTGATCGAGATGCCCTGGCCGAACCCCAGTTCCAGGTAGGTCGGCGCGTCCCCGCCGGGCATCGCCACGCCATGGCAGAGGCAGGCGAGGCGCAACATGGCGGGGTTGAGTTCCGGATAGTACCCGAACGTGTAGTTCAGGTCGGTGACGTAGCCGTCCGACCAGGTCATCACCGAGCCCCGTCGGACGACTGCGGGGCAAGGGGGGGATCATCGCGACCCATCGATGAATGGCGCGCGTCGCCGCCATCGCGCCTTGCGTGCGCGTCCGTCCGGCGGATCCGGTAGACGGCCGCGGGGGGCAGGTTGGTGAGGGTGCGGCCGACGCGGTGCGCCTCAAGGCCGAGGCGGTCCAGCACGTTGGGCGGCACCGGGCAGCGCGGGCCGTAGGTGAACTGGTAGAAGGCCCCCTCCGGCGCCATTAGGCGGAAGGACCCCGACAGGATCGCGAACACCTGGCGCGGCGCCATGGACAGGAGGGGCAGCCCGCTGACGACGGCGCCGACCGGGCGCGCGCCGAAAGGCACAGCGGTCCGGAGGCGCGCGGCATCCATGCACAGCGTGCGCACGCCCGGGAACTGGAGGCGCAGGGCTTCGGCGAAGTCGGCTCCTGCCTCCACCAGCACGAGATCCTCCGTTTTGACGCCCCGGGCCAGAAGGGCTCGCGTGAACACGCCGGTGCCCGGCCCCAGCTCGATCACCGGGCCCGTGCGACCAGAGATCTCGGAGGTGATGAGCCGGGCGAGGGCTTGGCCGGACGGCGCAATGGCGGCCACCCGCAGCGGATCGCGGAGCCAGGCCCGTAAGAAGCCGATCGTCTCCTTCAAGGAACTGTGCTCCGCCGACAGCGGTCGCAGCGATCGATCGCGGCGGCACAGCGGCGTCTGGCGGCCTCCGGGCGGCCCCATGGCTGGCTTCAGCATGACTTGCTCCTCGCCCTGCGTTGG
>CANJKV010000169.1 GCA_947474855.1 Aurantimonadaceae bacterium | reverse complement strand
GGGCGAGCTCATCAGACCCTGATCCTCGAGACATCCCCAGCGACACAGGAACGGGCCCGATCGGGCCCGTTCCTGTGTCGCGCACTTCCCGGCAACGTGGCCTGCTTTTACTCCGCCGCACTGGCCTGAAGTTGCTCCGCCGTTGACACGAAGCGTCACTTGAGGCCGAGTTCCCCGCCATCCGACCTCTCGGGGTCGTCAGCAAGCCGTTCGATAAGCGCTTCATCCTGGCGGCCTTGGGCCATGCGAACACGCGCTGACGCGCAGACGCGCAGACCTTGCCCTTGTCGTTGCTCAGGATGGGCGGGTCTCGTTCAGCTTGAGGCGATCAGCGATCTGGCCGTCCGTCCAGCCACGAACCCATTCCCGGCCCTGACCAGATCCATGAGGGTGCTCGCAAGAGGACGTCGGCTGCTCCAAATGAAAGGCAGCAAATCCGCGCCCATAGGGTGTGTTCGATGTCATGAGCTTTCTCCTGATGGTATTTCTGAAGTGGCGCGTGCGGGCGGCGATGGGGTCGATCAGAGTCATGCGAAGCGAGGAACATCATCTCGAACGTAAAACCTTCATCGGCAGACGTGCCAATCATTCTTCCAGCTTCGGCTCGGCCGGCAGCCACGGCCGGCGAAACAGAGCAGGAAAGGCCCTAGCCGCTCGCCTCAAGCAGCTCTCTTCCCTGTATTTCTCGCTTTTACGGGCGTGACGAAGATGGTCGCCTCATGGGCAAGACGCAGCTCACGTAAGCGCGCGGACTTCTGTCGCACAACAAGGGCATCAGCAGAGATGGTATTCATGGCCGATCCCTTCTCGTCGCGATCACGCACAGGATAAAAATGACGCTCTGCGTTCTCACGTGCCTTCGTAGAATGCTTCATCATGGTCGTGTTTCTCCCAAATGGAATGCAACAAGGCCCCGCATCCGCTCAGGAGACGGGGCCTTGCTGAAGGCCAAAGCCAGCGTCATCCTGATCACCCGATCTCGCCACCACGTTTGAGGTCGGATCGGATCGAGCGGCGCAGATAGCTGTGGCTTATGAAAGTCAATAGACGAACTTAGTTGATGAGCTCGAGGTTGGACGCGGACATCTTCCCGGTCCGTTGGTCCGAGACCAAGTCGAAGCTCAGCTTCTGCCCCTCGCGAAGATCGTTCAAGCCAGCCCGCTCAACGGCGCTGATGTGAACGAAAGCATCCTTGCTTCCGTCGCTGGGCTCGATGAAGCCGAAACCCTTGGTGTAGTTGAACCACTTAACGGTGCCCTGAGACATAGGGTACCTTTCTTATGACAGATGTTCTTGCCGCCGCGCACGACCTGCGCAACGTTTCAAATCGATGGATTGGGAGAAAACACAATGATCAAAGCGCCATATAGCGGCGCAAGGCCAAACGTTTAGGCCGTCTCTCGACATCCTCTATATACGACAACTGAGTTGCGAATGTAAGGGACGCACGACATTATTTTCTGTTCGTGGATTTTCGAGGCAGAGACACGATTTTCCAGGCAGAGACACTCAGAGCGGATAAAGCTGATCACGGATCGCTGTTCTTATCGATCGGATGAGCGCCGAAGGCGCTTCGACGTATCCCGCCATGACCTCATGCTGCCCATCGGCGCGATCCTCACGCGGTAAGGCTCAGTAAGGCTCAGTAAGGCTCAGTAAGGCTCAGTAAGGCTCAGTAAGGCTCAGTAAGGCTCAGTAAGGCTCGCGCTACGCCGCGGATCATGCAATCGAAAACACCAGCCGTTCGCCCCGCTCAAGGCGACTGGTCGCGCCGCAAGGCTTGCTCAAGATCGCTGGGATTGATCGGGAGCATCTGCTGCATACGCGTCTTGACTGCCGAGATTGCCGGGAGGTTCAGATAGGTCGCCGTCCTACGGTAGGCGACGGAGTTCAGCTCGGAGATGAGTTCCTGATCCTCATCCACCTTGTAATCTCCGGCGGGATAGACCGCCTCCGAGGCGCCGAGTTGGAACGGATTTCTGAAATGAACGATCGTGCTAACTGTTCTGTATGACATGGAAGAGCGCCCTTCGTTTGATTGTGCTTTTACGGCTATGCGACTGCAACTTTCGGCGCCGCTTCATTCATGCTCGGCGCTCTGCATCTCCGCCGAGGAATCGATCTCTGGCTAGATTTTGTCTTCAGTCTCCTTCGTGCATCAGACTTCTAAAAAGCTCGCTTCAACGATCCTATTGCCTTTGACGATCAAAAAGGGGCAATAAGGAATGCTGGCGCAGGCTATGCTATAGAAGGCGTAACACTCACTTCTATCGACATGCCTGCGAAGGCTTGGGTCATACCGTTGAAGCTGCCGGACACTGGTACGACCTGGTTGATACCGCGAGCGACAGCGACGGGGATGAGATTGGAACCACCGACACTTCTGTTGGTGGGATCGAAGGTAATCCAGCCGGCACCGGGAACATAGACCTCCGACCAGGCATGCGTCGAGCCGGATCCGCTGGACCCTACCGCCTCGCTATGTGGGTTGTAGAGGTAGCCGGAAACGATCCTAGCACCGAAGCCAAGGCTTCTGGCTGCCTCCGCAAACAGCACGGCAAAGTCCCGGCACGATCCCCACCCTCGATCCAGCGTCTGAAGGGGGGACTGCGTGCCTTCTTCCTCGCGGCTCTGGTACCGGATGGCGCTAGAGACACCAGCGCTGAGATCCTTCAACAGCGACAGCGTGTCCGTTGAATGGCCGAGAACGAAGCCTTGGGCCCACTCGCGCAGCCGCCCGTCATCTTGGTACTGCGGCACCACCAGCATCCCTAGATCCGCCCATTCGTCATCGGAATATCGGAACGGATAGGAGATAGCCGAGGCGGCGATGTCGAAGATCGGCCAGGCTGGCGCGGTGAGCTCCAGCCCTACGCGGCTGTTGATTACCAGCTTGTCGGTCATGACCTCGAATCTGACGGTCGCAACTGAGTTGCCGAACACGTCCTGCGCCCAGGTCACAGCCGCGGACGGCGTCACATTCAGATCCAAGGATAACAGGCGTAGATCCGGACCTTCCCGTGGGCGCAGCATGAGACGATGCGGTCCGAGGCTGACGGGCTGCGAGTAGAGATATGAGGTGCGGTGCTGAACGATGAGGATGCTCATTTAGGTCGTAGGTACGATTGCCGTCTTTCCCAACTGTCAGAAAGAGCAAACCTCTTGTTTGTGACTTCGCAGTCCGCCCCAAACCAACTTGGAAGTCGCAGGGCATGCTCCGGGGCTACTACCGGAAAGGGTCGAAGGCGCTGGCCGCCCACATCGTTCGCTCGCGTCAACAATAAACCATGAGGAGCGACGAGCGGACTGCCGCTAATGCAAAGTCGGCGAACAGAGAAGCTCGTCATCGTAGCCGGTGAGGATTGCCTTTGCTGCTTCATAGACGGCGGCTTCTAGGCAGCCGTTGAGCAAGTACTCCAACCCATCGGTGCGGCTATCGAGAGCCCTCTCCGCGTCCCAGGCGAGGGGGAATGCCAGTCCCACCAGCGTGAGATTGCTGCCGGTTCGCCTCGGAAAGACGCCAAGGAGATGCACGAATCCATTTCCGCAAGAACGACCAGCAAGGGCCACGACGACCCGCTTGGCTTCGTGCATCGTGACGAAGATCTCCGGTCCGCCGAGGTCCAAGACCTCTGTGATTGACGGGTCCAGCCATCCATCGCCGATGATCTGGCACATGCTAGCCATTTCATCAGCGTCTATACGGGAGAACTTCCCAATGAAGCGTGCAGTTCGAATGATGAGGCGAGCGGTATGAACAGCCGTGTGCTGATCGAAGCCCTCGGTCGCTCTCATCGTGTGGGCACGCTGGTAAATAGCCCACGGCCACCCTGTGTCTGCCAGCAGCAACGATTTGCTAGGTCGCTAGGTGGTCTAGCGTGTGAATACGAAAACCCCACTTGAAGGTCCTTTCTGAACCAGTGGGCTTCACAGGCCGGCGCGACCAGGAGGCGCACGACGGCTCGTGCACATAATGGCGCAATGTGGAAGAGGTTGCGTTCCCGCATCGCGTTTTGCGTGCCCGCCTATGGAGGCTGTTTCTGTCGAAAATCACATGCAGTCCGACACTGATCGGCTCAGCCATCCGCCGCGCGTGTTGGAGATTGGGAGGGTCAGATCGCGCTGTCTATCAACACGTGACCGCCAGGCGAGATGAATGGCTGCAATTTAGCCTATCGATCCAGAAGCGGACCATCCGCTAACCACCCGAAGCGGACTGGGACCTCGTCGCCGGCTCGCTGACGGAAGGTCGCCGACGCGCTCGGGTGCCCGTAGTGGGTGAACGGGGAGATGCGCCGGCTTGTCCGACGGGGCTGCGGTGGAGTAGCCGAACGGCAGCGACGAGAGCCGGCCTGCGGCCCGACGTCGGCCAGGCCCGACGCGCGGCCCTGTCGGCGAGCAACGGCCATCTCGTCGCGTCCGAAGCCTTCTCCCATGCGAGCGCGGGACCAACCCATGTCGACGATCACGATCGAGCCGCCGGTGCGCGCGGCCTTTTTCGCGCTGCTGATCGGCGCGGTCGCGATCGGCGGCTCGCCGATCTTCGTGCGCCTGTCGGAGGTCGGACCGATGGCGACGGGCTTCTGGCGCGTCGCGCTCGCCCTCCTGCCATTCCTCCTCATCGCCAGGGCCGCGAGCGACGCCGACCCGCGGCCGGCGGGCGTGCGCGACCACCTCCTCCTGCTCCTGCCGGGCGTCTTCCTGGCGGGTGACCTCGCCTTCTGGCACCTGTCGCTGCACATGACATCGGTGGCGAACGCCACGCTCTTCGCCAACGTCGCGCCCGTTTTCGTCACCCTCGGCTCCTGGCTCTTCTTCCGCACGCGGATCACGCCCGTGTTCCTCGCCGGGCTCGCGCTGGCGCTCGTCGGGGTCGTCACCATCATGGGCGGGCCACTCGCCGTGGGCACCGGCCATCTCGCCGGTGATGTGACCGCGCTCGTCGCAGCGGCCTTCTATGCCTGCTACATGCTCTCGCTCGGGCGCCTGCGGGCGCGCTTCTCAACCCAGCGGATCATGCTCTGGACGACGCTCTCGGCGTCGCTCTGCATGCTGCCTCCGACCCTCGTCGCGGAGGCCGACATCGTTCCCGCGACAGCCTATGGCTGGGCGATGGTGCTCGGGCTCGCCCTCGTCAGCCATGTCGGTGGCCAGGGCCTCATCGCCTATGCCCTCGCCTACCTGCCGGCGGCCTTCTCCTCGCTGACCCTCTTGCTGCAACCCGTCGTCGCGGCGCTTCTTGCCTGGCTCCTGCTTGGCGAGAGCCTGGGCGCTCCGCAAGCGGCGGGCGGCGCCATCGTGCTCCTCGGCATTCTCGTCGCACGTCGCGGCTGAGCCTGTCGCCCATCCGGACCGGCTATCGGATGGCAGCGATCCGGGGGCCGCGGTCCCCGCGCGGCGTGCGGCGCGGTCATCGTATCGTCATGCGCCGCGGAAAGGCTTGCCGATGCGCAGCCGCGCGCCGGGCCGCCGGGCCGCCGGGCCGCCGGGCCGCCGGGAAACGGCCTGACGCGGTCGAACGGAGCGACCACAGGAGGACAGGTGATGGACATCTATTCCGCCGGCGATGCCGAGCGCGACCTGCGCGCGGTCCTGGACGGGGCGCCGACCGATGCCGTCAGCGGCGAATGGACGGCCACGACAATGCAGGCGGGCCACGCCAGCCGCATGGGCGGCTATCACAGCCGCGACGGGAGCCTCCTGGATCACGACGACGCCAGCCTGCGGATCCTCGACGATGTCGTCGCGCGGATCGCGGCCGGTTCCGCCACGCCGGTCAACAAGGTGGTCGTTCGCTGGTCACGGGCGCGCCTGCCCTGGCAGCGCGGCACGGTGAGGGTCGAGGCGACGTTCGATGCCGCGCTGGTGCCGAGAGGGCCTGACGATCCCCTCTATGCAAAGGCCGCGGACGCCCGCCGATCGTTCTGGAACTCGGTCGGGACCGCCGAGCCGGGCTTCGCGCTCGAACGGGGCGAGGCGAACATCCACGGGCAGACCCGCTGGTTCCAGCCCCACCGCCGGATCATGCAGGTGCAGGCGGGAGACCAGATCCTTCTCGCCACCGACGGGTTGTCGACGCCCTGGGCGGGCGTGACGACGCCGGAGAACGGCGTCGAGTGCGAGGTCTTCATGCGGCTCGGCGGCGCCGGCAATCCCATGCCGTCCGATCCGGCTTCGCTGAGCCTCTGGGCGGGCGTGCTGATCGGCGTCGGCGATCTCGTCGCCGACGGCTACCGCGTGGCGCGGGATGTCCGTGAGAACGGGGCGATCCTGTTCTGCCGACTGCACGCGGAATGTCGGCCGATGACGCGGCTCGCCCTCAGCGCGGACAGCCGCGTCATCGAGGGCCTGCCCTTCGGCCCCGTACCCCTCATCGAGGCGACTCCGCTGCGCGACGACGAACTCGCCGGGATGGACGAGGACGATCCTTGGGGTGCCTCGGGCGCGAGACGCGCCTTGCAACGCCGTGGCATCCTCAGCGGCTGAAGGGGCGGATGTTGCTGTCGGGGCGCCGCGCGACCAGCCGTGATGCAGCAGCCCGGACGCCGGGCCGACCTCCGCCGACATGACAAGGCAAGCCTTACGCAACATCCTATGTCGCATGAAACGAGACAGGCGATTGTCGGGCGTCCTGCACGTCCTCCTCCACATGGCCGAGACCGATGGTCCGGTCACCTCCGAGCACCTCGCCAAGGCCATGCAGACGAACCCCGTTGTGATCCGCCGGATCATGGCGGGCCTGCGAGATCAGGGCCTCGTACGCTCGGCCAAGGGCCACGGCGGCGGCTGGAGGCTCGCGCGGGACCTTTCCACCGTCACGCTGCGCGAGGTCTACGAGGCCCTCGGCTCGCCCACCCTCTTCGCCATGGGCAACCGCACGGAAGCGCCGGGCTGCCTCGTCGAGGAGGCGGTCAACGCGGCACTGGACGACAGCTTCGCCCGCGCCGAGGCGCTGCTCCTCGGTCGGTTCGGCGAGATCACGCTCGCTGCCCTTCACGCCGACTTCCACGCGCGCCTGACGCGGCGCTCCAGCCGTTGCGAGTTCGAGGAGACGCCCCATGCGGCATGACGCGATCGTCGTCGGCGGCAGCTTCGCGGGCCTGTCGGCCGCCACCTACATCGTCCGCGGCCGCCGAAGCGTGGCGGTGATCGATGCGGGCGCGCCGCGCAACCGCTTCGCGGCCCACTCCCACGGCTTCCTCGCGCAGGACGGATCGAGCCCGCAGGCGATCCTCGCGGCGGCTCGCGCGCAGCTCGCCGCCTATGACGAGGCCTCGCTGGTAACGGGATCGGTCGTCGACGCGCGCGCAGTCGAGAACGGCTTCGCGGTCACCCTCGACGACGGCCGGACGCTCGAGGCTTCGAAGCTGGTGCTCGCCTTCGGCGTCTCCGACGTGCTGCCGGCTGTTCCGGACCTTGCCGAGCGCTAAGGCAGCACCGTCCTCCACTGCCCGTACTGCCACGGCTACGAGTTCGCCGGGCAACGCCTGGGCGTCCTCTACGCCTCGCCGCGGTCCGTCCATTAGGCGATGCTGATCGCCGAATGGGGGCCGACGATTCTCCTCCCCGACGGCAACGAGGTGCCTGACATTGTAACGCGGGACGAACTCGCCCGGCGCGGCGTCACCCTTGAGCCGGCCCGTGTTCGGGCACTGGAAGGCGTGGACGGCGATCCCGTGAGCGTCGCATTGGACAGTGGGCGAGCCGTGCCGGTCGACGCCTTCTTTATCGGCGCGCCGACGCGCCTGAACAGCGACCTCGCCGAGCGCCTCGGCTGCGCGATAGACGAAGGGCCGCTCGGCCCGGTGATCCGCACGGACGCGAACCGGATGACGAGCGTTCCCGGCGTCTTTGCGGCCGGCGACATCGCCCGCGCCCCGCACAGCGTCGCCTGGGCGGCGAGCGACGGCGTCACGGCGGGCGTCGCCGTTCACCGCACGCTCGTGTTCGGCTGAGCGCGGCCATGGCGAGCGGCGGCGAGTTGAAGCGCGGCGTCGCCACCGCTCAAAAGATCGAGATCGATTCCCTGGCCGCGCGGCTCAACGAGGAGCGCCTCGCCTCCGGCTCGACCCACGTCCTCGACATGATGTTCGGCGCCTGGACGCGCAAGGACGGCTGACGCTGCCAGCGGCGGAGCACCGGGCGCCGGTTCGCACGATAATGGAGGCTGGAGCTGCCGAATGACGCCCTTCTCGGATCCGCAAGCGGCCGAGCGCTACCTCGAAGGCCTGGTCCGGATGGTGCCCGGCCTCGCTCACCTGCATCGGATGACGAGCCTCATCCTCGCCGAGCGCGTCGGGGACGAGGGTCGTGTCCTGGTCCTGGGTGCCGGTGGCGGGCTAGAGCTGAAGGCCTTCGCGGAAGAGCATCCCGGATGGCTGTTCGACGGCGTCGACCCGTCGGCCGAGATGCTGGCGCTCGCGGCGCGAACGCTCGGTCCTCTCGCCTCCCGGGTGCGCTTCCACAAGGGCATCATCGACGTCGCGCCCACCGGGCCGTTCGACGGGGCGACCTGCCTTCTGACGCTGCACTTCCTGCCGCGCGCGGAGCGCCTGCGCACGCTCGTCGAGGTCCGGCGGCGGCTCGCGCCAGGTGCGCCCTTCGTCGTCGCCCATCACAGCTTCCCACAGGATCCGGCTGGCAAGGCGCGCTGGCTCGGCCGCTTCGCCGCAGCCTCTGGCATGCCGATCGAACAGGCTCGCAACGCGGCTGCGGGCGTCGGTGCTCGCCTTCCTGCCGTCGCTTCAGAGGAGGACGAGGCGCTGCTACGGGAAGCCGGCTTCACCGATGTCGAACTGTTCTACGCGGCCTTCACTTTCCGCGGATGGGTCGCCTACGGCTAAACGCTCGACCTGGGTTTCCGATGAAACATTCTTGTGCGGAGAGATGACGCCCGTCGACCCATTACCGCCCTTCCAACGCGTTGGACGACTTCCGGAAAGCGGTCATGTGCGGGGCGCGGAAACCATCGCGGGCCCCCTCTCCGTTACGCTGTGCAGGAACGACGCATCGGGAAGCGATGTCTGCGTGAGCCTACGACCCATTGCGATTGACCGGAGGTCCGGCGCAGGTCTTCCTGCGGTGCGTCCCCGGAGGTAGCCCGAGAGCACTCGCTGGCCGAGTAAGCACTCCAGTCCGCTGCGCTTGGTTAGACCGCCGCGACCCCGCCATCGACGAAGAGCTCGTGGCCCGCGACGAAGCTGCTTTCGCTCGACGCGAGGTAAAGCACGGCAGCCGCGACCTCCTTGAGACGCCCCAGGCGTCCGAGAGGAACCCCGCTGACGACGTCCTGCTCAGCTCCCGGGGCGGAGTCGAAGTATCCGCGCATCAGCCGGGTCTCGGTCGCACCGGGAGAGACGACATTCACGCGGATGCCGCGGTCCTTCAGGTCGATCGTCCAGCTTCGCGCGAAGGAGCGGACGGCGGCCTTGCTGGCGTTGTAGAGCGACTGTCCAGGATACGCCTTCGATCCCGCGATCGAGCCGTTGAGGACGATCACGCCCCCTTGCGACATCAGTGGCAGCGCCTTCTGTACGGTGAAGAGCAGGCCCTTCACGTTGAGGCCGAACGTCGAGTCGAAGTGCGCTTCCTCGATCGCCTCGAGCGAGACGGGCTGGTGCATGCCCGCGTTGGCGAAGACGACATCGACCCTGCCGTGGTCGCGCTCGACGCGCTCGTAGAGCGAAGCCAGGTCGGCAAGGTTCGTGACGTCGCCCCGCACGCCGACGGCGCCGTGACCGATCTGGCCGACCGCCTCGTCGAGCAGTTCCTGCCGCCGTCCGGTGATGTAGACCCAAGCGCCTTCCTCCGCAAAGCGCCGCGCGGATGCCAACCCGATGCCATCACTCCCGCCCGTGACCACCACGACCTTGTGTTCGAACCGGTTCGCCATCATATCGCCTCGCATAAGTGGACTGCTTCTCCACTTACGATATGGAGACATTCTCCACTTTGCAAGCCAAGGAGCGACCATGGCCGGAGCTGGTCTGCGCGCCGATGCGGAACGAAACCGCCAACGCATTCTCGTCGCGGCGGAGGAACTCTTTCTGGAGCGAGGGGCGAGCGTGTCGCTGGACGAGGTGGCCAAGCGGGCCAAGGTCGGGGCCGGCACGCTTTATCGTCGTTTCCCGACGCGAGAGGCGCTCCTGGCAGCCACGAGCAACGAACGCTTCATGTCGGTCGCAGAAGCGAGCCGCGCGCGGGGTGCGGATCATCAGCCCGAGGAAGCGCTACGTCGCTTCCTCGAGGAGCTCGCGCTGAACACGAGCGTCTACCAGAGCCTCGCCGCTTCGCTCGGGACGGTCATCCAGCATGGAACACCCGGCTGCAACGCGATCACCGAAGAAGGGTACCGACTCCTCCGGCGCGCGAAGGAAGCCGGGGTCGTACGCGGAGACGCCAGCTTCGACGACATCATCTGCGTCGTGAGCGCCATCTCAATCGCGGTTGAAAAAGAGAAGGTTCCAGCGACGCGCGTTGCCCATCTGGTGGACCTGCTCTTCAACGGCATGCGCGTGCGTTGACACATCCGTTGACCTGTAAGTTCTGACTTGGGGGTTTCGCTTACACGCACGGCACCTCAGAGCATGCCGTAGCCGAGTTTGCGCCGGCGGTTTCACCCCATTGTTCGATCATTTGCGTGAGGCTCGCGACCACCGTGGATGGCAAGCCTCCACTATCTTGCCCCAGAAGCGGACGCCCGCAAGCAGCCCATCCGCGGTCAGTCAAGCTGCGTCGTTCAAGTCGCATCTTTGAAAGCCCATCAGTAGGCAGGAGCGCCGAGATCACTGGCCGATCTTTGATCCATCCAAGCGAGCGAAGCGCATTGGCGGGATGCCGACGAACCGGGTGAACGCGACGCTGAAGGAGCTGGCGGATCCGTAGCCGACGCGTTCCGCGACCTCCTTCACGCTGCCCTCCCCACGCCGCAGCATGTTCCTGGCGAGCGCCATCCTCCAGGACAGGAGGTACTCGATGGGCGCGGACCCCACCTCCCGGCGGAACCTGTCGAAGAAGACCGAGCGTGAAAGCGACGCCTCCCGTGCCAACTGTTCCACGGTCCAGTCGCGTCGCGGATCCCTATGGATGGACCGTATCGCGCTCGACAGCCGGGCGTCGGCGAGGCCGCGAAGGAGCCCCGGCGGGGCGGCTCTATCGAATGTTGCCCGCAGCGCCTCGATGAGAAGCACCTCCAGCAGTCGCTCCAGCACCATGTCCCGAGCGGGTCGTTCGTCCTGCGCCTCGCTTCGGACGAGCTTCACCAGCGTGGCGATGCGCGCCAGACCGCGGACATGGACGAGGTCCGGAAGGAGCGACAGGAGCAGCCCGGCATCTGGCGAACCGAACGCAAGGCGGCCTACCAGCATGCGCACGCTCGC
>CANJKV010000168.1 GCA_947474855.1 Aurantimonadaceae bacterium | reverse complement strand
TACCTGCGCGAGATGATGGCGGCCGAGAGCTTCGCCCAGAACAAGGGCAAGCTCGCGCTGACGCTCGGCAAGACCATCGGCGGCGAGCCGGTGATCGCCGACCTCGCCAAGATGCCCCACCTGCTCGTCGCCGGCACCACGGGCTCCGGTAAGTCGGTGGCGATCAACACCATGATCCTGTCGCTGCTCTACCGGATGACCCCGGCGCAGTGCCGCCTGATCATGATCGACCCGAAGATGCTGGAGCTGTCGATCTACGACGGCATCCCGCACCTCCTCACCCCCGTCGTCACCGACCCGAAGAAGGCGGTCGTCGCCCTGAAGTGGGCGGTGCGCGAGATGGAGGATCGCTACCGCAAGATGTCGAAGGTGGGCGTGCGCAACATCGACGGCTTCAACGAGCGCGTGGCTTCCGCCATCGAGCGCGGCGAGACGATCTCTCGCACCGTCCAGACGGGCTTCGACCGCGAGACCGGCGAGCCGGTCTTCGAGACGGAGGAGTTCGACCTCCAGCCGCTGCCCTACATCGTCGTCCTCATCGACGAGATGGCCGACCTGATGATGGTCGCGGGCAAGGACATCGAAGGCACCGTCCAGCGCCTCGCCCAGATGGCCCGCGCTGCCGGCATCCACGTCATCATGGCGACGCAGCGCCCCTCGGTCGACGTCATCACCGGCACGATCAAGGCGAACTTCCCGACCCGCATCTCCTTCCAGGTGACCTCGAAGATCGACTCGCGCACCATCCTCGGCGAGCAGGGCGCCGAGCAGCTCCTCGGCCAGGGCGACATGCTCTTCATGGCCGGCGGCGGGCGCATTCAGCGCGTCCACGGCCCCTTCGTGGGCGACAACGAGGTCGAGGCGATCGTCAACCACCTGAAGGCGCAGGGCGTGCCGGACTACCTCGACGCGATCCTCGTCGACGAGGACGAGGAGGCCGACGCCCCCGCAGCCGGCGGCAAGAACGGCGGCGGCGCATCGGGCGAAGTCGACGAAGGCGCCGACCTCTATGACCAGGCGGTCGCCGTTGTCCTGCGCGACGGCAAGGCGTCCACCTCCTACGTCCAGCGGCGCCTCGGCATCGGCTACAACCGAGCGGCGTCGATCATCGAGCGGATGGAGAAGGAAGGGATCGTCGGCCCCGCCAACCATGCGGGCAAGCGCGAGATCCTGGTGCCGACGGAAGAAGCGATCTGATCAGGAGCTTTATCTTTCGCGATCGCGATCCAGAATCGCTCCGGTCCCACAACCGGAGCGAGTCCATGACATACGCAAACGTCGCATTTCTTCTTCAGGCTCTGGCCTGGATCGTCACCGCGCTGTCGGCCTTCTGCTGGGTGGTTTCCACCGGGGCGCCGACGGCGCCCGTGCCCCTCGGCCTGGGCATCGTGAACGATTGGAATGTCCTGGCCGCGCGGATCGCTGTGATCGCCGCCCTGATCGGAAGCCTGTCGCTCCTACCGATCGCCCTCGGAGCGAAGCAAGCCTGCGAACGGAAGCGAGCCGTGCGGGGCGCTGAGGGCCCGGACGGAGCGGTTGCCTCGGCCGCGCGGGAGCGGGACCCGGTAAGCTCCGTGCTCCTGATGGGAGCTGGCTTCGGTTTCGCCGTGGGCCTGGTCATGCTCGCAGCGAAGGGGCGCGACCGGTCGCCTTGGTCGTGACGAGTCGGGGAGCGCGTTCGCTCTGGCGGCCGGCTTCCCTCCCGCTCACGGATCCGGCGCCCACGTTCACGAAGACGCGGATGCCCTAATACTGCCCCGAGCCGATCCTACATTCCACCCTGAAGCCCGTGCCGGCCGGCGGTGCCAGCACGGCGCACGCTCCGCCCAAACCGGGTTGCTTCCCCGCGAAGGGCGGCCCTAAGAGAAACGGATTTCGCCTATGAGGCTCACCTCCCTGTTCCGCTCCAGCCTTGCCGGCGCCGTGCTTCTGGCAAGCGCCGCCGCTGCCCTCCTGCCGGCGACCCTCGCCCATGCCCAGGCGGCCGGCGCGACGGCCCAGGCCATCGCCGACCACTTCGCCACCATTCCCTCCATGTCCGGCAACTTCATGCAGTTCGATCCGAACGGCCGCCAGCTGGAGGGCAAGTTCTACATCGAGCGGCCGGGCAAGGTGCGCTTCGATTATTCCGGCGCGCCCCTGCGCGTGATCTCCGACGGCAAGAACGTCGCGGTGAACAACCGCAAGCTCAACACCTGGGACACCTATCCCCTGTCGAAGACGCCGCTGAAGCTTCTGCTCGACCGGCGCATCGACCTGTCCGCCGCCAACATCGAGAGCGTCAAGGAGGCGCCCGACCTCACCACCATCGTGATGGGGGACAAGTCGGTCTTCGGCAATTCGCGCATCACCATGATGTTCGATCCGAAGTCCTACGAGCTCAAGCAGTGGACCATCCGCGACGCGCAGGGCAAGGACACGACGGTGATGATCTACGACGTCCAGACCGGACGCGACATCGAGAACAGCGCGTTCGTGATTCCCTACACCGCCATCGCCCAGGGTCAGACCAACCGCCGCTGAGCGCTTAAGGCGAAGGGCAGGGGGCGCCGCGTCCTGCCCGGGCGGCTGAGATCGCGGCGCCGCCGGAGTGACGCCGGAGCTTCCGTCGGCTTGTCGCGGCGGCTGAACGGGCCGATTGTGTCGATCGGCCCGCCTGACATCCTGAATGATACCGTCGCACGCTTGAAATGCCCCTTCTTGGCATCAGCCGCGCGGCGGCAGCCCGCGCGGCCTCTGAGCGTCTTCCGGCACCGCATGAACTGGCCCGAAGGGTCCGTTCATAGGCGGGCGGGTATCATAGGCGTGGCGCGACTGGTCAGACGAAGATCAGGTCCTGCACCTGGCCGATGAGGACGGTGTCGGCCTTCCAGTTCGACGCACCGACGAGATCGCTGACGCGCGCGATGTCCGAGGGCACGGCGCCCTGGCCTTCGGCGACGAGCTTGCCGTTCTTGTGGAGGCTCATCCAGCCCGCATCGTTGACGCCCGCCTCCCACCGGGCCGTTTCGCCTTCGACGAGAACGTCGTTGGCCGTGATGCGGTGCTTCGTCGAGCCGACCAGGATCTCGAAGGCCATGTCGTCGCCGCTGCCAACCTGTCCGAGCCAGATGTTGTCGCTGTTGTGGCCGTTCCCGGTGTCGAAGATCCGCTGGAACAGGCCGCCGTCGAGGTCGTCGAAGCGCACCTGAGCGAAGACCCGGAAGGCGCCGTCGATCTCCGGAATGGCCTTGTGCGGGGTGATGGCAAGGTCGCTGACCGTGCCGATGAGCGGCGTGTCCGCACTCCAGTTCGACCGTCCGACGAGTTCGCTCGACCGCTCGATATCGCGCGGCACGACGCCCTGACCTTCGGCCACGAGCGCGCCGTCCTTGAAGAGGCGCATCCAGCCCGTGTCGTTGACGCTCGCGGTCCAATGCGTCTCCTGGCCCTCGACGATGACGTTGCGCGCCACGATCGAAGCCGGTCGGTCGCCCGCTATGATGGTGAACTGCATGTCGGCGGATGTGCCAACCTGGGTGAGAAAGACATTGTCCGACCCTGGGCCGTTGCCGGCATCGAAGACCCGCTGCCACGAGCCGCTGTCGAGATCGTCGAAGCGCACGTCGGCGCTGGCCGTGAAGGCGCCCTTGATGCGGGGCAGGTCGACCTTGACGTCGAGGTCGTACACGGCTCCGATCAGGGCCGTGTCGTGCCCCCAGTTCGACTTGCCGATCAGGTCGCTCGTCCGCTCGACGTTGCGCGGCACGACGCCATGGCCTTCGGCCACGAGGATGTCGTCCTTATAGAGGCGCATCCAGCCGTTCTCGTTGACACCGGCGGTCCATTTGGCCTCGACGCCCTGGACGATGGTGTCCTTGGCCACGATGCGGTGCTTGACGCCGCCGTCCAGGATCTCGAAGGCCATGTCGCGACTGTTGGCAACCTGACCGAGCCAGATGTTGTCCGCGCCCGCGCCGTTCCCCGTATCGAAGATGCGCTGGAAATGCCCGCCGGCGAGATTGTCGAAGCGCGCGCGTGCCGAGGCGACGAAGGGGCCGTCGATCTCGGGGATGGTCTGCGGCGAAAGGCCGTCCGAAGTCCGGTTGAGGACCATCTCGATCTGACCCGGACCGGCCGAGGCGGTCGTGCCGTATCGGGCCAGCGCCACGTCGACGAGGCCCTTGGCGTCCAGCACCGCGTCGTTGAAGCTCAAGGTCTCGATCGACGTCAGCGTGTCGACGAGGCCGGTAGCGAGGTTCTTCACGCTGAGCGGGCCGGCGGTCGCCGCCAGATCGAACACGAGAGCGTAGCCCGAACTCGAGCCTGCGAAGACCGCCTTGTCGATGCCCGCGCCGCCGTCGAGGTTGTTGCGGCCAGCGCCGCCGTTGAGCGTGTCGTTGCCTGCGCCGCCCAGAAGGATGTCGTCCCCGACCCCGCCGGACAGCGTGTCGTCGCCCGCACCCCCGTCGATCCGATCATTGCCGGCGCCGCCGTCGATCACGTCGTCGCCGCCATAGCCGAAGAACGTGTCGGAGCGGTTGCCCAGCCAGATCTTGTCGGCACGCTCCGTCGCGATCGGCAGGCCCTTGTCCTGCATCATGGCAAGGTCGAGGTCCGATATCGTTTCGCGCGCGCCCTTGCCGAGGGTGGCATCCATGAGGCCCCTGAACCACGAATAGTGCGCACCCGCGCCGTCGATGGGGACGGGACCGCCGATCACGGTCCGAGTGTTGGGACCATCGAAGTGCGGCACTCCGTTGATGTGGGTCGTGGCGCGGAAGTCGAGAAACCCGAGAGCATGGCCGATCTCGTGGAGCATGATCGTATAGGCGTCGAACTTGTCGCGCGGCACCCAGGCCGATCCCATGGGATCGAAGAAGGACGCGCCGATCTGGCGCTGGCTGAAGGCAAGGTTGCCGTCGGCCTTCCAGCCGTTGGCGTCGCGGTCTTCTCGAGCTTCCAAGGTCGTGGCGTAGCTCCATCCGGAGCCGTTCCACGCCCATTCCGGGCCGCCGACGGCGAGCACGCCCCGCCCGAGATCTCGGACGTCCAGAGCGATATCGAGGACGCCGTTGCCCTGGATATGTTTACCCCAGTCGTCCGCGGCCTTCTGGGCCGTGGCGAGCATGGTGTCGGCCAGACCGCCGGCCTGTCCCCGGGCTCGGTCCCCGGTCCAGAAAACGTTGATCTTCGTCATGTGCCTCGTGCCTTCCCGCAAGCGATGGTTTCATCGTTGATCGCGAGCTTGACGCCGAAGTCTTGCGCTCTGGTCGCTTTGGTCGCGAAGAATTGCATCAAAGTGCAAGCATCGCATGATTATCCATGTAGAATTGGATCGGGGCTGACCAGAAAAGCCGTATATCTGGATTTATAATAAGTGTATATGATGATATATTCGCTGTAGTAAGTCAGGTGTTCTTATCGTGGAGCAGTCTGTGGAGGGGGAGGGCGACGCGTCATTCTGCTGATTCGGGGCTGTTGTCTTCGGTCGCGGATGAGGTGCGCGGAACTTCTGTTCCGGATCGTGTTCCGCGGGGCTGGGACTTCGCGTCGCAGGCCGCGGGGCACGGAATCATCCTGATGCGCGGGACGATCGGGCGGTCGGGGACGAGGTCCCAAGCTTCCAGGTCGGGGCGATCCCGTCCGCGGGTTCGTTCGTCGCGTTGAGGGCCGGCTCAGGCCTCGACCGTCAGGCCTCGTCCTCGTCCTGATCCGGAGAGGGCAGAAAGAAACCGAGGAGGTGCTTCAGAGTGTCATCCGGCGCCTCCTCCACCAGGAAGTGGCCGGCATCGACGCCGGCGCCCTCGACGCTGTCGCACCAGCGCCGCCAGATCGCCAGGGGGTCGCCGGACTTCGCCACGCCGTAATCGGTGCCCCAGATCACGAAGGTCGGCGCCTGAATCCGCCGGTGGGCGGCGCGGTCCTCCTCGTCAATCTCGCGGTCGATCGTCGCGCCCGCGCGGTAATCCTCGCAGGCGGCGTGGATATGGCCCTTCTGGCGAAAGGCTGCGCGATAGTCCTCCAGCGCATCGTTGGAGAAGGCCGAAAGGTCCTTGCGCTTCGTCCAGCTCCTCAGCGTGTGCTCGAGATAATAGACCGGGTCGGCCGCGATCAGCGTTTCGGGAAGCGGCTCGGGCTGGGCGAGGAAGGGCCAATGATAAGACTTGATCGCCGCGTTCGCGTCCATCGCGTCCCAGACCTCGACCGTCGGCAGAATGTCGAGGAGGGCGAGGCGTCCCACACGCTCCGGAAAGTCGAGCGCCATGCGGTAGGCCACCCGCGCGCCGCGATCATGCCCGCAGACATGGAAGACGCGATGGCCGAGATGGGACATGACCGCCACCATGTCGCGCGCCATGGTCCGCTTGGAATAGCTGGAATGATTGCGCTTCTCGCGGTCGCGCGGCGTGTCGGAGCGGCCGTAGCCGCGAAGGTCGGCGACCACGACCGTGAAGTGCTCGGCCAGCCGCACGGCCGCCTCGGCCCACATGGCCCCGGTCTGGGGATAGCCGTGGAGCAGCAGCATCGGCGGCCCCGAACCGGCGATGCGGCAGAAGATCGCCGCGCCGTCGCCGTCGACGAACCGTTCCTCGAAGCCCTCGAACATTTCCGCGCCTCCGCTCGCTCGTCCGCCAAACGATAGGCGGGACCGTGTCGGAGAAAAGCCCGAAACCGCGCGCCAGAGCACGCGAAGGGTGCAGCCCCGCGCATTCTGCCCGAAGCTGCGCTAGATCCGGCGTCGGCAGGACACTCCAAACGAGCGACGCGGACACGACATGGCGATCGACGAGGCCAAGGCCAAGGTGGTGCAGCGCTGGCTGGGCAGGGGGCCGCAACGCCTGGCGCCCGCCGAGCGGCGGGTTCTGGAAAGCGCCCGCCAAAACTCGATCATCGCCGCCGACACCAACATCCAGTTCGGGCGCGAGGCGAGCTTCGGCGACCGCGTCGCCGACCGGATCGCGGCGGTCGGCGGCTCCTGGGGTTTCATCATCGGCTTCTTCATCTTCCTGGCGGCCTGGGTCGCGGGCAACACCATGCTCCTGGCGCGGGACGCGCCCGATCCCTATCCCTTCATCTTCCTCAACCTCGTCCTCTCGATGATCGCGGCCTTCCAGGCGCCGATCATCATGATGTCGCAGAACCGCGCGTCCGACCGCGACCGGCTCGAGGCGCGCCACGACTACGAGGTGAACCTCAAGTCGGAGATCGAGATCCTGGCGCTGCACGAGAAGCTCGACGCCCTGCGCACCGCCGAGCTCGCCCGGATCGCCGAGTTCATGGAAGACGTCGCGGCGCGTCTGGAGCGGCTCGAAGCCCGGCGGCCCTAGCCGCCCGCCCGGTGGCAGACGGCTTCGACGCGGTTGCCGGCGGGGTCGAGGAGGAAGGCGGCGTAGTAGTGGGGATGGTAATGCGGCCGCAGGCCCGGCGCACCGTCGTCCGTGCCGCCCGCGCAAAGGCCGGCGCGGTGGAAGGCGTCGACGGCCGCGCGGCTCTCGGCCTTGAAGCACCAGTGCCGCCCGGCGACCATTCCCGCCGGGCCGGGGCGGACCGACAGGTAGGCGCGCTCGGGATGGTCGGCGTCGGCCCGTTCCCCGTAGCCGAGCCAGTCCGGCGCGGCGCCGACCTTTGGGATGCCGAGCGCGGTCGTCACGGCGTCCCAGAAGCGCTCCGCCGCCGCCATGTCCTCGCCGACGGAGATCGAGACGTGGTCGAGCACGGGCGCCGCGCCCTCACTCGGCCGCTGCGAGCGCGGCTTCCGCCCGGTGCTCGGCGTGGCGCGCCGGCGAGGGGAGGGTGCCCGGCACCAGGATTTCGCGGCCGACGTTCCGGATGTCGCGATGGCCGCAGAGCGCCATGGTGACGTCGAGCTCCTTGCGGATGATGTCGAGGCACTTCGTCACGCCCGCCTCGCCGTCGGCGCCGAGGCCATACAGGAAGGCGCGGCCGATCATGACCCCCTTTGCGCCCAGCGCTACGGCCTTGAGGACGTCCTGGCCGGAGCGGACACCCCCATCCATCAGGACCTCGATCCGGTTCCCCACCGCCGAGACGATGTCGGGGAGCGCCGAGATCGAGGACACCGCGCCGTCGAGCTGGCGGCCGCCATGGTTGGACACGACGATCGAGTCGGCGCCGGTCTCGGCTGCCTTCTGCGCGTCCTCGGGGTCGAGGATGCCCTTGAGGATCAGCGTGCCGCCCCATTCGTCGCGGATGCGCTTGACGTCCTCCCAGGACAGCGCCGGGTCGAACTGCTCGGCCGTCCAGGAGGAGAGCGAGGACAGGTTCGAGACGCCCTTGGCGTGGCCGACGAGGTTGCGGAAGGTGCGCCGCTGCGTGCCGAGCATGCCGAGGGACCAGCGCGGCCGGATCGCCATGTCGAGGATGTTCTTCACCGTCAGCTTCGGCGGTGCCGTCATGCCGTTGACGATGTCCTTGTGGCGCTGGCCGAGGATCTGGAGGTCGACGGTCAGCACCAGCGCCGAGCAGCCCGCGGCCTTGGCGCGGGCGATCAGCGAGGAGGAGAACTCGCGGTCCTTCATCACGTAGAGCTGGAACCAGAAGGGCTTGGTCGCGTGCTCCGCCACGTCCTCGATCGAGCAGATCGACATCGTGGAAAGACAGAAGGGCACGCCCGCCTTCTCGGCCGCGCGCGCGGCGAGGATCTCGCCGTCGGCGTGCTGCATGCCGGTGAGGCCGGTCGGAGCGAGGGCCACGGGCATCGAGGCCGGCTGGCCGGCGATGGTCGTGGCGAGCGTCCGGTCGCGCATGTCGACGGCGACGCGCTGGCGCAGCTTGATCGCGGCGAAGTCGGCCTGGTTGGCGCGGTAGGTGCTCTCCGTCCAGGCGCCGGAATCGGCGTAGTCGTAGAACATTTTCGGCACGCGCCGCTTGGCGATGATGCGCAAATCCTCGATCGTGGTGACGGGCCGGGCCATGGCGATGGGCACTCCTCCTGGCCGCCGGCCGCATCCTTCGCCGGCGCGGCGGAAGCCTTTCCTATAGCGGGGGCGCCGGGGAAAGCGAAGGCGGATCGGAACGGGACGGGGCCGAGGTTCGGGCCTGCGACAGGATCCAGTCGCGGAAGGCGCGCATGGCCGGCGTCGGCTCGCGCGACTGGAGGCGCGCCAGCCAATAGCCGCCGAGAACGGTGGAGACCGCGAAGGGCCGCTCCACCGCGCCGGCATCGAGCTGCCGCGCGAACATGGCAGGCGGCGCGAGCGCGACGCCCGCGCCTTGGAGCGCCGCTTCCATCATGGCGAGCGAGGAATCGAAGACGGGGCCGCTGACGAGACGGGGCGGCGAAACGCCCGCCGCCGCGAACCAGCGCGGCCACTCGTCGCTGCGATAGGAGCGCAGGAGCGTTTCGCCGAGGAGATCGGCCGGCTCGCCGAGGCGCGCCGCGATGCGCGGCAGGCAAAGCGGCGAGAGCGGCGCCTCGAACAAGGCCTCGGCCTCGATCCCATGCCAGGCGCCGCCGCCGAAGCGCACGGCGAAGTCAAGCCCTTCCGCCGCCATGTCGACGCGGTTGTTGTTGGTGGACAGGCGCAAATCCACGAAGGGGTGGTGCTCGACGAAGTCGGGCAGGCGCGGCAGGAGCCAGCCGACCGCGAAGGTGCCGACCGCCCCGACCGCCAGGACCTCCCGCGGCCGGCCCGCGCCGAAGCGCTCCAGCGTGTCGGCGACCCGGTCGAAGGCCTCGCGCAGCACCGGCAGCAGCGCCTCGCCCTCCTCGGTGATCATGAGACCGCGCGGCAGGCGCTTGAACAGCGACACGCCGAGCCGCTCCTCCAACCGCTTCACCTGGTGGCTGACCGCGGCCTGGGTGACGCAGAGCTCGATCGCCGCGCGGGTGAAGCTGAGATGGCGCGCCGAGGCCTCGAAGGCGCGCAGCGCGGTGAGGGGCAGGTAGGGTCGGACCATGGAAGCCCCGCGGCGGCTCGCTCGGGGCCCATGCCCCAATCCAATTCATGGCTCCCGGGAGATAAGCTCGTTTGTGGCGTCTTGGCGGCCGTCCTATCCCGAGATGGTCCAATCCTCAGGAGACCTGACGATGCACCTGTCCCGACGCCGCTTCTCCGTCATGCTCGCCGCGCTTCCAGCCACCACCTTGCTTCCGATCCGGCTTCGCGCCGAGCCTTCGCGCGACGCGCTCTCCGCCCGGCTGTCCGAGATCGAAGCGGGGCTCGGCGCCAGGCTCGGCGTGTCGATCCTCGACACGGGCAGCGGCAAGCGCTGGGAGCACCGCGCGAGCGAGCGCTTTCCCCTCTGCTCGACCTTCAAGGCGCTGGGCGCTGCGGCGGTTCTCGCCCGCGTCGACACGGGCGAGGAGAGCCTGGAGCGGCGCGTGCGCTTCGCGGCGAGCGACCTCGTGACCTATTCGCCGGTGACCGAGACGCAGGCCGCCGGCGCGGGCATGACGATGGCCGAAATCTGCCACGCGGCCGTGACGCGCAGCGACAACACGGCCGGAAACCTCATCCTGAAGAGCCTCGACGGTCCGGCCGGCTTCACCCGCTTCCTGCGCTCGATCGGGGATGCGCAGACGCGTCTCGACCGCTGGGAAACGGAGCTGAACGACGTGCCGCCGGGCGATCCGCGCGACACGACGACGCCCGCCGCCATGACGGACAGCCTCGCGCGCGTCGTCCTCGGCGACGTCCTGTCGCCGGCGTCCCGCGATACCCTGAGCGGCTGGCTCGTCGCCAACACCACCGGCGACAAGCGGCTGCGCGCCGGCCTGCCGAAGACCTGGCGCGTCGGCGACAAGACGGGAACGGGGGACCGGGGGGTCGCCAACGACGTGGCGGTGATCTGGCCGCCGACCGGCGCGCCGGTGGTGGCCAGCGTCTACATCGCCGATACGACGGCCTCGCTCGACGCCCGCAACGCCGCATTCGCGGACGTCGCGGCGGGTCTGACGGAGGCCCTGAAAGGCTGAGGGCCGATGGCGGCCTCAGCCCGCCGGGGCGGGCGCCGTGCCGGCGATGGCTTCGGCGAAATCCTTCGCGTCGAAGGGCTCGAGGTCGTCGATGCCCTCGCCGACGCCGACGAAGTAGACGGGGAGGCGGTGCTTGGCGGCGATCGCCACGAGGATGCCGCCGCGGGCCGAGCCGTCGAGCTTGGTCATCACGAGGCCGTTGACCCCCGCGACGTTGCGGAAGATCTCGACTTGGCTGAGGGCGTTCTGGCCCGTCGTCGCGTCGAGCGTCTGGAGCACCGTGTGCGGGGCGTCGGGCTCGCGCTTCTGGAGGACGCGCACGATCTTCTCCAGCTCCGCCATCAGCTCCGTGCGGTTCTGGAGGCGGCCGGCCGTGTCGATGATGAGGACGTCCGAGCCGTTCTCCACCGCCGCGTCGTAGGCCTCGAAGGCGAGGCCCGCCGCGTCCGCGCCGATGGCCTTGGCGATGACCGGCGAGCT
>CANJKV010000167.1 GCA_947474855.1 Aurantimonadaceae bacterium | reverse complement strand
CGGTGGAAGGACACGGCGCCGGCGCCCCCGTCGCCGGAGCGGACATAGACTTTGGCCTGGTCGAGAAACTTCATGGGGTCGATACGTTCGTTGGCGCTGCGGGGCCTTCCTGGCCTCCTTAGCGCATCAGTAAAGGATTGGCACCGTCCCGGGTGAAGACGACGTCGGATGTGGCAAGGGGCAAGCCGAGGAGCCTGACCGTGACGTGGTTGGCGACGCGCCGCCCGTCGAGGCGGGTCATCGCGTGGCGAAAGCCGAGGCGGACCGTCCCGCCGCCGGGGGCATAGCCGTCATAGGCGAGCACCGCGCCCTCCGCCGTCAGCCGCCCCTCAACGGAAACGGGCGGGCGCAGCGCGCCGGTCTCGTCCTCCGTCTCGACGGTTCCGCGAAGGCGCCCGCCATCCTCCCGCGTCAGCCTCCAGCGCTGGAGCCGCGTCGAGCCGTCGGCGAAGCGGAAGCGCTCGTCGAGGTGGAGGACGCCGCCTTCCCGGCGGCCCTCGAAGGTTGCCGAGAAGGCTTCGGTCGAGACGAGCGCCGTCGTGATCGTGCCCGTCGAGCGTGCCTCGCCGTCGAAGAAGGCGAGGAGGTCGAAGCCGTCCGCCCGCGCCTCCGGCAGTCGCGCCGGGGCGGCGAGCGCGAGACAGCCGGCAAGCGCCAGGAGGAGCGCGATCGCCGCGGCCGAGGCGAGGGGGCGCCGGCTCACGAGGCCTTGCCCCAGCGCTTCAGCGCTTCCCAGGCGCGGCGGTCGAGGTCGTAGCACTCGGCCGAGACGCGGCCGTCGACGCGCGAGGTGACGAAGCCGAGCCGGCGCATCTGGAAGCCGCACTTCTCGATCACCCGGCGCGAGGCGCCGTTGATGACGCGGCAGCTCGCCGTGACCGCTGCGATGCCGGTGTTGCGCGAGAAGGCCTCGTCGATCATCGCCTGCGCGGCTTCCGTGGCGTAGCCCCGGCCCCAATGCTCGCGGCCGATCCAATAGCCGAGTTCGGTGGAGCGGTCCTCGCGGCAGTCTGAGAGCGAGCA
Organism: Aurantimonadaceae bacterium; assembly: GCA_947474855.1. Classification (GTDB taxonomy): domain Bacteria; phylum Pseudomonadota; class Alphaproteobacteria; order Rhizobiales; family Rhizobiaceae; genus Antarcticirhabdus. The sequence goes on along the minus strand of CANJKV010000167.1, from coordinate 10,463 downwards.
GACGCCGAAGAAGCGGTCCGTGCGCCCGCAGGCCACCGCCCGCACGAAGGCGTCGTTCGCCCTGACGCTGGCGATGAACGCTTCGGCATCCTCCAGCCCGTAAGGGTGGGGAACGGCCGCGGTCATGGGGGCCAGCTCGCGGTCGTTGGCCTGCCGCGCCAGCTCGGGCGCGTCGGCCGGGCTGAGCGGCCGCAGAAGAAGTCGGCCGGTGCGGATGGAGCCGCCCGGCAGTCGACATTCGGCCTCGTCGGCGGGTGGGGACTCGGGCGCCATGGAACAGGTCCTTCCGGGAAAAAGCGAAGAGGGGAGATGGCGACCCATCTCCCCTCCGCTTCGTCCTGGAAACCCGATTTTCGGGGCGCTTCCTCAGACGTACCGGGGGGCTGGGCCACCGGTACGTCGAGCACCGGTCATTCTGCGGCGTCGGCCATCGGATTCGGGTTGATGGAAACGAAGGCGCGGCCGCGGGCCTTGGTCTGGAAGGTCACGGTGCCGTCGGTGAGGGCGAAGAGGGTGTGGTCCTTGCCGATGCCGACGTTGGCGCCCGGGTGCCAGCGCGTGCCGCGCTGACGCACGATGATGTTGCCGGCGCGGGCCGCCTGGCCGCCGAACAGCTTCACGCCGAGGCGCTTGGACTCGGAATCGCGGCCGTTGCGCGAGGAGCCGCCTGCTTTTTTGTGTGCCATGGGTGTTCTCCTTGTGCGGTCGTCAGCGCCGGCCTCAGGCCGACTTCGTCTCGTTGGAGGCGCCGCGGATCTCGGTGATGCGGATGCGGGTCAGGTCCTGCCGGTGACCGCGCGAGCGCTTCGAGTTCTGACGGCGACGCTTCTTGAACGAGATGACCTTGGGGCCGCGGGTCTGCTCGACGATCTCGGCGAGAACGCTGGCGCCCGAGACGAAGGGGGCGCCGATCGTGGAGCCGACCATCAGCACTTCGGCGAAGGTCAGGCTGTCGCCCGCCTCGCCGGCGAGACGCTCGACCTCGAAGACGTCGTCGGCGGACACGCGGTACTGCTTGCCGCCGGTTTTGATGACTGCGAACATTTTATCTCCGTTCGGATCCGGCCTCGCATTGGATCCCCGAATGCCGGGGGCGGGCCGTCTTTTTGTTCAGTCGGTTGAAGGATCGGGTGGTCTACATGCAAACGGGCGCGAGTCGACCCCGCGCCCATGTCGAGGCCCGCATCTAGCCGTTGTGCCCTCCCCGGTCAAGGTTTTCCCGCGGCTTCGCGCTGCCCGGCTTGTCCGGCCGGACCGACGGGCCGATGATGGGACGCAGGCTTGGCGCCATGCGCGGATAGTTGATTGGATCTTAAAGCCTCGCCGTTATCTTCCTCGATCGAGGCCGCGGAGGACCGTTCTTGGTATCCAGCATGCACCGCCCGCTCCCGAACGCGGAGACCCGGCGCCGTTTCCGGCGGCGGCGCGGCGGCGCGTGGCTGTGCGCGACCGCCCTCGCGCTCGCCGCCGGACTGCCGCTCGCGGCCTTGGCGACGGAGGACCCGCCTGCGCCGCCGCCCGCCCTGGATGCGGCGCAGGCCGCGACGCCCGCGCCTGACCTCGCCGCGCTGGAGGCCCGCAGCCGCAAGACGCGCGACGAGCTCGACGCCATCGCTGCCGAGATCACGCTCGGCCAGAAGACCGTCGACGAGCTGAACACCGAGATCGTGGCGCTCGCCGCCGACCGCGAGAAGATCCGCGCCGCGATGATCGAGGCGGCGAGCGCGCAGAAGCGCGCGGCCGGCGAGGTCGCCGCGATCGAAACCCGGATCGCCACCCTGGGCGTCCAGGAGGAGGGCCTGCGCGCTTCGCTGCGCGAGCGGCGCGGCCTCCTGGCGGAGGTGCTCGGCGCGTTGGAGCGCATGGGCCGGGAACCGCCGCCGGCGCTGCTGGTGCGACCCGAGGACGCGCTCGGCTCCGTGCGCAGCGCCATTCTTCTGGGGTCGGTGGTGCCCGGCATCCGCTCCGAAACCGAGGCGCTTGTCCGGGACCTGGAGAAGCTTGCCCTCGTTCGCGGCGCGATCGTCGCCGAGAAATCCGCCTACGCGTCTCAGATCCGCCTGCAGAAGGAGGAGGAGGCGCGCCTCGCGGCGCTCTTCGCCGAGAAGGAAGCGCTGGAAGCGACGAGCCGCGACCGGCGCCAGGCCGCGCAGCAGCGCACCGAGGAACTCGCCGGTCAGGCGACCGACCTCGAAGGCCTGATCGCGTCCCTCGAGACCGAACTCGACGCCGCGCGGGCCGCCGAAGCCGCCTCTCGCCTCGAAGCGGAAGCGCGGCGGGTCGCGCAAGCCGAGGCCGCGGCGCAGGCGCGCGCGCAAGCCGAGGCCGCCGAGCGCCTGCGCCTCGCCGAAGCGGGGGAGGCGCGTCGCGACAGCGTCGAGGCGCAGCGCCGTTCGGGCGGCGCTGCGGCGCCCGTCGCCGAGCCGCCGCGGGACGTGGCGGCGCTCGCGCCGCCGGCAGCCGCCGTCGTCGAGCCGCCAGCGCCGCCTCCGGCGCCGACCTACGACATCGCGTCACTTCGCCGTGACATTCCGCACCTTGAACCGGCCGCCGCATTTTCGACATTGAAGGCACGTCTGACGAAGCCGGTGGCGGGCAGGCAGATCGTGGCATTCGGCGACAAGGACGACATCGGGCAGGCGGCGAGCGGCGCGTCCTTCGCGACCCGCGCCGGCGACGTCGTCACCGCGCCGGCGGACGGGACCGTGCTTTATTCCGGACCGTTCCGTTCCTACGGGCAAGTCTTGATCCTGAACGCCGGCGATGGCTATCATGTTGTTCTGGCGGGCATGAGCCGGATCGACGCGGGCGTCGGGCAGTTCGTGCTGGCGGGAGAGCCGGTCGCCGCGATGGGCGACAGGCGGCTGGCGAGCGTGTCGGGGAGCGACTTCGATGCGACGGAGCCGACCCTCTACGTCGAGTTTCGCAAGGACGGGAAACCGATCGATCCGTCTCCGTGGTGGACGGTCGAATCCTCTGGAAGGACGAGGAATGATTCGTAAGCTTTCGATACTCGCCGCCGGTGCGCTGATGGGAGCGACGGCCATGACCGTCATCTCCAGCCACGAGTGGGGCGTCGCCCAGGCGGCCGACTCCGACACCTATCGGCAGCTTGCGATCTTCGGCGACGTGTTCGAGCGCGTGCGCGCGCAGTACGTCGACGTGCCGGACGACAGCAAGCTGGTCGAGACCGCCATCAACGGCATGCTGACCTCGCTCGACCCGCATTCGAGCTACATGAACGCCGAGCAGGCGGCCGACATGCGCGTCGAGACGCGTGGCCAGTTCGGCGGCCTCGGCATCGAGGTCACCATGGAGAACGAGCTCGTCAAGGTCGTCTCGCCCTTCGAGGGCAGCCCGGCCGACAAGGCCGGGATCCTGGCCGGCGACCTCATCGCCCAGATCGACGGCGACGAGGTGCGCGGCCTGTCGCTCACCGAAGCCGTCGACAAGATGAAGGGCGACATCGGCACGGCCGTGGCGCTCACCATCATCCGCGAGGGTGCGACGAAGCCGATCCGGCTGTCGATCACCCGCGACGACATCAAGGTCCCGTCGGTCCGCCACCTGGTCGAGAACGACATCGGCTACATCAAGCTGATCAAGTTCAACGAGCAGACGACCGTCGGCATGGAGGACGCGATCCGCGACATCAAGGCCAAGACCGGCGACAAGCTGAAGGGCTACGTCCTGGATCTGCGCCGCAATCCGGGCGGCCTTCTCGACGAGGCGGTCTCGGTGTCGGACGCCTTCCTCGACTCGGGCGAGATCGTGTCGACCCGCGGCCGCAACCCCGAGGAAACCCGCCGCTACAACGCCCGCCAGGGCGACGATATCGACGGCAAGCCGCTCGTCGTTCTCGTCAACGGCGGCTCGGCCTCGGCCTCGGAAATCGTCGCCGGCGCCCTCCAGGACCAGCGCCGGGCCACCGTGGTCGGCTCGCGCTCCTTCGGCAAGGGGTCGGTGCAGACCATCATCCCGCTCGGCGCGAACGGCGCGCTGCGCCTGACGACCGCGCTCTACTATACGCCGTCCGGCGCCTCGATCCAGGGTCGCGGCATCAACCCGGACATCACCGTCGAGCAGCCGCTGCCCGACGAGATCAAGAAGCAGATGGGCCTCGATTCCGAGGACGAGGTCGTCCGCGGCGAGTCTTCGCTGCGCGGCCACATCACCGGCAAGGAAGAAACCGAGGAGGGCTCCGGCTCGCTCGACTACGTGCCGCCGGAGCAGAAGGACGACCTTCAGCTCAACTACGCCTTCGACCTCCTGCGCGGGGTGAAGACGGATGCGAGCTTCCCCCCGAAGCGCGAGGCCTCGATCGCCAACTGAGGCGATCGATCCCGGAGCGACGATCCAGGGCCCCGGACGGCTTCCGCCGCCGGGGCCTTTTTCGTGCGCTCTCGCCCGTCGCGAGGCCCGCTTCAGCTTCCGCTGCTAGCTACGCAGTCATGCAAGGCTCGCTCTACCGTCCGCTCGGCCTCGACCGCCCGTCGCACCTTCGCCCGCGGCGCGGTGCCGGCCGCGCCGTCCGGCTCGCGACCGGCACGGCGCTGCTTCTCGCCGCGGCCGGCCTGACCTGGACGGTGTTCGACGGCCAGCCGAGCTTCCGGGTGGCCGACGCGCTCGCGCCGGTCCCCGCTCCAGGTCCCGTCGAGCAGCCGGAGGCCGAACGGACCGGTGCGTCCGCGAGCGATCCGAGGGCGGCAGCGGCCACGCTTCGGGGCGAGGAAGATCTGAACGGAGCGTTCGCGCCCGAAGCCGATACCACCACCCAATACGCCGCGGTCGCCGTGTCCGATCCGGGCTCGCTGCGCCAGCCGGCCGCCGAAGCGCATCGTCCGGCTTCCGGCCTCGTGGAGGATAGCGCCTGGGGCCCGCTGCCGCGCCGCTCCGCCGAAGGGCTGCGGCCATTGGACGTTTATGCCGGGGCGCCCGGCGAAGCGCTCGGCACCCGCATCGCCATCGTCGTGGGCGGGCTCGGTCTCAGCCAGACGGGCACCAAGGCCGCCATCGAGCGCTTGCCCGCCGGCGTCACGCTCGCCTTCGCCCCGGCCGGCAACAGCCTCGACCGATGGATGCAGCAGGCCCGCCGCGACGGGCGCGAACTGATGATGCAGGCGCCGATGGAGCCGATCGGCTATCCCGCCGTGACACCGGGCCCGAACACGCTGACCGCCGAGGACGCGCGCAACGACTCCTTCGACGCGCTCTACGCGGCGCTCGGCCGGACCACCAACTATGTCGGCGTCGTCAACTACATGGGCGCGGCGCTCACCGCCGACGGCGCGGCGTTGGAAGCGCTGCTGTCGGAAATCGATCGGCGCGGCCTTCTCTTCCTCGACGACGGCTCCTCGCCCCGCTCGAAGATCCGCGACCTCGGGGCGCTGACCGGAGCGCCCTTCGCCGTTGCCGACGTCGTGCTCGACCGTTCGAACGATCCGGCCGAGGTGCGCCGGCAGCTCGACCTCCTGGAGCGGATCGCGCGCGCGCAAGGGTCCGCCATCGGTGTCGCCTCGGCCTTCGACACCTCCATCGCGGCGATCGGCACCTGGGCGCGGGAAGCACGCGAGCGCGGTATCGAGATCGTGCCCCTGTCGCAGCTCGCCATCGATCCCGAGCGCGGCTGACCGCGGGAGGATGCCGGCTGGCGGCGAGAGGACGGCCGCGGTATCTCACGCCCCGAGACCCGCAGCATCGACAGGAGCCGCCCCATGTGCGCCGAGATCGCGTCCCCGTCCCGCAAGCCCGTGGATCCCAAAACCTTGCCTTACCGCCCCTGCGTCGGCGTCGTCGTCGTCAACCGGGACGGGCTGGTCTGGTGCGGCCGGCGGCTCGTGGTGCCGAGCGGCGAGATGGAAGGAGCGCTCAAGCTCTGGCAGATGCCGCAGGGCGGAATCGACGAGGGCGAGGACGCGGAGATCGCCGCGCGCCGCGAGCTCTACGAGGAAACCGGGATCCGCTCCGTGACGCTGATCGGCGAAGCGCCGGACTGGATCACCTACGAATTGCCGGCCGACCTCGTCGGCATAGCGCTGAAAGGCCGGTTTCGCGGCCAGAAGCAGCGCTGGTTCGCCTACCGCTTCGAGGGCGAAGAGAGCGAGATCGCCATCGACCCGCCGCCGGAGGGACATTCGGCCGAGTTCGACGCCTGGGCCTGGAAGCCGATGGCGGAGGTCGTCGAGCTCGTCGTCCCCTTCAAGCGCGGCGTCTATGACGCGGTCGCGAAGGCCTTCGCGCCGCTGGTGAAGGCCGGCTAAGGCGCGGCTTCAGCGGGAGGCCGGGAAGCCCGCGAGGCGATTGGCGAAGGGCGGCGTCTCGCGCGGGCTATAGAGGATCGCGTGGAGGCGGCCGATCATTGCCTTGCGCGGCACGAAGCCGACCGTGCCGAAGTCGCCGTTGCCGAAGCGGCTGTCGTTGGAATTGTCGCGGTTGTCGCCCATCACGAAGAAGCGGCCGTCCGGCACGACGAACGCCGGCGTGTTGTCGCCGATGCCGCGCTCCTGCTGGCTCATGACGACGTAGCTCCCCACGGTGCCGGGCGGCGCCTCGCGGAAGAACTCGCAGGACTCGCCCTCGGGGCACGTATCCGGGACCGGCTCCGTCGGCCGCGTCGGAACCGGCTGGCCGTTCAGCTGCAACACGCCCTCCACCATCTGCACGCGGTCGCCGCCCACGCCGACGATGCGCATGACGAAGACCATGCCGTCCTCGACGGTGAAGAAGGCGATGTCGCCGCGCTTGGGCTGAAAGGCCGGATCGTCGCTCGGCGTCAGCGCCTCGCCGCGCGCCAGGGCGTCGTAGTCGAACCCGTAAAGCGCAGCGGTGACGACGTCGCCCGGGCCGAGGACCGGCCCCATGCTGCTCGAGGGAACGGTGAAGTTGCGGAAGGCGAGAGCCGGAGACGCATGGAGGGCGAGGGCCGCGAGCAGGAGCGCGGTCTTGAGCGTGCGCATGCGGGGCGATGTCCTCTGCTGCTGGCGGTATCCGCCGTGCCGGCCGTGAGGATAATCGCGGCTCGCCCCACGTCGAGCGCGCCTACGAAAAAAGGCCCGGCACCGGGCCGGGCCTTCGTGCGATCAGAAGAAGCGAGGCGGCATCAGCCGGCGATGGCGGAGCGGGCTTCCTTCAGCGCGGCGAGGTCGCGCTCGGCCTTGGCCTTCTTTTCCGGCGTTTCGGCATCGCGCACGTCTTCCTCGGCGTCGCGGATGCGCTGGTCGAGGTCGGCCGCGTTCATGTCGGCCACCGGCGTCGCGTGCTCCGCGAGGAGCGTGAAGCCGGCCGGCGAAACGTCGGCGAAGCCGCCGAGCACGAAGATGCGCTCTTCGCGCCCGTTGGCGAGCGTCGCCTGCACGACGCCCGGCTTGACGGTGGTCATGAAGGGCGCGTGACCCGCCATGACGGTGAAGTAGCCTTCGGTGCCGGGGACGACGACCGCGGTCGCAGCCTCCGACAGGAGCTGCCGCTCCGGCGAAACGAGGTCGAAGGGGAAGCTCTCAGTCACGGATCAGACCTCAGGCCGCCTGGGCGAGGCGCTGGGCCTTCTCAATGGCCATGTCGATCGACCCGACCATGTAGAAGGCGGCTTCCGGCAGGTGGTCGTACTCGCCGTCGACGAGGCCCTTGAAGGAGCGGATCGTATCCTCGAGCGGCACCAGCTGGCCCGGCGAGCCGGTGAACACCTCGGCGACGAAGAAGGGCTGGGACAGGAAGCGCTCGATCTTGCGGGCGCGCGCAACCGTCAGCTTGTCCTCTTCCGACAGCTCGTCCATGCCCAGGATCGCGATGATGTCCTGCAGCGACTTGTACTTCTGCAGGATCTGCTGGACGCGCCGCGCGACGTTGTAGTGCTCCTCGCCGATGATCATCGGGGAAAGCATGCGCGAGGTGGAATCCAGCGGGTCCACCGCGGGGTAGATGCCCTTTTCCGAGATCGCGCGGTTGAGAACCGTGGTGGCGTCGAGGTGGGCGAAGGAGGTGGCCGGCGCCGGGTCGGTCAGGTCGTCGGCGGGCACGTAGATGGCCTGCACGGACGTGATCGAGCCCTTGGTCGTCGTGGTGATGCGCTCCTGCATCGCGCCCATGTCGGTTGCGAGCGTCGGCTGGTAGCCCACGGCCGAGGGGATGCGGCCGAGAAGCGCCGACACCTCGGAGCCCGCCTGTGTGAAGCGGAAGATGTTGTCGACGAAGAACAGCACGTCCTGGCCCTGGTCGCGGAAGTGCTCCGCGATGGTGAGGCCGGTCAGCGCGACGCGGGCGCGGGCACCCGGCGGCTCGTTCATCTGGCCGTAGACGAGGGCGGCCTTGGAGCCGACGGCCGAGCCGCCATTCTCGTGCGGGTCCTTGTTGACGCCCGACTCGATCATTTCGTGATAGAGATCGTTGCCCTCGCGGGTGCGCTCGCCGACGCCGGCGAAGACGGAGTAGCCGCCGTGCGCCTTGGCGACGTTGTTGATCAGCTCCTGGATCAGCACGGTCTTGCCGACGCCGGCGCCGCCGAAGAGGCCGATCTTGCCGCCGCGGGCATAGGGCGCGAGGAGGTCGATGACCTTGATGCCCGTGACGAGGATCTGCGACTCGGGGCTCTGCTCGACGTAGGGCGGCGCTTCCTGGTGGATGGCGCGCTTGGTGGCCGTGGTGATCGGGCCGACCTCATCGATCGGCTCGCCGATGACGTTCATGATGCGGCCGAGCGTCTCGTCGCCGACGGGCACCTCGATGGGGGCGCCGGTGTCGCGCACCGGCTGGCCGCGCACGAGGCCTTCGGTGAGGTCCATCGCAATGGTGCGGACGGTGTTCTCGCCGAGGTGCTGGGCGACTTCGAGCACCAGGCGGTTGCCCTGGTTGTCGCATTCGAGGGCGTTCAGGATCGCCGGCAGATGGCCGTCGAACTCGACGTCGACGACGGCGCCGATGACCTGGGCGACGCGACCCTGCCGGCCGGCGGTGAAGTTGGTGTCGGACATGGGACCGGACTCCTCGAAAGAAATTAGAGCGCTTCGGCGCCGGAGATGATCTCGACGAGTTCCGTCGTGATCTGCGCCTGGCGCTGGCGGTTGTAGGAGATCGAGAGCCGGTCGATCATGTCGCCGGCGTTGCGGGTGGCGCTGTCCATGGCGCTCATGCGCGCGCCCTGTTCGGAGGCGGCGTTCTCGAGCAGCGCGTGGAGGATCTGCACCTTGATATTGCGCGGGATCAGATCCTCGAGGATCGAGGCCGGGTCCGGCTCGTATTCGTAGACGGCGCCGTTGTTCGCGGCGTCGGCGTCCGAAGCCTCGACGGCGGCGGGGATGATCCGCTGCGCGGTCGGAACCTGCGTGATGACGTTCTGGAAGTGCGAATAGAAGATGGTCGCGACGTCGAACTCGCCCGCCGAGAAGCGGGCCATGATCTTGTCGCCGATATCCTCGGCCTGGGCGAAGCCGATCTGCTTGACGTCGCGCAGTTCGATGCGATCGACGATCTTCGTGCCGTAGTCGCGGCGCAGGATGTCGAAGCCCTTCTTGCCCACCGTCATCAGCTTGACGGTCTTGCCCTCGGACTCGAGCTTCCGGGCATGCTCGCGCACGAGGCGGACGATCTGCGCGTTGAAGCCTCCGGCGAGGCCGCGGTCGGAGGCGAAGACGACGAGGAGGTGCGTGTCCTCCTTGCCGGTGCCCGACACGAGAGCCGGGGCGTCGCCTTCCGTGGCGCGCGAGATGTTGGCGAGCACGGCCGCGATGCGGTCGGCATAGGGACGAGCGGCGTTCGCCGCTTCTTCCGCCCGGCGCAGCTTGGCCGCCGCGACCATCTGCATGGCCTTGGTGATCTTCTGCGTGGATTTGACCGACGCGATGCGGTTCCTGAGGTCTTTCAGGGAGGCCATGGCTCGGGCGCTGTCTCCGGTTGGTCCGCCGGAGGAGGGAAAGCCTCCTCCGGGGATCGATCAGTCTGACGTGTCCGTCGCGGGAATTTACGCGAAGGTCTTGGAGAAGCTGTCGAGAACCGACTTCAGCTTCGCGCGGGTGTCGTCCGAGAGCTGCTTCTCGCGGGCGATGGTGTCGAGGATCTCCTTGTGCTGCGTGCGCAGCGACTGGAGAAGACCCTGCTCGAAGGCGCCGACCTGGTTGACGGCCAGCTTGTCGAGATAGCCCTGCGTGCCGGCGAAGATCACCGCCACCTGCTCCTCTGTCTTCAGCGGCGAGAACTGCGGCTGCTTGAGGAGCTCGGTGAGGCGGGCGCCGCGGTTGAGGAGGCGCTGCGTCGCGGCGTCGAGGTCCGAGCCGAACTGGGCGAAGGCGGCCATCTCGCGATACTGGGCGAGCTCGCCCTTGATCGAGCCGGCGACCTGCTTCATCGCCTTGATCTGGGCCGAGGAGCCCACGCGGCTGACCGAGAGGCCGACGTTCACCGCCGGGCGGATGCCCTGGTAGAACAGGTTGGTCTCGAGGAAGATCTGGCCGTCCGTGATCGAGATCACGTTG
>CANJKV010000166.1 GCA_947474855.1 Aurantimonadaceae bacterium | reverse complement strand
TCCGAGAGCGCGCAGGCGAGCGAGGCCAGCGTGAAGACGAGGAGGCCGCCGAGATAGACCCGGCGGTAGCCCACCACCTCGCCGAGCTTGGCGAGGGGCAGGAGCAGGACCGTGACGGCCAGCTGGTAGGCGTTGACGATCCAGATCGCGTCGACCGGCCGGATGTCGAAGCCTTGCGTGATGGGGGGAAGCGCGACGTTGGCGATGGCGCCATCGAGGACGGCGATAAAGGTCGCGACCGCGATGGCCGCGAAGGCCCACAAACGGGGCCCCGCCGCCAGCCCGTCTTCCGCTGCTTCGTCGAGCCGGGCGACCGCCGCGTCACTCGCCGACATATTGGCGCCAGTCGTGCTCCTCGCGGAAGCCCAGCACCTCGCGGATCTTGCGGTTCGAGAGCGGCGCCTCGTACGCGCCCATCGGCCTCGTCACCGGGATCTGCGGGCAGTGCTCGGCCAGGAACTCGGCCGTCGGCTGGCGCGCGGTGATGGTGTCGTTGGTGGCGTTGAAGACCTGGAAGCCCAGGCCGTCCTTTTCCAGGCACAGATGGACGATCTGCCCGAGGTCGCGCGCGTCGATGTAGCTCCAGGCGTTGCGCTTGCGCGACATGGGGTCGGCGAGGAAGCCGGTGAATTGCCCGTATTCGTGCGGCTCGATGACGTTGCCGATGCGCAAGGCATAGATGTCGGCGCCGGTGCGCATGGCGAAGGCGCGGGCGGTCTTCTCGTTGACGAGCTTGGACAGGCCGTAGCTGTCCATCGGGTCGACGTCGTAGTCCTCTTCCAGCGGAAACGAGTGGAAGTCCTTGTCGCCTTCCGCGAAGCAGACGCCGTAGGTCGTCTCGGAGGAGGCGATGACGACCTTGCGGATGCCGAGCTTCACCGCCGCCTCGATGACGTTGTAGGTGCCGACCGTGTTGATGCGGAAGGTCTCGTTGTCCGGGCGGATCAGGACGCGGGGAACGGCCGCGAAGTGGACGACGGCGTCGACGGGCGCCGGCACCTGGCCCTTCTCGAAGCCCTCGGAGCCGAAATGGGTGGTGAGCGCGTTGAACATCTGGCCGCTGTCGGTGATGTCGGCGATCAGCGTGTTGACGCCGGGATGGTCGAGCGGCGTCAGGTCGACGTTCAGCACCTCGTAGCCTCGGTCGAGGAGGGTGGGCACGACGTGACGGCCGGCCTTGCCGGCGCCGCCGGTGAACACGATGCGCTTCATGGGCAATCCTTGTGCTTCTGGTATCGTCGTCGGCGAACGCGCCGGGAGGCGGGGATCACTCCGCCGCGCTCATCTGCCGCGGGCGGTCGGCCTGCATCTTGAGGGCGACGGCCTCGGCGACCTTGATGCCGTCGATCGCCGCCGAAAGGATGCCGCCGGCATAGCCCGCGCCCTCGCCGGCCGGGAAGAGGCCGGAAACGTTGACGCTCTGGAAATCGGAACCGCGCCGGATTCGCACGGGCGAGGACGTCCGCGTCTCGACGCCGGTCATGACGGCGTCCGGATGGTCGTAGTTCTCGATCTGCCGCCCGAAGACCGGCAGCGCCTCGCGGAAGGCCTCGAGCACGAAGGCGGGCAGGCATGTCGAGAGGTCGGTCGGCGTGACGCCGGGCTTGTAGGAGGGAACGACCGAGCCCAGCGCCGTCGAGGGCCGCCGGGCGAGGAGGTCGCCGACGGTCTGGGCCGGCGCCGAATAGTTCGAGCCGCCGGCGAGGAAGGCCTTCGCTTCCAGCTCGCGCTGGAGCGCGATGCCGGCGAGCGGGTGGCCGGGATAGTCGCGATCCGGGTCGATGCCGACGACGAGGCCGGAATTGGCGTTGAACTCGGCGCGCGAATACTGGCTCATGCCGTTGGTGACGACGCGGCCCTCTTCGGACGTCGCGGCGACGACCCGCCCGCCGGGGCACATGCAGAAGCTGTAGACGGTCCGCCCGTCGCGGCAGTGGTGCGAGAGCGTGTAGGCCGCCGCTCCCAAGTCCGGATGCCTGGCGCAGGCACCGAAGCGGGCGCGATCGATCCAGGACTGCGGATGCTCGATGCGCACGCCGATCGAGAAGGGCTTGGCCTCGACGTGGACGCCGCGCTCGTGGAGCATGGCGAAGGTGTCGCGCGCGCTGTGGCCGACGGCCAGAACCACCGTGTCGGTGGCCAGCGTTTCGCCGGTGCTCAGGCGTAGCGCCGCGAGGCGCCGCGAGCCGTCGGCGCCTCGCTCCAGCTCGACGTCGTCGACGCGGGTCTGCCAGCGATATTCGCCGCCGAGCTCCTCAATGGTGCGGCGCATGCTCTCCACCATCGTGACGAGGCGGAAGGTGCCGATATGCGGGTGCGCCTCGGTGAGGATCTCGGGCGGCGCGCCGGCCGCGACGAACTCCTCCAGGACCTTGCGGCCGAGATGGCGCGGGTCCTTGACCTGGCTCCAGAGCTTGCCGTCGGAGAAGGTGCCCGCGCCGCCCTCGCCGAACTGGACGTTGGATTCGGGCGTGAGCTCGCGGCGCCGCCACAGGCCCCAGGTGTCCTTGGTGCGCTCGCGCACCGCCTTGCCGCGATCGAGGATGATCGGCCGGAAACCCATCTGGGCGAGGATCAGCCCGGCGAAGAGCCCGCAGGGGCCGGCGCCGACGACCACCGGCCGGCGGTCATCGGCAGGGTCGGCGCGCGTCACGAAGCGATAGTCGGTGTCGGGGCGGCGCTTGAGGTTGGGATCTGCGGGGAAGCGCGCGAGAACGGCCTCCTCGTCGCGCAGGGTCAGGTCCAGCGTGTAGACCATCATGATCGCCGACTTCTTGCGCGCGTCGTTGGTACGGCGGGCGACGACGAAGCCGAGGAGGTCGGCCGGATCGAGACCGAGCCGGGCATGGATGGCGGGCGCCAGGGCCTCGGGCGCGTGGCCGAGCGGCAGCCTCAGTTCGGACAAACGGAGCATGGCGCCGTATCTAGCGGGTCGCCGGCCGCGGCGCCAGGGTCGGCGGGTTCAGGCGCGGCCCGTGCGCATCAGCCAGATGAAGGCCGGCAGGCCGAGAACCGCGGCCAGAAGTCCCGCCGGCACCTGCCAGGGGAAGATCACCGTGCGCCCGAGCCAGTCGGCCGCGACCAGCATGGCGGCGGCGAGGAGCGCGGACGCCTGCGCTTCCTGGCCCGGCGAGCGAAGCCCGAGCATGCGCGCGGTGTGCGGGGCGATGAGGCCGACGAAGCTCAAGGGGCCGACGACGAGGACGGCGAGCGCCGTCGATACCGCCGCGAGCGAAACGAGCGCGGCGCGGGACGCCGCGACGGGGAGGCCGAGGGCGGCGGCGACCGGCGCGCCGAGCGGCAGGATCGCAAGCCAGCGCGCGGCGAGCGGGAGGAGGGCGAGAACGGTGAGCCCCGCGAGCGCGGCGCTCGCCGCCTGGCCGCCGGACACGAGATAGGTCGAGCCGGTGAGCCAGGTCTGGAGCCACTGCGCGCGCGGGTCGCCGCTCGCGAGGAACGCGGCGGCGAGACTCGAGGCGAAGGTCGAGACGAAGAAGCCGGCGAGAAGCAGCCGCTCGGGCGCCGCGCCGCGGCGAAGGCCGAGGCCGAGTACGAGGCCGGTCGCGAGTGCCGCGCCCGTTCCGGCGCTGACCGCCGCCGCGACGGGGCCGAGCGCCATCGGGGAGGCCAGCATCAGCGCTAGGACGCCGAGCGTCGCTCCGCCGGAAACGCCGAGAAGCTCGGGGCTCGCCATGGGATTGCCGGTGACGCGCTGGAGGATCGCGCCGGCCGCGCCGAGCAGGAGCCCGGCGCCGGCCGCCGCGACGACGCGGGGCGCGCGCAGCGGCAGGATGTCGGCCCATTGCGCTGCGCCAAGCCAGCTCCAGCCGGAAAGGCTCCGGCCGAAGCCGAGGGTGAGGAGGACGAGCGCCAGGATGGCGAGCGCGATGGCGAGGAGGAGCCGCGGCGGCGCGCGGCGGGTGGCGGGCGGGGCCTCTTCCGCCCGCGGCAGGGTGGAGCGGACCCGCGGCAGGAGGGCGAGGATCAGCGGCGCGCCGAACACCGCCGTCGCGGCGCCGGCGGGGATCTCCAGCCCGGTGGAGAGCGCCGATACCAGCCGGTCGGTCAGCCAAAGCATCAGCGCGCCGAGGATCGGGGCGACGACGAGGCGGGCCTTGAAGGTGCGCGCGCCGACGAAGCGGGCCAGCGCCGGCGCCGCGACGCCGAGAAAGGCGACGACGCCGACGCCCGCCGTCACGGCGGCCGCGAGGACGACGCCGATCGCGACCGTTCCGAGCCGCACCCGCGTCGGCGACAGGCCGAGCGCGGCGCCGGCCCGGTCGTCGATGCCGATGATGGCGAGCGCGCGCACCAGCGGCAGGCTGGCGAGGATCGCGAGCGCGAGCTGCCAGGCGAGGGCCTTGGCGACGCCGTCGCCGTTCTGGAGCAGTGAGCCGGACTGCCAGACGAAGACCTCCGATACGTAGTCGCTCTTCAGCGCCATCAGCGTCGCGGCCGCCGAGCCGGCGGTCAGGGTGACGACGAGGCCGGACAGGATGAGGCGCACCGGCGAGAAGCCGCGGCCCGAAGCGAGCGCGAAGGACAGGGCCGTCGCCGCCGCCCCGCCGGCCAGCGCCACCCATTCGCGCCCCGCCGAGAGGAGCGCCGGCGCGAAGAGCGTCGCGGCGGTCAGCGCGAGGCTCGCGCCGGCGGCGGTGCCGAGCGTCGCGGCCTCGGCGAGCGGGTTGCGCAGGGCTTGCGTCAGAAGCGTGCCGGCGAAGGCGAGCGCCGCGCCCGCGAGCATCGAGACGAGGATGCGGGGGCCGAGCGCGTGGCGGGCGAGAAGCTCGGCCGGGTCGGCGAGGTCCGGCGAGAGGAGCGCCGCCGGCCAACGGCCGAGCGGCAGGACGCCGGCCGCGTCGCGCAGCGTCAGGAGAAGCGCGGGCAGGGCGAGGCCAAGGCAGAGCGCGGCGAGCGGCAGGACCGCGCGCGCCGTTGGGCGGGCAAGCGTCATCGTCATGCCGTTCCCAGCGACTGCGACAGGATGCGGGCGAGGCGGCCTGCCGCGTCGAGCCCGCCGAAGGGCCAGACCGGCGGCACCTGGAGGACGCGGGCCTCGCGCACCAAGGGAAGGTTCGCCCAGAGCGAGCTCGCCTCGAGGCGCAGGCGCACGGGATCGGGCAGCGGGTCGAGGAGGACGAGGCGCGTATTCTCGGGCAGCGTCGCGAGGCGCTCGATGCCGACGTAGGAGAAGCCCCAGCCGCCGGTCTCGCCGATCCAGGCGTTCGTCAGGCCGATTCGGGCGAGCACCTCGTCCACGAGGCCCGAGGCGTAGATGCGGATCGAGCGCTCCTCGAAGAGGCTGGCGACGCAGACCGGCGCGCCGGCAAGCGGAGCGAGGCTCGCGCGGGCGGCCTCGAAGGCGGCCTCGGTGTCGGCTTCGAGCCGGCCCGCCGCGTCCGGCCGGCCGATCCGCTCGGCGAGGCGGCGGGCCTGCGCGGCCGCGTTGGCGAGGGCGCTCTCGCCCTCCACGGGAATGATCTTGAGGGTGTGGACGGGGGCGAGGCCGGCGATGGTGCCGGCGTCGACGCCGTAGCCTTCTGTCACGACCACGAGGTCGGGAGCGACCTCGACGAGGAGTTCGAGGTTCGGCTGGAAGCGTGAGCCCAGGTCGATCACGGATCGCGGCATCGCCGGCTCGACCACCCAGGTCGGGTAGTCCGGCACGTCGCCGGCGGCGACCGGCGCCAGCCCAAGCGACAGGAGCGTCGCCGCGGCCGTCCATTCCACGCAGGCGACGCGCATGTCGGCGGCGAAGGCCGGGCGCAGGGCGAGGCCGGCCGTGCCGAGCGCCAAGAAGGCCCGGCGCGACAGGGCGCCGGGCGCTCGCTTCCCGGTCGTCATGCCTACCAGCGGATCGAGGCCTTGCCGACGACCTTACGGCTCTCGCCGTTGAAGCAGAAGAAGTCGCGATTGCCGCAGGAGGCCACGTATTCCTTGTCGAAGAGGTTGGTGGCGTTGACCGAGAGCTCGACGTTCTCGCGCTCGTAGCTGATCAGCGCGTCGACCACGGTCGCGCTCGGAACCTTGAAGGTGTTCTGATCATCGCCGAAGCTCGAGCCGACGTAGCGCACGCCCGCGCCGAAACCGAGGCCGTCGAACATCGAGCCGTTGCGGATCGTGTAGTCCGCCCAGGCCGAGGCCGTGTGCTTGGGAACGGTGGTCGGCACCAGCCCTTCCAGGCCCCCGTCCGGGTCCTCGGTGATCTCGGGGTCGAGATAGGTGTAGGCGAGGCGCAGGTCGAGGCTGTCGGTGAGGCTCGCCACCGCCTCCAGCTCCAGGCCGCGCGAGGTGATCTGGCCGGTCTGGCGCGGCTGGAAGGTCGCGCCCACCGAGTCGAAGCGGATCACGTCGTCGCGCACGATGTCGAAGACGGCGGCGGTGAGCACCGTGTTCCAGCCCGGCGGCTCGTACTTGATGCCGACCTCGTACTGGCGCCCGGTTTCGGGATCGAAGAGGTTGCCCGAGGCGCCGACGTCGAGCGGCGGCAGGAAGGACTCGGAATAGGTGACGTAAGGGGCGATGCCGTTGTCGAAGTTGTAGATCAGGCCGACGCGGCCGGTGAAGGCCTCGGCGTCGGTGGAGGCGTCGACGGCCCCGAGGAAGTCGCTCGCCGGACGCTCCAGCTCCGTCGTCGCCCAGTCGTAGCGGCCGCTGAGCAGGATCGACAGGCGGTCGATCCTGATCTGGTCCTGGAGGTAGAGGCCGGTCTGCCGTTGCCTGACGGTGTTGTCGTAATATTCGCCGAGGCGCGTCACCGGGCTGCCGTAGACCGGGTTGAACACGTCGATCGGCCCGGCGGCGTAGAGGTCGATGAGGTCGTCGAAGCGGGTGTAGCGGTAGTCGAGGCCGCCGAGGAGCGTGTGGCCGAGAATGCCCGTCTCGAACTCGGCCTGGAGCTGGTTGTCGATCGCGAAGGTGTCGAGGCTGACCTCACCCGAACCGCCGCTGCGGTTGAGGAGGCCGGCATCCTCGTCGAGGTAGCCGCCGCCGTTGAGGCTGGCCTCGTCGTGGCGGATGCCGGCATAGCGGGCGTTCTGGCGCACCGTGAAGGTCTCGTTCAGCTGGTGCGAGAACTGCCAGCCGATCGAGCCGAGGTCGGTGTCGTAATAGTCGAAGTCCGGCTCGCCGAGGAAGCGGTCGACCGGGATGCGGCGGCCGTTGTTGGGGTAGACGGTGCCGGAGGCCGGGTTGAACTGGAGGCCCCAGCCGGCGCGGTCGCGCTGGTAGTTGCCGGAGATCGTCAGGCTCGTCTCGGGATCGGGGTTCCAGGACAGGACCGGCGCGATGAACAGGCGGTCGTCGTCGACATGGTCGACCTGGTTGCCGGAGTCGCGCGCGACGCCCGTCAGGCGGTAGGCGAAGGGGCTGCCCTCGGACACGGGGCCCGACACGTCGAAGCGCCCTTCCAGGAGCCCGAAGCTGCCGCCGAGGAGCTGGATCTCGCGAAGCGTCTCGTCGGTCGGCTTCTTGGAGACGTAGTTGATGAGGCCGCCCGGGCCGCTCTGGCCGTAGAGCACCGAGGAGGGACCTTTGAGGATCTCGACGCGCTCGGCGCCGTAGGGGTCGAGGCCGAAGAAGTTGATGACGGTGCTGGAGGGCAGGCGCAGCCCGTCGAAGAAGGCGGAGTTGGCGGTGGCGTCGAAGCCGCGGATGGCAAAGCCCCCGAAGCGCGTGTCCGAGCCGCCGGTGAACTCGGGCGTGACGCCCGCGCTGTAGCGCGTCGCGGCGCGAATGGAGCGCGCTTCCTGCCGCTCGATCTGGTCGCTCGTGACCACCGACACCGACTGCGGCGTCTCGATGAGGGGCGTGTTGGTCTTGGTCGCGCCGGCGCTGCGGATGGCGACGAAGCCCTTTTGCTCGTTCGGCTCGCCGGGGCCGGTATCCTGCGTCGTGACGGCACCGTCGCCCTCGCCCTCGCCGGCTTCGCCCTCGGCGCTCTCGGCCGCGCCCGAGACGGTGACGGTCTCCAGCTGGATCACCTCCTGCGCCGACGACGCGCCGGCACCCGCCGCCAGGAGCAGCATCGCGGCGAGCGCGGGACGGGAGGCGGTGTGCAGGAGGCAGGCGAGCGGCGGGGCGGAGCGAACGGACACGTGGCGATTCCCGGAAGAGCTGATAAGATGATTTATCAACTCAACTTAATTTCCGGCAACCGGGTGCGTTGCCGGCTAAGAGCGGGATCGTCCGCTTGTGGCCGAAAAGTGACGCGGCCGCCGTCAGGCCTTGTAGCGGTCGCAGGCGGTGAGGCGCTGGACGTGGAGGTCGACGTCGGCGCGGTAGACCTCGCGGCGCAGGAACTCGGCCTCCTCCTCGCGCGCGTCCTCGGCGATTTCGCGCCACCAGCATTTCGGGCGCCCGTCGCTGCCGTCGTTCCAGCGGTAGCCGCGCGCCTTGAGGACGTCCTTGGTGTGGAAGGGCGAGGCGATGGCGAAGAGGCGCAGGCGCGTGCCGGCCGCCGAGGCGAGGAGTTGGCGGAACGGCGGCTCGGCGGCCGCGCGCGCGGGCTGGGCGAGGACTTCCAGGAGCGCGTGGCAGTCGTCGACGGCGCGGTGGCCGTTGTGGAAGTAGCCGCTCTGACCGACGAGGTAGCCGAGCTTGGTGCCCTCGAAGCCGAGGCCGGTCCAGTCGACTTCGGCCACCGAGCAGGCCCAGGGCTTGGCCTCGAAGCCGGGTGCGAAGCGCTCGCAGAAGGGACGGTCGAAGCGGGCATTGTGCGCGATCACGAGGTCGGCCGGCTCGACGAAGCGGCGCACCGCCTCCGGGTCGATGGTCCGGCCGGCCACCATCTCGGCCGTGATGCCGGTGATCCGGGTGATCTCGGCCGAGATCGGCAGGCTCGGGCAGCGCAGCTCGGAAAAGACGCCGACGACATTGCCGATGCCGGTCTCGTCGTAGGTGAAGGCCAGCATGCCGAGCTCGATGATCTCGTCGCGGCCGTGGTCGAGCCCGGTGGTTTCGGTGTCGAGAACGATTCCGATGCGCGTGGAGGCCGCGCGCGCACCCGGCAGCGGCCGCACGGGCCGCGGCTCCAGCCGGCGCAGCACGCGGTAGTTCCCGCTCGCTTCCAGCCGGCGCGCCATCTCCGCCTCGTCCGGCACGAGGGGCGCGGCCCGCACCGGTCGCGCCTGCCGGCGCCGGGTCTGGTCCTGCAGGCGCGCCGCCGCGAACGCGTCGAGCCCGTCCTGCCGCACCTCGGCAAAGAGGTCGCCCTGCGAGGCGTCGGACAGGAGGAGGCGGCGTTTCATCGGCATGGGCGTCCAGGCGATCGGGCGGACCCGCGATCGGCTTTCGCGTCGGGCCCGCATGGTCCCATGACCTTGTTCGGCGCGGGTGAAGGAAAACCTGCCGGCCTCCCCGAAGGCGCGCTTATCCCCAGAATTGCGCGCCGCCGCGCTCGATCTCCGGGCCTCGTTCGACGCCGGACTCGGGAAGAATGGGATGAGGCGAGGACCGATGGGCGCGGCGCCTGCCGCGGCATGGCGGGTCCGGCCGCGGCGGCCTGCCGCTTCGTGAGCGTCGACGATCCGTCCTTCGCGGTGCCGCCGGACGGCGGCGAGAACCGGGCGGTCGCCGATGCCCTTCACGGCCAGGACAACAAGACGTTCCTGACCTGGGGCGTCGATCTTCTTGCCGAGACCTGCGACGGAGCGGCCTCCGGCGGGCCGTCTCCCCCGGCCCGCTCGGACGGGGGGAGCCGGAGAATCGAAGCAACTTAAGTAAAACGCCGCACCTTGCGAACAAAAGGCCGGTGAGATGCGTTGCCGCAAGTGTGACGCAACTTCGACGTCTTGGGAGGACAGGCCGTGACCACGATGGACTTCATTCTCGGCGTGACGCTCGTCGCGACCGGCGTCAGCGGATTCTTCGCAGCGCTCGGCTGGGCCACCGACCGGCACCGTCCGCGTCACCACTGACGGGAACGCGCGGACGAGCCGACAGCCCGCCCGCGACAACGACTCCAACCTCTTGATGTCGCCGCATGATCCGGCGGCGAGGCCGACCCGCTTCGCCTCGATCCGCCCCGGGATGCGCTAGTCGAGGAGATCGGCGAGGCCGATCGGGAAGCGGCGGATCCGCTTGCCCGTGGCGTGCCGGATCGCGTTGGCGATGGCGCCGCCGGTGCCCGTGATGCCGATCTCGCCGACGCCCTTGATGCCGAGCGCGTTGACGTGCGGATCGTCCTCGTGGACGAGGATCGCCTCCAGCGACGGCACGTCGGCATTCACCGGCACGTGGTACTCGGCAAGGTCCGCGTTCATCACCCGGCCCGAGCGCTTGTCGACGACGGCGTGCTCGTGAAGGGCGAAGGACACGCCCCAGATCATCCCGCCCAGGAGCTGGCTGCGCACCATGCGCGGGTTGATCACCCGCCCCGCCGCGAAGGCGCCGACGAGGCGCGTCACCCGAACCTGTCCGAAATCGGGATCGACCTTCACCTCCGCGAAGACCGCCCCGTGGGCGTGCATGGCGTAGGCCTCCTGCGCCGCCGGGTCCATCGCCGCGCTGCCCTCCGCTTCGATCCGGTCGAGGTCGGCGCGCGACAGGATGTCGGCAAAGCTCTCGCCGCGGCTCTCGTCGTCCCGGCGAACCAGTCGGCCGCCCCGCGCGATCGTGCCGACGTTGCCGGCGCCGAAGAGCGGCGAGCGCTCGTCCGCCGTCGCGAGCTCGGCGAGCTTGGCGAGGACGTTGGTGCCGGCCGCGTGCAGCGCCATGCCGGCCGTCGCCGTGTGGCCGGAGCCGCCGGCGATGCCGGCATCGGGAAGGTCCGACGTGCCGGAGCGGAACTCCACCTCGTCGATCCCGAGCCCGAGCGCGTCGGCGGCGATCTGGGCGAGCGCGGTCCAGGCGCCCTGGCCCATGTCGTGGGCGCCGGTCTCCATGAGGCCGGTGCCGTCGCGCCGGATCGTCGCCCGCGCCTTGCCCTGGAACATCAGCGCGGGAAAGGTCGCCGTCCCCATGCCCCAGCCGGTGAGGAGGCCCGCCTCGTCGCGCATCGAGCGCGGCTCCAGCGGCCGGCCCGCCCAGCCGAAGCGTGCGGCGCCCTCCTCGTAGCAGGTCCGCAGCGCCTTGGAGGAGAAGGGCTTGTTCGAGATCGGCTCGACCTCGGCATAGTTGCGCAGGCGGAAGGCGAGGGGGTCCATCCCCGCGGCCTCGGCCGCCTCGTCGATGGCGCTTTCCAGCGCGATCGAGCCGGAGGCCTCGCCCGGCGCGCGCATGAAGAGCGGCGTTCCCGTGTCGAGGCGCACCGCCTCGTAGCTCGTCGCGATCGCCGGGCTGGCATACAGCGTGTGGGCGACGTCGGCGGCCGGCTCGAAGAAGTCGTCGAAGGTGCTCGACGCGGTGCGGGTGTGGTTGGCGAGCGCCGTCATCCCGCCGTCCTCGGACAGGCCGATGCGGATGCGCTGGCGCGTGGGCGCGCGGTGGCCGACGGGGCCGAACATCTGCTCGCGCGCCAGCACCAGCTTGACCGGGCGCCCGGTCATCCTGGCCGCCAGGAT
>CANJKV010000165.1 GCA_947474855.1 Aurantimonadaceae bacterium | reverse complement strand
GCACCCGTAAACGAGCACCGAGATGCGGTCGGCGAGCGCAAAGACCGCGTCCATGTCGTGCTCCACCATCAGGATCGGCGCCTCGCGGCGCAGCTCGGACAGGAGGGCGGTGAGCTCGCGCGAGCCCTCGGAGCCCATGCCTGCCATCGGCTCGTCCATCAGGAGCGCCTTGGAGCCGAGCGCGAGGACGAGCGCGACCTCCAGCCGCCGGCGCTCGCCGTGCGACAGGACGGCGGCTGGAACATGCGCCCGGTTCTCCAGCCCGACGCGGGCGAGCGCGGCCATGGCGGGCTCGCGCAGCGAGCGGTCGCCGGCCACCGGCCGGAAGAAGCGGAAGCTCGTGCCCTGCCGCGCCTGGACCGCCAGCATGGCGTGGCCGAGCGCGGTGAATTCCGGGATCACGGTGGAGACCTGGAAGGTGCGGCCGAGCCCGCCGCGGGCCCGCGCCGACGGCGTCAAGGCCGTCACGTCGCGGCCCTCGAAGAACACGCGGCCCTCGTCGGGCGCGAGCGAACCGCAGATCTGGTGGATCAGCGTCGACTTGCCCGCCCCGTTCGGCCCAATCAGCGCGTGGATCTCGCCGGGGCGAAGGTCGAGGCTGACGCCGTCCGTCACCTTCAGCGCGCCGAAGGTCTTTCGAAGGCCCGAAACGCCGAGGATCGGCTCAGCCATGCCGGCCTCCCTTGGGCGCGAGGAGGCTCATCAGCCCGCCGCGCCCGAGAAGCACGACGGCGAGGAGCGCGAGACCGAGAAAGAACTGCCAGCGCTCGGTCATCCCGCCCAGGACGTGCTCCAGGAGGACGTAGAGCGTCGCGCCCGCCAGCGGCCCGGCGAGGCGCCCGACGCCGCCCAGCACCACGAGGACGATCAGTTCGCCCGACATGTGCCAGGACAGCATGGACGGGCTGACGAAGCGGTTGAGATCGGCGTAGAGCGCGCCGGCGAGCGCCGTGATCATGCCGGAGATGACGAAGGCGACGAGCCGGATGCGGAAGGGTTCGACGCCGAGCGAGGCGAGACGCACGCCGTTCTGCCGCGCCGCCTGGAGCGCCGCACCGAAGCGCGAGGCCTTCAGCACCGCGAAGAGCGCGAGGCCGAACAGGAGCGCGCCGAAGGATATCAGGAAGAAGGGCATCGGCCGCATGGTGCGAAGGCCGAAGAAGCCGTTGCGCACCGTGATCGGCAGCCCGTCCTCACCGCCGTAGCCCGGCCAGGCGATGGCAAGATAGAAGATCATCTGCGCGAAGGCGAGCGTGATCATGATGAAGGCGACGCCGCTGGTGCGAAGGCTGATCGCCCCCATGACGACCGCGTACAGGCCGGCGGCGACGACAGCGAGAAGCCAGACATAGGCCATCTCGCCGATCGCCGGCAGGCCAACGAGGGAGGATCCCTCCACCGCGTGCGAGGCGACGATGCCGGCCACGTAGCCGCCGATGCCGAAAAAGGCGGCGTGGCCGAGCGAGACGAGCCCGCCGAGGCCGAGCGCGAGGTTCAGGCCCGTCGCGGCAAGGCCGAGGATGGCGATGCGGGCGGCGAGCGTGACGTAGAAGGTCTCGCCGGCGAAGCTCGCCCAGAGCGCCAGCGCGAGCGGCAGGGCGATCACCGTGAGGCTCGCCACGAGGCCGCGGGAAAAGACGAAGGAACGCTCAGGCATGGGACGCGAACAGCCCCTTCGGCCGCAGGGCGAGGATCAGCGCCATGACGACGTAGATCAGCATGGAGGCGATGCCGCTGCCGACGAGCCCGGCTTCGGCCGGCGGCACGAAGAGCCCGGCGATGCGCGGCAGGAAGAAGCGTCCGGCGGTGTCGACGAGGCCGACGAGGAGCGCGCCGAGAAGCGCGCCGCGCACCGAGCCGATGCCGCCGATCACGATGACCACGAAGGCGAGGATCAGCACCGGGTCGCCCATGCCGACCTGCACCGACTGGAGCGCGCCGACGGTGGCGCCGGCAAGGCCCGCCAGCGCCGCGCCGAGGGCGAAGACGATGGTGTTGAGGCGGCGGATGTCGACGCCGAGCGCGGCGATCATCTCCCGGTCGTTCTCGCCCGCGCGGATGCGCATGCCGAGGCGCGTACGGGAGATGAGGAGGTAGAGCCCGAGCGCGACGGCGACGCCGAGGCCGATCACCGCGAGGCGGTAGACCGGATATTGCAGGCCGCCCGGAAGCCGTGCCGCCCCTTGCAGGAGGGGTGGAATATCGAGGTAGAGCGGAAAGGAGCCGAAGAGCCAGCGCGTGCCTTCGGAGAAGATCAGGATCAGCGCGAAGGTCGCGAGCACCTGATCAAGATGGTCGCGATCGTAGAGCCGCCGGACGATGGCGACCTCCACCAGCACGCCCGCCGCGGCCGCCCCGGCGAGGCTCGCGGCGAGCCCTGCCCAAAACGACCCGGTGGCCGCGGCGACCGCTGCGCAGGCGAAGGCTCCCACCATGTAGAAGGAGCCGTGCGCCAGGTTGATCAGGCCCATGACGCCGAAGATCAGCGTCAGCCCGGCCGACATCAGGAAGAGCATGACGCCGAGCTGGAGTCCGTTCAGGAGTTGCTCGACCAGAAGCGCGAGGGACAAGGCGCTAGCGTCTCGTCACATCTGGCATTCGGCGGCGTAGGCGTCGCCGTGATCGGTGAAGATCTTCTCCACGATGTGGTTGGTGAGCGTGCCGTTCTCGTCCACCACCTCGGTCAGGTAGATGTCCTGGATCGGGTGCTGGTTGGTGTTGAAGGAGAACTTGCCGCGCGGCGACTGGATGTCGGCCTTGAGCAGCGCCGCGCGGAAGGCCTCCGTGTCGGAGGGCTCGGCGGTCTTGTGGGCGGACAGGATGAGCTGGGCCGCGTCGTAGGCCTGCACCGCGTAGATCGACGGCAGGCGGTTGTACTCGGCCTGGAAGGCTTCGAGGAACTGCTTGCTCGCCGGGTTGTCGAGGTCCTTGGCCCACTGGCCGGAGTTCTTCACGCCGAGCGCCGCCTGCCCGATGGCGCCGAGGACGTCCTGGCTGAAGGAGAAGCCCGGCCCCATGATCGGCACGGTCGAGCCGGACTGGGCGTACTGCTTCATGAAGGCGATGCCCATGCCGCCCGGCAGGAAGACGAAGGCGCCGTCGGCGCCGGAGGCGCTGATCTGGGCGATCTCGGCTGCGTAGTCGGTCTGGCCGACCTGGGTGTAGAGCTCGCCCGCGATGGCGCCCTTGTAGTAGCGCTTGAAGCCGGTGAGCGAGTCCTTCCCCGCAGGATAGTTCGGCGCCATGATGAACATCGACTTGTGGTCGCGGTTGGCGTACTCGCCCATCGCCTCGTGAAGATTGTCGTTCTGGTAGGCGGCGTTGAAGTAGAGCGGGTTGCAGCCCTTGCCGGCGAGCGCGGCCGGGGCGGCGTTGGTGGACACGTAGAACTTGTCCTGCGCCGTCACCGAGGGCGCGACGGCCATGAGGAGGTTGGAGAAGACGATGCCGGTGAGGACGCCGACGTCCTCGCTCTGGATCATCTTGTCGGCGATCTGGACGGCGAGTTCGGGCTTCTGGCCGTCGTCCTCCACCAGCACCTCGACGTCGCTCGCGCCGGACTGCTTGACCGCCAGCATGAAGCCGTCGCGCGTGTCGATGCCGAGCCCCGCGCCCGGCCCCGACAGCGTCGTGATCATGCCGATCTTCAAAGGATCGGCCGAGGCGGCCACCGGGCCGGCCAGGAGGGCAAGGGCCGTCAGGGCGGCGGTCGTCGTCTTCATCGGGGCATCCTTTGTGCTGTCGGGTGGAACGAAGGACGGCGGTCCGGCCGCCGGGCGAAGCGTGTCAGGGAGCCGCGGCGGGAGGGGCCGGGCCGGGCGGAGCCGTGGGGCCGCCGCGCAGGCGGAAGCGCTGGACCTTGCCGGACTCGGTCTTCGGCAGGGCCTCCAGGAAGACCACCGAGCGGGGATACTTGTAGGGCGCGATCACCGCCTTCACGTGGTCCTGGAGAACCTTCACCATCGCCTCGTCGCCCGTCGCGCCCGGCTCCAGCACGACGTGAGCCTCCACGATGGTGCCGCGAACCGCGTCGTCCCGGCCGATGACCGCGCATTCGCGCACGGCGGGATGCTTGAGCAGCGCCGATTCGACTTCCGGACCGGCGATGTTGTAGCCGGCCGAGACGATCATGTCGTCGGTTCTGGCGCGGAAGTGGAAGGTGCCGTCCTCGTCCTGCACGAAGGCGTCGCCGGTGAGATTCCAGCCCTCGCGCACGAAGTCGCGCTGGCGCCGATCGGCGAGGTAGCGGCAGCCGAGCGGACCGCGCACGGCAAGGCGCCCGACGGTTCCGCGCGGCACCTCGCGCATGTCGTCGTCGACGATGCGCGCCTCGTAGCCGGAGAGCGGGCGGCCCGTGCAGCCGGGCCGGGCGTCGTCGAGGCGGTTGGAGATGAAGATGTGCAGCATCTCGGTGCCGCCGATCCCGTCGAGGATCGGCTTGCCGGTGCGCGCCGTCCACTCCTCGAAGATCGGGGCGGGCAGGGTCTCGCCGGCCGAAACGGCGATGCGCACCGATGCGAAGTCGGCTCGCGGATCGGCGGAGGCGGCCAGCATCGCGCGATAGGCGGTGGGCGCGGTGAAGACGATCGTCGCTCCCCTGCCCCGGATGATCTCCACGAGCCGTGGGGGCGTGGCGTCCTCGACCAGAATCGCGGCCGCGCCGAAGCGCAAGGGGAAGATCGCGAGGCCGCCGAGTCCGAAGGTGAAGGCGAGCGGCGGCGAGCCGACGAAGACGTCGTCCGGCGTGACCTTCAGCACCTCCCTGGCGTAGGCGTCGGCGATGATGAGGAGGTCGCGATGGAAGTGCATCGTGGCCTTCGGCACGCCGGTCGAGCCGGAGGTGAAGCCGAGGAGAGCCACGTCGTCGCGCCCGATCGGCGGGGCCGCGAACACGGTCGGCTTGCCGAGCGCCAGGCGGTCAAGCTCGGCATCGTGGGTAGCCGTGCCGTCGAAGGCGACGACGCGGCGCAGGAAGCGGCTGTCGGCCGCGACGGTCTCGATCTCGGCGAGGAGCCGCGCGTCGCACAGCGCGAAGGCGATCTCGGCCTTGTCGACGATCTTGGCGAGCTCGCCCGCCCGCAGCATCGGCATGGTGTTGACCGCGACGGCGCCGACCTTGGTGACGGCGAGCCAGGCGGCGACCATCGCCGGATTGTTGCCCGAGCGGATGAGGACGCGGTTGCCGGGGCGGATGCCGAGGTCGTCCAAGAGCGCGTGGGCGAGGCGGTTCGTCCAGTCCGCCAGCTCGCGATAGGTCCGCTCCCGCCCGTTGCCGATCAGGGCGACGCGGTCACCGAAGCCGCGCTCCACCATGCGGTCGGTCAGCTCGACGGCGGCGTTCAGCCACTCTGGGTAGCGAAAGAGACCGGCCTCGATCACCGGCCAGTCCTCGATCGCGGGAAGGTTGTCTCGCGCGAAGGTATCGGAGTGTCCGGTCGGACCCAGCATGCCTCAGATCCCATGCTTCAATCGGCGCGCCCTCGGCTGGGGCTAGAATTTGAGCATGACACTGCCATGCACGATGATCAACCATATTATTTTAGGTCTATAATATCGAGGGATTGTCGCGGCCCGAGGCGAATGAGGCGCCTCGGCGCTCGCCGGCGAAGGGGCGCTGACACCGATACACATGCGCGTGGCACCCATGCGCCGGCGCGCACGAAGCCTTTCCGTCCCTTCGCCTCGATCATTGAAGGCCCGTGCCGCATGAACGCTCCTTCGCATCGCCGCGGCGGCCTCGGCGGCTCCGTTGTCCTTCTTGCCGGTCCGGCGATCCTGTCATCGCGACGGGCTCGCGCGGCGACGTCGATCCGCCTCGGCCGCGGATCCTCCGAACCGCACAGCAAGCACCTCGCCGCTTTGGCCGATCTCGGCCACTTCGACGTCGTGTTGGCGGCCGCGCGCCATGCCGTCATCCGACGACGCATCACCATGCAGGTGGGGCGGAACGAGGCACCCGACGTCCGCCGGGCGAGACCGAAACCGCGGCACGAGATCGAGAACTTTCGGCGAAACCGCCCGTGGCGCGTCGGGAGGGACGAGACACCCTCTTCTCCCGGACGGTCCGTGGAGCGCCGTCACACCGCTCCTGCCGCCTGCGCCGCCAAGGCCGACCAGTCATCGGCACCGCGACCGGCGCATCGCACCAGTCTCGTCTGGTCGGGTTCCGAGGCGATCGGGTACCTGGAGCATTCGCCTGCACCAGGCCCTCCCCTCATCAACCCGGCTCGACGAACGCGCCCGTCCACGTCCGATGGCCCGGTTGGAGGCTCGTGTAGGGTTGGCTTGCCGGTGACGGTCGAGGTGGTCGGCGACGCGCGAGGTGAAACTCGGCGTCGCCCCCGCGGAGCGCCTTCATCCGTGCCGACGTGCTGCCGGCAGGCCGAAGCGCCTGCCGAGCAGCGGCCGGACGAGCCGGAGCGGCCTTAGGCGATCTTGGGCAGGAGGCTGTCGAGGGAGGCTTTGGCGTCGCCGTAGAACATCCGCGTGTTCTCCTTGTAGAACAGCGGGTTCTCGATGCCGGAATAGCCGGCGCCCTGGCCGCGCTTCGAGACGAAGACGTGGCGTGCCTTCCAGACCTCCAGCACCGGCATCCCCGCGATGGGCGAGTTGGGGTCGTCCTGCGCCGCCGGGTTGACGATGTCGTTGGAGCCGATGACGATGGCGACGTCGGTCTCGGGGAAGTCCTCGTTGATCTCGTCCATCTCGAGGACGATGTCGTAGGGGACCTTGGCCTCGGCGAGAAGCACGTTCATGTGGCCCGGCAGGCGGCCGGCGACCGGGTGGATCGCGAAGCGCACGGTCTTGCCCTTGGCGCGCAGGCGCCGCGTCAGCTCCGACACGGACTGCTGCGCCTGGGCCACCGCCATGCCGTATCCGGGGACGATGATGACGCTGTCGGCGTCGTTGAGCGCGGCCGCGACGCCATCGGCGTCGATCGCGACCTGCTCGCCTTCGATCGCCGCGGCCGGTCCCGTCGAGGTCGCGCCGAAGCCGCCGAGGATGACCGACACGAAGGAGCGGTTCATCGCCTTGCACATGATGTAGGAGAGGATCGCGCCCGACGAGCCGACGAGGGCGCCGGTGACGATCAGGAGGTCGTTGCCCAGTGTGAAGCCGATCGCCGCCGCCGCCCAGCCGGAATAGCTGTTCAGCATCGACACCACCACCGGCATGTCGGCGCCGCCGATGCCCATGATGAGGTGGTAGCCGATGAAGAAGGCCAGCAGCGTCATCAGCCCGAGGGTCCAGAAGCCCGCGCCGTTGACGTAGAGGATCAGGAGCAGAACCGAGAGGATCGCGGCACCGGCGTTGAGCCAGTGCCCGCCCGGCAGCTTCTTCGCCTTTCCGTCCACCTTGCCGGCGAGCTTGCCGAAGGCCACCACCGAGCCGGTGAAGGTGACCGCGCCGATAAAGACGCCGAGGAAGACCTCGACCTTCAGGATGCCGATCTCGACGCCGGTCTTGTGGGCCAGCACGCCGGCAAAGCCGGTGAGCGCCTCGCGCGCCGCCGGCTCCATCGCCAGCACAGCCTGGTATTCCAGGTGCGCGTTGAAGCCGATGAGGACGGCCGCGAGGCCGACGAAGGAGTGAAGCGCCGCGACGAGCTGCGGCATCTCCGTCATCTGGACGCGGCTCGCGACCTGCTGCCCGATCACCGCGGCGACCGCGAACATCAGGAGCACGAGCCAGAGATGGCCGCTGCCCGGCCCGAAGACGGTGGCGAGAACCGCCAGCGCCATGCCGGCGATGCCGTACCAGACGGCGCGCTTGGCGCTTTCCTGGCCCGACAGGCCGCCGAGCGAGAGGATGAAGAGGATGGCCGCCGCGATGTAGGCGGCCGAGACGATACCGAGACTCATGATCGCCGGACCCTCAGGACTTCTGGAACATGGCGAGCATCCGGCGCGTGACCAGGAAGCCGCCGACGATGTTGATCGAGGCGATCAGGACGGCGAGCGCGGCGAGAACCACCACGAGCCAGGACGAGGAGCCGATCTGGAGAAGGGCGCCGAGGACGATGATGCCCGAGATGGCGTTCGTGACCGCCATCAGCGGCGTGTGCAGCGCGTGGGACACGTTCCAGATGACCTGGAAGCCGACGAAGCAGGCGAGCGCGAAGACGATGAGGTGCGCCATGAAGCTCGCCGGCGCCACCGCGCCGATGGCGAGCACGACGAGCGTGCCGCCGACGAGAAGCGCCAGCTGCGAGCGCGTTTGCCGGCGAAAGGCCGCGACCTCGGCCGCCCGCTTTTCCTCGGCCGTGAGCTCGCGGGCCTTTTCCTTCGGCTTCTGCGCCGCGATTGCCTGCACTTTCGGCGGCGGGGGCGGATAGGTCACGGCCCCCTCGAAGGCGACGGTGGCGCCGCGGATGACGTCGTCCTCCATGTTGTGGACGATCCGTCCGTCCTTGGCGGGCGTCAGGTCCGACAGCATGTGGCGGATGTTGGTGGAGTAAAGCGAGGAGGACTGCGAGGCCATGCGGCTCGGGAAATCGGTGTAGCCGACGACCGTGACGCCGTTGGGCGAGACGATCTTCTCGTCGGCCACCGTCAGTTCGCAGTTGCCGCCGCGCTCGGCGGCCAGATCCACGATGACCGAGCCGGGCTTCATCGCGGCGACCATGTCGGCGAGCCAGAGCTTGGGCGCGTCGCGGCCGGGAATGAGCGCCGTGGTGACGACGATGTCCATGTCGGGCGCGAGCTCGCGGAACTTCTTGAGCTGCGCCTCGCGGAATTCGGCGCTCGAGGGCGCGGCGTAGCCGCCGGTCGCCGCGCCGTCCTGCTGTTCGCTCGCGAAGTCGAGGTAAACGAACTCGGCGCCCATCGATTCGATCTGCTCGGCGACCTCGGGGCGCACGTCGAAGGCGTAGACGACGGCGCCGAGCGCGGTGGCCGCGCCGATGGCGGCGAGGCCCGCGACGCCCGCGCCGATGACGAGGACCTTGGCCGGCGGCACCTTGCCGGCCGCCGTCACCTGGCCGGTGAAGAAGCGGCCGAAGTTGGCGCCCGCCTCGATCACCGCGCGGTAGCCGGCGATGTTGGCCATGGAGGACAGGGCGTCCATCTTCTGGGCTCGGCTGATGCGCGGCACCATGTCCATGGCGACGACGGTGGCGCCCGTCGCCCGGCAGCGCTCCAGAAGATCCGTGTTCTGGGCGGGGTAGAAGAAGGAGATCAGCGTCTTGCCGGCCGACAGGCGGTCGACCTCGGCCTCGACGGGCGGGCGCACCTTGACGATGACGTCGGCGCCGGCCCACAGCGCCTCGGCCGTCGGCACGACCTCGACGCCGGCGGCGCGGTAACTCTCGTCGGTGAAGCCGGCGGTCAGACCCGCCCCGCTTTCGACGGCGCAGGAGTGCCCCAGCTTCTGAAGCTGCGCGGCGCTCTCCGGCGTCATCGCGACACGCCCCTCGCCCTTCGCGTGTTCCCGCGGAGCCCCTATCTTCATTGCCTGCATCCCCCCGCCCGAAGGCTCGTATCGACCTCGGCCGAAATCGAAACGATCCTCGAAGCCTCGATCGTGTTGATATCTGCCCGCGGCGTTTGGTGCCACGGCCGCCGCGCCGTTGATAGACGGTTCATCGGCGGGCGGCCTCTTTCGAGCCCTCCACCGGCGACGCTTGCTAGGATACGGAAATCACGCTCGCGTCCATAGGTCTGTGCGGCAGAGATGGACGGACAGCGTCGATTGGAGCCCTGAAGCAGGCGACATGCATGACCGGAGACCGGCATGTCTCGGCGTCATGCCCTCGCCGCTGTCCTCGTGGAAGCATCGGTGACCGGTCGAAGGCCGGTCGCGCCACCCGTTCCGGATGCATCAACGGCCGGCGTGAATCAGCTGCGCAGCCTTCTCCGCGATCATCACCGCCGGGTCGTGGGTGTTGCCGGAGACGATCGTCGGCATGATCGAGCAGTCGGCGACGCGCAGGCCCGCCAGCCCCCGCAGGCGCGGCGGCAGGTCGACCACGGCATCCGCATCGGCGCCCATCCGCGCCGTGCCGACGGGGTGGAAGATCGTGGTCGCGATATCGCCGGCGGCCTGCGCCAGGTCGGCGTTGGTCTGGAGATGCGTTCCCGGCTTGAACTCCTCGGGCCGGTGGCGCTCGAGGCGAGACGTCGCCATCAGGCGCCGCGCGGCCCGGATCGAATCGGCCGCAACCTGCCGGTCGCTTTCGGCGGATAGATAGTTCGGCGCGATCGCGGGGTGCGCAGAGGGATCGCGAGAAACGATATGCACGCTTCCGCGCGAGTCCTGGTCGAAGGTTGCAGACGGAGACCGTGATCGCCGAAAACGGGTGCAGCGGCTCTCCGAACCGGTCGAGCGAGAGCGGCTGGACGTGGAACTCGATGTTGGCGGTTTCGAAGCGCGGATCGGACTTCATGAAGATGCCGAGCTGGCTCGGCGCCATGGCCATGGGTCCGGAGCGCTTCAGCGCGTATTGCAGGCCGATCTGCGCCTTGCCGAGAAGCGAGGCCTGCCATTCGTTGTGGGTGCGGGCGCCGGCGATGCGGAAGGCGGTGCGGATCTGCAGGCGGTCCTGGAGATTCTCGCCCACCGCGGGCCGCTCGACGAGGACGTCGATGCCATGCCGGCGCAGGAGCTCGCCCGGGCCGATTCCCGACAGTTGCAGGAGCTGCGGCGTGCCGGTCGCGCCGGCCGCCATCACCACGGTGCCGCCCGCCGCGGCGCGCGCCGGCCGGCCGTCCAGGAGAAGATCAGCGCCTGCGGCGCGGCCGTCCTCGATCCAGCAGGGATGCGCCGAGACCATGACGTTCATCACGTAGGTCTCGCCCGGCTTGCACTGAAACTTGCTCTGCGCCGCCGCGGTGCCTGCCACCGTCAACGACAAGCCCATCGCCAGGCCGGATGCGGCCAGCATGAGCGTCTTCATATCGTCCTCCCGATGAAATTCGCCCCCTCTCCCGGGGCCGCTCCCACGGACCCGCTGCAAGATAGTTCGATTATCGATAAACCCTGCAGGAAGAGTTCTGCCTCCGGTTGTTGCCGCCCATCAACCGCTCCGATGAAAAATCATAGACTGGAATAGATATCAGCGTGGCCCGGCAGAATGTCCTGCGCGAGAGGCTCGATGGCCGTGCGACGCATTTCTGATCGGTGCGGAGCCGACGCGATCATCGGCCCCGGCGGAACTCTCCCCTCAACGCGGCCGTCACGGTGAAGAGCGTGGCGCACGATGCCTTCGGCAAGCGGGCCGGGCCGGGTCGGCCCGACCGACGCCCCCCCCGGCTCGAGGAATGCCGCCCCCGAACCCGGCTGACGACGCGGCTGCGATACCTGCTGGACGAGGCTCGCTTGCCGGCTTCGAGAGCGGGGCGATCGGTATTCCGGCCGATCGGCAGGAATGCCGCCCGGCCCCGCGTTGTTGACGAGGAGGCGCGACTGTCCCTAGTCTGGGGCGGGCGCCGTCTACGACCGACGATACAGGGGAGAACGCATGACCAAGACCTGGAAGAAGCCGCAGATGTGCCAAGTCGCCGCCGGCTTCGAGATCACGCGCTACGCAG
>CANJKV010000164.1 GCA_947474855.1 Aurantimonadaceae bacterium | reverse complement strand
CGCCGAGCGTAAATTTCGCCGACTGTTCGGTCATGCGGTTCCCCTTCCTAGCCTTAAGATGCCGGCGCGCGTGCCGACGTTTCTGCAGCGCACAAGCGGACGGATCAATTGCCTATCGCAATTGCGATATGGCGACAAGGCGAGCACTCCCAGGCTTGCTCTGCCCGGCAAATCTCCACTCAGCCGGCTTGATCGGACAGGCGCGCCAGCGATTCCTCGCGGCCGAGAACCGCCAGGACGTCGAACACGCCCGGCGAGGTTGAACGGCCAGTGAGGGCAGCCCGAAGCGGCTGGGCCGCTTTTCCGAGCTTCAGTCCCGCCTCTTCGGCGTAGGCTCTGACGACCGATTCGAGGGACGCGGCCGTCCAGTCCGTCGCGGCCGACAGCCGCGGGAGAAGCGCGGACACCGCGGACCGGCCCGCCTCGTCGAGCAGGGTTCGCGCCTTGTCGTCCAGTTCCAGCGGACGTCTTGCGAAAAGGTACGTGGCGCTGTCGGTGAGTTCGACCAGCGTCTTCGCGCGCTCCTTCAACCCCGGCATCGCCGCCAGCAGCTTGCGCGCGACCTCGGCGTCCGGCTCGCTCTTCAGGATGGCGCCATTGGGCAGATAGTCACGCTCGGTCATCAGGGTTTCAACGAGCTCGGCATCGCTCATCGAGCGCAGCCAATGGCCGTTGACCGCCTCCAGCTTGGCGAAGTCGAAGCGCGCCGCCCCCTTGTTGATGTCCGGCAGGTCGAACCAGGAGATCATCTCGTCGGCGCCGATGATCTCGGCGTCGCCGTGGCTCCAGCCGAGGCGCACGAGGTAGTTGCGCAGGGCGACCGGCAGGTAGCCCATGGCCCGGTAGGCCTCGACGCCGAGCGCGCCGTGGCGCTTCGACAGCTTGGCGCCGTCCGGTCCGTGGATCAGCGGGATATGAGCCATCACCGGCACGTGCCAGCCCATGGCCTGGTAGATCAGCGTCTGGCGGCCGGCATTGGTCAGGTGGTCGTCGCCGCGAATGATGTGCGTGACGCCCATGTCGTGGTCGTCCACCACCACGGCGAGCATGTATGTGGGCGTTCCGTCCGAGCGCAGGAGGACGAAGTCGTCGAGGTCCTTGTTGGGGAAGCGGACGTCGCCCTGAACGACGTCGCGCACCAGCGTCTCGCCGTCGAGCGGCGCCTTCAGGCGGATCACGGGCTTCACGCCGGCCGGCGCTTCGGCAGGATCGCGGTCGCGCCAGCGGCCGTCGTAGCGCGGCGGCCGCTTCTCGGCCTTGGCCTTCTCTCGCATCTCCTCGAGCTCGGCCTGGGATGCGTAGCAGTAATAGGCCTGACCGTTCGCGACCATGATTCCCGCCACCTCGCGGTGGCGCGCGACGCGTTCGAACTGCGAGATCGGCGGCTCGTCGGCATCGAGGCCGAGCCAAGCAAGCCCTTCAATGATCGCCTGGACGGCTTCGGGCGTGTAGCGCTCCCGATCGGTATCCTCGATGCGGAGCAGCATCTTGCCGCCGGTTCGCCGCGCATAGAGCCAGTTGAACAGGGCCGTCCGCGCGCCGCCGATATGGAGATAGCCGGTCGGGGAGGGGGCAAAACGCGTGACGACGGGAGCGGAATCGGACATGCTGCAACTCCGGGTGGAGGTATTGGCGGCGGGCCGCCGGCCGGCCGAACGATCGAGCTGCGCGGCGCCGAGAACGTGCGGCGCGGTCGCGAGCGTGCGGGATGCTGTCTAGCACAGGGGACCGGCCGCACAAGGCGGGGGCGTTCGACGCGTCCGGTCGATCGGAGGACACCTGCCTTCATGACGGTGGACGGTTCGCAGGGCAGGGTGCGGTGGACCATTCACTCGGCGCTGCATCGCGCAGACCCGACCCGCTGGCCGAGCGGCTCGGACGTGCGGGAATGGCTGCACCGACAGTTCGGGCGCGAGGACGCCGCACTGACGACCTTCCACGCCGTTCCGCTCGGCCTGATGATCGGCATAACCGGCCTCTACGCAGCAAGCCCGCGCCTGTCGCTCATCGTTCTCCTGATCGTTCTAGCCGCTTTCTCTGCCGGGCTTTCGCTGCTGCGTGCCCGGCCCGGGTGGCATCTGGCCGCATTGCTTGCTTGTTCTACCGTAGCGGGTGCAGGCCTCGCGGCTCTGGAACTGGATCGAACTCAAACGACGATCCTGTCGGGCGGCGCGATCACTCGTATCGAGGGGCGCGTCGAGTGGCGGGAAACGGACGAGCGGGGTCGCAGTCGCTACCTCGTCCGGATCGATGCGAGCCGGCAACCGGTTCTGTCGCGACCGCCGGAGCGCGCGCGCATTCTCGTCGCCGCGCGGCACGAGCCGATCGCCATCGGCGGCACCTTCTCCGGGCTTGTTCGTCTCGCGCCCCCGTCCGGCCCGGCGTTGCCCGGCTCCTACGACTTCGCGTTCGCTCCCTACTTCTCCGGCATCGGCGCGATCGGCTTTGCACTGGGAGCGCCCGACGAGCCGGCCGCGAGCACGGAAGAGGCCGGGCTAGCCGAACGGTTGGCAGCCCTGCGCCTCGCCATCGCAGAGCGCATCCGCACGAGCATCGACGGCGCGGAAGGCGCTGTTGCCGCGGCGTTGGTCACGGGGCTGCGGGCGGGCATACCGGAGGCGATCGAGGACGACCTGCGGGTAACCGGCCTCGCGCATGTCCTCTCGATTTCCGGCTACCACATGGTGCTGGTCGCCGGCTTCGTGATGGTCGGCATGCGCGCCGTGCTCGCGCTCGCGCCTGTCATAGTCTTGACTTGGCCGGTGAAGAAGATTGCCGCGGGCTCGGCCCTGGTCGCTGCCGCCCTTTATCTCGCGATCGCGGGTGACAACGTCGCGACGGATCGGTCCTTCATCATGCTGGCCGTGATGCTCGCCGCCGTCATGCTGGACCGGCCCGCGCTGACGCTCCGCAACGTTTCGGTCGCGGCGATCATCGTGCTGGCCATGCAGCCCCATGCCGTGTTCATGGCGAGCTTCCAGATGTCCTTCGCAGCCACGGCGGCGCTCGTCGGGATCTACGGCGCCTATGCGCGGCGCCGGGAGCCGTCAGGTCTACAGCGCGGCGATCGAGGCTGGATCACTGCGACCATCCGAGCGGTTCTCGCGCTCGCCCTCGCATCCCTTATCGCTGGGGTCGCGACGGCACCGTTCGGCGCCTACCACTTCGGGCGCGTCGCGCCATTCGGCATCGTCGCCAACCTCTTGCTAATGCCCGTCTTCAGCCTCTGGATCATGCCGGCGGCCTTGATCGCCATGCTGGCGATGCCGTTCGGCCTGGATCCCCTCGTCTGGCAATTCGTCGGCATCGGGCTCGGCTTGGTCTTCGACCTCGCCCATCGCATCGCGGTGCTTCTGCCGGACGCCGCATCCGGCTCGATCAGCCTGCCGGCGCTCCTGCTCCTGACGGCCGCCGTTCTGGCTGCCGCGATGCTTGCGAGCGCATTGCGCTGGATCGCGCTGCCCCTTGCGATCGCCGGTCTCGCTCTTGCGAGCCGGCCTGCCGCGCCGCCGGAGCTCCTGGTCTACGAGGACGGCAAGCAGTTGGCACTCGTCGGCCTGGACGGCAGCCTTTCCCACCTCCAGGCACGGCCGAATCGCTTCGTCGAGGAGCAGTGGCGCCGTGCACTCGGCTCGCCGGACGCCGATAAGGTCGGAAGCTTCGATTGCCGCGACGGGATCTGCCGAGCCACAACGCGCTCAGGCCTGCGGGTAGCCTGGACGGAGGATTACGAGAAGACCGGCGACCTGTGCGAATCGGCCGACATCGCGATCGTCGCCCGAGCGACCCTCACGACGAGCTGCCGATCGGGAGCCATCCTCGCGACGCTGAGGAGCCTGCGCCGAACGGGATCGCTCGCGTTCCGGACCGGCCCCGACGGACGTCCCCAGATGGCGGCCGCCGTCCCTTGGCAGGGCGACCGTCCGCGTGATCCATGGAATGCTCATCGCGCGGAGCCGTGGCCGGAACGCTGGATACGGCCTGCTTCCTCCCCGACCGCAGAGGCTGCGCAATCCGCTTCAGGCACATGGCAAGCTGCGGCGACCTCGAAAGCGACGTCGCCGCTCAAGGCTGATCAATAGCGGCGGATGAGGCCGACGAGCTTGCCTTGAACCTTCACCCGGTCGGACCCGAAGATCCGCGTCTCGTAGGCCGGGTTGGCAGCCTCAAGAGCGATCGTGTCGCCGCGGCGGCGGAAGCGCTTCAGCGTGGCTTCCTCCTCGTCCACGAGGGCGACGACGATCTCGCCGGGAACGGCCGTGTCGGTCCGGCGGATCACGACGGTATCGCCGTCAAGGATCCCGGCCTCGATCATCGAGTCGCCCTTGACCTCCAGCGCATAATGCTCACCGCCGCCGATCATGTCGGGCGGAAGGGTGAGGGAGTGCGTGTTGTTCTGGATCGCCGAAATCGGCACGCCCGCCGCGATGCGGCCCATGACGGGGATCGAGATGCCAGCCGAAGCGCCGCCCGACGTGCTGCTTGCAGCGCCCCGTAGCCGCGAAGCTCCAAGCTCCCGGCGCGACGACTCCGTAGGGCCCTGGCCGCGGCTGCCCTCGACGACGCTGGGCGTGAAGCCGCCGCGTGCCGCCGCCCGAGCCGGCGTCGCCTCGCCGGCGCTTTCCGGCAGCTTCAGGACTTCGAGCGCGCGCGCCCGGTTCGGAAGGCGCCGGATGAAGCCGCGCTCTTCGAGCGCCGTGATGAGCCGGTGAATGCCGGACTTCGACTTGAGGTCCAGCGCGTCCTTCATCTCGTCGA
Source organism: Aurantimonadaceae bacterium (assembly GCA_947474855.1). GTDB lineage: Bacteria > Pseudomonadota > Alphaproteobacteria > Rhizobiales > Rhizobiaceae > Antarcticirhabdus. The sequence goes on along the minus strand of CANJKV010000164.1, from coordinate 6,771 downwards.
AGGACGGCGGCACACCGCTCTCCTTGAGACGCGCGTTGATGAACGTCAGAAGTTCATGCTGTTTGCGGGTCAGCATCGCGGACGGGCCTCACTCGACATCTCGCGATCCGACCGGTGGCGACGAAAACGGCCTCCGGCGAATCTCCAAAACAAAACCTGAACAAAGCTATCTGTTCTAGTTGTGTTCCGCAAGCGCGATTAGTCGAGCCGGATGAAGCGGCAAGGATCGCCGCGCCGCGCCGGCGGCGCTCCGACGGGACGAACCAGGAGCCCGTCGGCGCTGGCATAGGTCGAGAGCAGGGATGAGTCCTGTCGTGGAAGCGGCACGACCTCGATCCGGCCGTCGCCGCGACGGGTGAGGGAGGCTCGGACGAAATCCTGCCGGCCGTCGTTCGCCGGCACGTCCGCGCCGAGCACACCGGCTTCCTCGCGGGACTCCACCGGCCGCCCGGCCAGGCTCAAGAGCAGAGGCTCCAGGAACAAGACCGTTGTCACCAGCGCGGACGCCGGGTTGCCGGGCAGGCCGAGAATGCGCATCGGACCGAGACGTCCTGCCATCAGGGGCTTGCCCGGCCGCATACGCACCTTCCAGAAGTCGAGTGCGACGCCGCGGCTCGCCAGGACGGGGCCGATCAGGTCGTGATCGCCGACCGATGCGCCGCCGATCGTCACGAAGACGTCGATGCCGTCGGCGACAGCTCGGTCAAGCCTGGCACCGATCGCGACCTCGTCGTCCGGCGCGATGCCAAAGTCGAGAACGGTCGAGCCCTTCATTTGCGCGAACGCGGCGACGCCGAAGGAATTGGATGCGACGATCTGCGAGGGGCCGACCTCGTCGCCGGGAAGAACCAGCTCGTCGCCCGTCGCGAGGATCGCGACGCGGGGGCGCCGCCTTACCATCAGGGTCGGCCGGCCGGCGCTCGCGGCAAGCGCGACGCGGCCCGGCGTCATGACGGATCCGGTCGCGATCAGGGCGTCGCCTCGCGCGAAGTCATTACCGGCGCGGCGGATGTTGCGCCCAGCTTCGACCGGCTCGAGGGGAATGCAGCGGCCGTCTTCCAGGCGGGTGTTCTCCTGGATGATGACGGCATCCGCGCCGCTCGGAACGGGCGCTCCGGTGAAGATGCGCACGCATTGGCCCGATTGGATCGCGCCTGCGAAGCCTCGCCCCGCGGCAGAGGCGCCGATGACGTCGAGCGAGCCGCCGGTCAGCGTATCCGCGGCACAGACGGCGTAGCCGTCCATCGCGGACGCGTCGAAGTCGGGCTGCGTGCGGTCCGCGATCACGGGTCGGGCGAGGACGCGGCCGCTGGCCTCGGCCAGCGAAACCTCCTCGGTTTCAGGGATGGGCTCCACATCCGCCAGCAGCCGCCGGAGCGCCTCGTCGACCGGGATAAGGCCCGGCGAGTTCATCAGGCCGACCAGTCGCCCGAGCGACCGCCGGATTTGGCGAGAACGCGAATCCCCGTGATCGTCATCGAGCGGTCGACCGCCTTCGCCATGTCGTAGATGGTCAGGCAGGCGACTGAAACGGCCGTCAGCGCTTCCATCTCGACGCCGGTGCGGCCGGTCAACTTGGCCGTCGCGGTGATCCGGAGGCCCGGCAATGCGGGTTCCGCCTCGATCTCCACCGATACCTTGTCGAGCATCAAGGGATGGCAGAGTGGAATGAGGTCGCTGGTCCGCTTGGCTGCCATGATGCCGGCGATCCGCGCGACGCCGACGACGTCGCCCTTCTTCGTCTTGGCGTCGAGGATCAGCTCGAGCGTTTCCGCGGCCATCATCACCAGGCCTTCCGCCCGCGCCTCGCGAGCCGTCTCCGCCTTGTCGCCGACGTCGACCATGGCGGCGGTGCCGTCGCCGGACAGGTGGGTGAGCGCCTTGTCGGTCATGCCGCGGCCTCCGCGGCCGCGCCGCCCTGGAGCAGCGCGCGCGTCGCCGCCTCAACATCCGCCTGACGCATCAGGCTCTCGCCGACGAGGAAGGTGCGGATGCGGCTGCGCGCGAGACGTTCGCAATCGGCGTGGACGAAGATGCCGCTTTCGCCGACCAGGATCCGGTCGTCGGGAACCATGGACGACAGCCGCTCGCTCGTCGAAAGATCGACCGCAAAGCTGCGGAGGTTGCGATTGTTGACGCCGATGAGATTGGAGGGCAGCCTAAGGGCCCGCTCGGTCTCAGCCTCGTCGTGAACCTCGATCAACGCGTCCATGCCATAGTGGGCCGCCGCAGCGACGAGGTCCGCCGCCAGCGCGTCGTCGACGGCCGCCATGATGACGAGGATCGCGTCGGCGCCCCAGGAGCGCGCTTCCGCGACCTGATAGGTGTCGTACATGAAGTCCTTGCGCAAGGCCGGCAGTCCCGTGGCTGCCCGGGCGACCGTGAGATAGTCCGGGCGCCCCTGGAACGAGGGCGTGTCGGTCAGCACAGAGAGGCAGGCCGCGCCGCCGGCCTCGTAGGCGCGGGCGAGGGCGGGCGGATCGAAGTCGGCGCGAATGAGGCCCTTGGACGGGCTCGCCTTCTTGATCTCGGCGATCAACGCGAAGCCCCCGGCCGCATGCTTTGCCTCGACCGCGGCAGCGAAGCCGCGCGGCGCCGCGGCGGCCCGAGCCTGCGCCTCGACCGTCGACAACGGGCGCGAGACCTTGGCGGCGGCGATCTCTTCGCGCTTGTAGGCGCCGATGCGGGACAGGATGTCGGTCATGCCGGGCGCTCCCCGAAGCTGTTCGAAACCACGACGAGGCGTTCCAGTACCGCTTTCGCGTGACCCTCGTCGATGGCGCGGCGTGCCGTCTCGATCCCGGCGGCGAGATCCGGCGCCCTGCCGGCCACGACCAGCGCGCCGCCGGCATTCAGAAGCACGATGTCGCGGTAGGCGCCGCTCGTGCCGTCGAGAACGGCGCGAAGCGCCCGCGCGTTCTGCGCGGCGTCGCCGCCTTTGACCGCATCGAGGGGCGCCCGCTGGAGGCCGAAGGCTTCCGGTTCGATGGAGATCTCGGAGATCGCGCCGTTCTCGAGAGCGGCGATCCGCGTTTCCCCGGTGACGGTCATCTCGTCGAGACCATCGCCGTGGACCACCCAGGCGCTCTCGGCACCCAGTTCGCGCAGAGTCTCGGCGAGAGGGCGAACCCAGTCCGGCGAGAACACGCCGACGAGAAGATGCTTCACGGAGGCGGGATTGGCCATCGGGCCGAGGAGATTGAAGATCGTGCGCGTTCCGAGTTCGACGCGGCTCGGTCCGACGAAGCGCATCGCCGCGTGGTGCGAGGGCGCGAACATGAATCCGATGCCGGCCGTCTCGATCGTCTCGGCGATCTGCCTGGGCGTCAGCTCCGTCGCGACGCCGAGCGCAGCGAGAACGTCGGCCGACCCGGATTTCGACGAGAGCGCGCGATTGCCGTGCTTGGCGACGGTGACGCCGCAGCCCGCGACGACGAAGGCCGCGCAGGTCGATACGTTCAATGTGCCCGCATGATCGCCGCCGGTGCCGACGATGTCGACCGCGCCGGCCGGCGCTGCCACCGGCAGCATGGCGGCGCGCATCACCGAGACCGCGCCAGCCATCTCGTCAACGGTCTCGCCGCGCACCCGCAGCGCCATCAGAAAGCCGCCGATCTGCGAGGGAGTTGCCTCGCCCGACATCAGGATGCCGAAAGCTGCCTCCGCCTCCGACCTGCTGAGCGACTCGCCGGAAGCGACCTTGGCGAGGAACGGCTTGAGCGAGAGGCTCATCGGCTGGCGGCCTTCGCCTGCTCGATGGCCTCGGGGTAGACCCGCACCGGGTAGATCGACTGAAGCTCGGCGACGTAGCTAGAATACAGATCGTTCTCCAGGCCGGTGGTCATCTGCCGCACCTGGCTGGCCGGGGCGTTGGCGGCGGGATCGGCAGGAGGCGCCACTTCGGTGACCCGCATCAGAAGGCGGGCCGCACCGTCGGCAGCGGGAGACGTCGTCACCAGACCCTGCCCGCCCGAAAACGCTGCTGCCGTGGCGGCCTGGCCCAGCTCGGCCGTGCCGCTCTGCCGCGTGATCGACGTCGCCGTCTGCACGGCGGCGCCGTTGCCGAGCTCGGCCGCGATGTCTGCGAGCGGCTTGCCGGCCTCCGCCTCGGCCTTGAGCGCTGCGGCGCGCTCGTCCAGACGCCGTGTCCGCTCCGCGGCCGTCCAGTCGGCGGTCACGCGGTCGCGCACCTCGTCCAAAGCTCGATCGCGCGCGGGCTCGATGCCGGTGACCTCGAAGAAGATCGTGCCGCCATTGCCGATGTCGATCGGCAGGTTGTCCACGCCCTGATCGCTCTCGAAGGCCTGCTGGACGAGCTGCTGCTTCCCGGGGAAGTCGGTGACGGGCTGACCGTCCGGCGCACGCCCGGCCGCGTCGACCTGCCGAATCGACTGCAACGTCAGACCGGCGCCGCTGGCGGCTTCGGCGAGCGGCGCGCCGCCGGCACGCGCGTCTTCGAAGGCGCGATAGGCGTTGGCGGCCTGATCGCTGGCCTGCTCCAGCGCGACGGCTTGACGAACCTCGTCGCTCACTTCGGACAAGGGCCGCGTGGCCTCAGCCTGGATCTCGCTCACGGAAACGATGGCCGGGCCGAACCTCCCCGACACCACCGGCGACACGCCTCCGAGCGGGAGCCCGAAGGCCGCCTCGGCGACCGCTTGGTCCGGGATCTCGGCTCGCGTCACGAGGCCGAGATCCGTCGACGCGGCACCCTGGCTCGCGTCGGCCGCGACGTCGGCGAACGGCGTGCCCGCGTCGAGCTTGGCCTTGGCCGCGTCCGCGGCTGCCTGGTCGGAGAACAGGAGCTGCTGGATCCGCCGACGCTCCGGCGTGCGGAAGTTGGCGATGTTCTCGTTGTAGTCGGCTTCGATCGCCTCGTCCGTCACCGCCTCCGGATCGGCGATGGCCTGGGGCGTCAGGATCGCGTAGTCGATCGCGCGATATTCCGGGGCGGCGTAGGTCTGCTTGTTCTGGTCGAAGAAGCTCTGAAGGGCTGCGTCATCTGGGGTCGGCACGGGATCGGCGAGTTCGGGCGGCAGCGACAGATACTCGACCGTGCGCCGTTCGCCCGCGTAGGATCCGGCCGCATCGCGCAGGACCGCCGGCAACGAGGTGCCGCCGGTCACGGCCTCTGCGATCTGGCGCTGCTCGACGAGCTTTTCCTGCCAGTCCAGAAAGGGGCCCTCCGCCATGCCGCTCTGCCGCTGGTATTCGGCAAAGAGCGCCCGCGAGAAATTGCCCGACTGATCCTGGAAGGACGGATCGGAGGCGATTTCGCGGCCGAGCTGCCCGTCCGTCATGCCGAGCCCCATCGCTTGGCTCTGCGCATCGAGGACGGCGGCGGCCGTGACCTGCGCGAGCACCGCCTGATCGAGGCCGAACATTTCGCTTTCCTCGGCCGACAGGCGCCGGCGCAACTGCGACTCGATGGGAAAGCGGACGCGCTGCGCGGTCAGGACGTATTCCTGAATGGAAACGGCCGCGTCGCCGGCCGTCGCGACGGTGTCGGGCTGGCGCACGCTGAACACGTCGGCGATGCCCCAGACAGCGAAACTGAACACCAGGAGACCGAAGAAGATCTTCGCTCCCCAACCCGACGCCAGCTTCCGCAAGCCCTGCAGCATGAAGATCCGTTCCCGACTCGATGGCGGTCGTCCCCGGCCTCGCGCCGGCTCCGCTCCCGTTCTTTCCGCTCTCTAATAGGAAAGTCGGGGATCGGCGCGCAAGCGAGACGGGCAGGGAGGCGTCCATCACGGGCGTTCAGATTGATTCCGCGGGCTCGACATCCTAGAGCCCAGTCGATCGATCCACGGAGGAATGCCGAATGACGCGCCGGTCGCTGATCGCGGGAAACTGGAAGATGAACGGCACGCGGGCGAGCCTCCGCGAGCTCGGGGCCATGGTGGATGCCGCGCGTGGCGGCCTGTCCGCCTCGGTGGACCTGCTTGTCTGCCCGCCAGCGACTCTCCTGTCGGCAGCGGTGGAGACCGCCGGAGAGGCGCTGGCGCTCGGCGGGCAGGACTGCCACACGGCGGCGAGCGGCGCGCACACCGGCGACCTGTCCGCGCCCATGCTCGCCGATCTCGGTGCACGCTTCGTGATCGTCGGCCATTCCGAGCGGCGGGCCGACCACGGCGAATCCGACACGCTCGTCGCGGCGAAGGCGAAGGCTGCCTGGGGTGCCGGGCTCGTCGCCGTGATCTGCATCGGCGAAACCGAGGCCGAGCGGAAGGGCGGAGAAACCCTGTCCGTACTCGGGCGCCAGCTCGCCGCATCCGTCCCGGACGGCGCCACCGGTGCCAACACCGTGATCGCTTATGAGCCGGTCTGGGCGATCGGAACGGGACTGACCCCGACCGTGGCCGACGTGGCGGAAGCCCATGCCTTCATGCGCCGGACGCTGGAAGAGCGGTTCGGTGCGGGCGAGGGCGGTGCGATCCGGCTTCTCTATGGCGGCTCCGTGAAGCCGTCCAACGCGGCCGAACTCCTGGCCGTCGCCAACGTCGACGGCGCCCTTGTCGGCGGCGCGAGCTTGAAGGCTGCGGACTTCATCGCGATATGCGAGGCGGCGCCGCGGAACTGAGCCGCAGTGCCCCGACCGCGAAAGCGGTTGGAAACGGGACAAAGCTTCGATAGAAGGCCGCATCCTCAAGAAGACGCTGCGTAGCAAGGCCGCATGGAAACCGTTCTCATCATCATCCACCTGATGGTCGTGCTGGCCCTCGTCGTGGTCGTTCTCCTGCAGCGGTCCGAAGGTGGCGCGCTCGGCAT
>CANJKV010000163.1 GCA_947474855.1 Aurantimonadaceae bacterium | reverse complement strand
GGTGGCGGCGAGACCCTCGCCGGGCACGATGGTCGCGCCCTGGAGGTTCGAGACGACGAGGGTTCCGACCAGGCCGGCACACAGGACGATGGTAGCGAACTTCATGCTCGGCTCCAGGCTGTAGCAGGGCTCGAAACCGGGACCGGCTTCCTCGCGCCTGAACGGGGGAGGTCTGCCGACCCGGGCGTTATCCCTTCCTGGATATGAACGAAAGATTGCCTAAAGCTTAACGCAAAGCTCGCAGGTTGATCACGGACGCTTGACGAGTCCGGCCTTCTGCGCCTCCGGCACCGGCGTCGCCAGCGTTTCGCCGGCGAACCAGCGACGCAGATTTTCGATGACGAGGCTACCCATCTGCGCGCGCGTGTGCCGCGAGGCGGAGGCCACGTGCGGCAGGAGAACGGCGTTGTCGAGGGCGATGAGGTCTTCGCGCACGCGCGGCTCGTCTGCGAAGACGTCGAGCCCGGCCGCCTTGATCGTGCCGTCCCGAAGGGCCGCCACGAGCGCGTCCTCGTCGACGATCGAGCCGCGGCCGATGTTGATGAAGATGCCGTCGGAGCCGAGCCGCTTCAGAACGTCGGCGTTCACGGCCTTTTCCGTGCCCGCGCCTCCGGGCGCGGCGATGATGAGGGTGTCCACGGCGTCGGCGAGCTCGCCGAGCGTCGCGAAGTAGGGATAGGACACGTCCGTGCGTTCGCTGCGGTTGAAGTAGGCGATCGATACGCCGAACGGCTCGAGCCGGGCGGCGATGGCGAGGCCGATGCGCCCGAGGCCCATGATGCCGACGCTGCGCCCGCGCAGCGTCGTCTCGGTCAGCGGGAAGTGCCCTTCCTGGGCCCAGCGGCCGGCTCGAAGATAGCGCTCGGCAGCCGACAGGCGCCGCGCCGTCATCAGGAGGAGGCCGAGCGTCGTGTCGGCCACCTCGTCGGTCAGGACGTCCGGCGTGTTGGTCACCGGGATGCCGCGCGACACGGCGTGCTTCACGTCGACGCCGTCGTAGCCGACGCCGAAATGCGCGACGACCTCGAGGTTCGGCAGCGCATCCATCAGCGCCGCCGACACGACGCCCATCACGGCGGCGCCGCGTACCGAGGCGCGCTCCGCCTCCGACAGGTCGGAGATGTCGCCGTTCGGCCGCTCGACGACGCGGGCCAGGGTCTTCAGCTCGGCCAGGGTGTCGGGGTTGAGCCGGCCGGGAACGAGGATCGTGACGTCGGACAGCGCGGTCATGGAGAGGGCCTTCCTCCGGCGGCGGATGCGGCGCCGGTACTGGATGATCGGATCTTCAATTCGGGGCGAATGAGCACCACCCGCCCGTCGGACGGTTGCCCGGCGAGGCGCGCCAGCAGCGCGTCCGCGGCGCGCCGGCCGACCTCGCTCTGCCCGTTGGCGACGGTGGTGAGCGGCGGCATGGCGATGGCTGCCTCGTCGATGTCGTCGTAGCCCGACACGGCGACGTCCGCGCCCGGCCGGATGCCGGACCGGGCGAGGCCGTACATGACGCCGAGCGCCACGAGGTCGGAGAAGCAGGCGATGGCGGTCGGCCGCTCGGGGATGGCGAGGAAGCGCCGCACGGCGTCGAAACCGGAATGCCGGTCGCGCGGTCCCTCGATGCGCCATTCGGGCCGCGGCCGGATGCCGACGCGGGCCAGGGCCTCCACCCAGCCGGCCTCCCGGTCCCGGCCCGTCGAGGTCGCGTCGGTGCCGCCGATATAGGCGATCGAACGATGGCCGAGCGAGGCGAGGTGATCGACGACGAGGCCCATGCCGTAGCGGTCGTCGCCCCGGAAGGCGGACACACCCGACCCTTCGAGGCTGCGCGCGATCAGCGTGACCGGCAGCCCGTTCTCCTCGGCCATGGAGAGCTCGTCGACGGACGTGCCGAGCGCCGGCGACAGGATCAACCCGTCGGCCCCGAGCTGCAGCAGCGTGTCGACGAAGGAGCGCTGCTTGGCGAGGTCGTCGTAGTGGTTGCAGAGGAGGAAGGTCTGGCGCCGGCGGTCGAGCTCGTCCTCGATCGCCTTCAGGATCTCGCCGTAGAAGGGGTTCATCACGTCGTGGACGCAGACGCCGACGATGCCGGAGCGGGAGGTGCGAAGGGAGGCTGCGCGGCGATTGTAGATGTAGCCGAGCGCTCGGGCCTTCTCCTTGATCGTCTCGCGCGTGACGTCGGCCACGAGCGGGCTGTCGCGCAGCGCGAGCGAAACGGTCGCCGTGGAGAGGCCGAGCGCATCAGCGATGGTCGACAGTTTGACCTTTTGCGCCACCTTGCGTGTCTTGACCCCGTACGCTTCCTGCTTCTCCGCCTTCTAGGACGAAATCGCGCCGAGCCGCAATCTCCGCCGCGGCTCAGCTCTCGATCTCGGCCAGAGCGGGGGAGGGCTCCGCCGCCTGGTCCGGTTCCGGTTCGGCCTCGCCGAGGTTGACCTGGACGCGGACGAGAAAGCGGCGCAGCGCCTTGCGCTCCTTGGAGGTGAACCCGGCGAGCGCCAGCCGTTCCACGCTCTTCTGGGCCTCGCGCACGGCGTCCACCGCGCTGCGGCCCCGCTCCGTGAGAAAGGCGTGGCTTTGACGGGCGTCGCTGACGGACGGGCGCTTCTCCAAGTGTCCCTGGGCGGTGAGCCGGGCGATCGTCTTGGTGATCGTGGGCGGGCGCACGGCGAGGCGGTCGGCCAGCTCGCGCAATGTCACGCCGTCCGATTCGGCCAGGACCTGCAGGACCGCGTCCTGACCGGGATAAAGATCCAGTACGGCGAGCTTCTCCGACAAGGTCGTCCGGCTCGCCCGCGCCGCCAAGCCAAGCTCGGTGAGCGCGGACCTCTTCTTTTTCCCGCGCGCCATGGCCGTCCCATCTCCGCCTTCCGGTTGCGAGCATGGACAAGCCGTCCTTCGCTGTCTACCCGAAAGAATTCCCAATCGGTGCGTCCGGGCGGCCGGTGGGACGGGTCGGGAGAAGGATCGCGATGAACCGACGCTTCGAGGAGGTGACGAGCGCCGAGGTGAGCCGTCTGGCCGCCGGCGGCGACGGGCTTGCGATCCTGCCGGTCGCGGCGATCGAGCAGCACGGCGCCCACCTGCCGCTCGGCACCGACGCCATCATCGCCGACGGCATGGTGGAAACGCTGCTGCCGCTTCTGCCGGAGAACTGGCCGGTGACGGTGCTTCCGGTGCTGCGGCTCGGGCGCTCGATCGAGCATTCCGATTGCGACGGCACGCTCGACCTCGGCTGGGAAACGATGACCCGCATGCTGATCGAGACCGGGGAGGGGCTGGCGCGCGCCGGCTTTCGGCGGCTGGCGATCCTCAGCGCCCACGGCGGCAACACGCCGGCCATGGAAACGGCGGCGCTGGAGCTGCGGCGGCATCGCTCGATGCTCGTCGGCACCGCCTCGTGGCAACGCTTCGGCGTTCCGGAGGGGCTCCTTCCTCCCGCAGAAGTTGCCTCGGGCATCCATGGCGGGGCGGTGGAAACGGCGCTCATGCTGCACTTTCGCCCGGACCTCGTGCGCCTCGACGCGACCTCGCGCCGCGAATCGCTGCACGACGAACTTGCGCGCTCGGCGCGGCGCCTGACCGCGCACGGGCGGCTCGGCTTCGCCTGGATGGCGCGCGACCTCAACCCTGTTGGAACGGTCGGCGACGCGCGGCTGGCGACGGCGGCGATCGGCGCGGCCATAGCCCGGCATCAGGCGGAGGGCGCGCGCGACTATTGCCGCGACCTTCTCGACTTCGACCTCTTCCGCCTCGCTTGAGCGTTCAGCCCCGGCGAAGCACTGTCGCCGGACCCGTCCCGTGCATTCCGCGCGCGGCCCGCTTATATCGCCCCTATCCGAGCCAAGGAGACACCCTGCGATGTCCGACACAGCACAGGCCGGCGCCCCGGCCGCCGACGCCATCCCCGTCACCGTCCTCACCGGCTATCTCGGGGCCGGCAAGACGACGCTCCTCAACCGCATCCTGTCGGGCGACCACGGCAAGCGCTACGCCGTGATCGTCAACGAGTTCGGCGAGATCGGCATCGACAACGACCTCATCGTCGAGTCCGACGAGGAGATCTACGAGATGAACAACGGCTGCGTCTGCTGCACGGTCCGTGGCGACCTCGTGCGCGTCGTGGAAGGGCTGACGCGCCGCAAGGGCCGCTTCGACGCGATCATCGTCGAGACCACCGGCCTCGCCGATCCCGTGCCGGTGGCGCAGACCTTCTTCATGGACGAGGACGTGCGCGCCAAGACGCGGCTCGACGCGGTCGTCGCCCTCGTCGACGCCAAGCACCTGCCGCAGCGCCTGAAGGACTCCAAGGAGGCCGAGGACCAGATCGCCTTCGCCGACGTCGTCCTCGTCAACAAGACCGACCTCGTCACGGCCGAGGAGCTCGCCCGCGTCGAGGCGACGGTGCGCGCGATCAACCCGCACGCCGTGATCCACCGCACGTCCCGCGCCGCCATCGACCTCGACCGCGTGCTCGACCGCGGCGCCTTCGACCTCAAGCGCGTCCTCGAGAGCGACCCGGACTTCATCGCCGAGGCCGAACACGCGCATGACGACCACGTCTGCGGGCCGGACTGCGACCACGACCATCACCATCATGGCCACGATCATCATGCCCACGCGCATGACCACCACGGGCATGGCCACGATCATCACGGCCACGGCCACGGCCACGGCCACGGCCACGGCCACCACGATCACGGCTACGCCGCGATGGCGCCGATCCACGACGTGACGGTGACCTCGGTGTCGTTGCGCGGCGGGGAACTGGACCAGGGCAAGTTCTTTCCCTGGATCCAGGCGCTGACGCAGGAGCAGGGCCCGAGCATCCTGCGCCTCAAGGGCATCATCGCCTTCCCGAACGACGACGACCGATACGTCGTCCAGGGCGTCCACATGATCATCGAGGGCGACCACCAGAGGCCCTGGCGGGCGGACGAGAAGCGCGAGAGCCGCCTTGTCTTCATCGGGCGCGAGCTCGACCGCGAGGCGCTGGAAGCGGGCTTCGCCGCCTGTGCGGCCCGGCCGAGGGCTGACGCCTGATGCCGACGATCGCCCCTTACGCGTTCGACGAGTTCGCGATGGCCGCCGGCTTCGTCAGGGACCAGCCGGCCTTCGCGATCGCGGACGGGACGATCCGCCTGCCGACAGCAGGCAACAGGACCGTGCAGGCGCATTCCGGCGGCCTCCTCGCCGCCGTCTTCGACGAGGCGAACGGGCGGCTGGTCACCGGGGGCGAGGACGGGCGCGTCTGCGCGACGGGCGTGGATGGGGAGGCGAGGGAACTCGCCTCCATCGGCCGCAAATGGGTCTCGGCGGTCGCCGCGGGGCCCAGGGACGCGGTCGCCTTCGCTTCGGGCCGCTCGGCTTACGTGCTGAGCGGCGGCAAGGTGAAGGAGCTGACGCACAGCCGCACCGTCGAAGGCGTCGCGCTCGCGCCCAAGGGACTGCGCCTCGCCATCGCGCGCTACGACGGGGCCTCTCTGTTCTTCCCTGCGACCGATTCCCCGCCGACCGGGCTCGAATGGAAGGGCGCGCACATCGGCGTCGCCTTTTCTCCGGACGGGCGCTTCCTCGTCACCGCCATGCAGGAGAACGCCCTCCACGGCTGGCGGCTGGAGGACGGCAAGCACATGCGCATGACCGGCTATCCCGCCAAGGTGAAGAGCTGGTCCTGGGCGGCGAAGGGAAAGTTCCTGGCGACATCGGGCGCGCCGGCCGCGATCCTCTGGCCCTTCTCGGGCAAGGACGGACCGATGAACAAGGCGCCGCTGGAACTCGGCACGCGCGGCGATACGATGGTGACGAGCGTCGCCTGCCACCCCGCCGAGGACATGCTCGCGATCGGCTATGCCGACGGCATGATCCTCGCCGCCCGCTTCGCGGACGGTCGCGAGGCGGTGATGCGCCGCGGCGGCGAGGGCGCCGTCACGACCATGGGCTGGGACAAGGCGGGTGCGCGCCTCGCCTTCGGGGCGGAGACCGGCGAGGCGGGCATCATCGACCTCGCCGGCTGAGCCGCGTCGTCAGACGGTCTCGCCCCGCTCCTGTGCGCGCGCTTCCTCGCGCTCGGCGATCTCGCGCACCGTCGCCTCGTGGCCGATGATGAGGGGGCGACGCCATTCGCCGGGGTCGCGCGCCGCGCCGGGGCCCGACATGAAGCCTTCGAAGGGCCGGAAGCGACCCTCGCCGTCGCCGACGAGCACGGTGCCGCCGGCGGCGAGGACGAGGGCGATGCCGCCCGCCACGTCCCAGACGTTCGGACGCTCGAAGCGCGCGGCACTCATCAGGCCCGCGGCGACGAAGGCGCACTCGATCGCGGAGGAGCCGGTCTGGCGCGTGTCGAAGACGCCGCCATGGGCGTGGCCGCCCTTCGGCACGCCGACGAGACGGTTGCGCACGGCCGGGTTCGGCGCGGAGTCGAGGTCGGTTCCGTCGAAGGAGACCGGCCGGCCCAGCCTCGTGTGGTAGGTGCCCGAGCGGAGCGCATGGCTCGTCGAGCACCACAACGCGCCGGCGACCGGGCGACCCTTGTCGAGGATGCCGATCGAGCAGGAAAACAGCGGAAAGCCGCTGATGAAGTTGGTGGTGCCGTCGACGGGGTCGATCGACCAGATGACGTCGCCGTTCAGGACCGGCCGCTCCGCGATCTCCTCGCCGAGGATGTCGTGCGAAGGAAAGCGGTCGGCGAGGCGGGCGCGGATCATCACCTCGACGGCGCCGTCCACCTCGGAGACAGGGTCGCGCCAGGGACGGTCGGTGTCGTCGCTCGCCTTGTACTTCACCGCGAGGGTCCGCGAGAGCGAAGCGGTGATCGTCGCGCCCGCGGCGGCGGCGAGTTCCACCGCCAGGCTCTCGATGTCGGCGAGTTCATCCTTCGACAGGCTCATGAGGTCTCCAGCTCTTCGATCCGCACGGCGGCGGCCAGTTCCTTGATGTCGCACAGCTTGCCCGTGCCGCGCCCGTGCCGGGTGACGTTCATCGCGCCGGCCGCCGCCGCCAGACGCAGAGCCTCTGCACCGGTGACGCCCGCCGCGCGGGTCGCGGCGAGCGCCGCGGTCATGGAGTCGCCCGCGCCGGTATGATCGAGCGCTTCGAGCTTGGGCATGGTGGCGAAATAGAGCTTCCCGTCGAGGCGGGCGAGGACCCCCTTGTCGGCGAGCGAGACGACGATGTCCTTCGTCTTGCTCTTGAGCTTCTCCATGCCGGCGAGGAGCGACTCGCGCTCGTCGTTCTCGGCGTATCCCGCCTCGATCAGCTCCTCGTGGCTGACCTTGAGGACGGCGAGCCCGCCCTCCACCGCGTCCAGGAGAGAGCCCGAGATGTCGGCGACCACGGACACCCCGTTGTTGGCAAGGTCGAGTGCGAGGCGGCGGAAGACGTCGACCGGCATGACCTGGCCTTCCGGGATGCCGGTCATCACCAGCGTCCCGCAGCGCATGCCCTCGGCCAGTGCGGCGTTGTAGAGGTCGTCCATCTCGTGGCGGTCGAGGCGCGGGGCGGCCGCGGTGGCGACGCGCTCGCGGTGGCCTCCGCGCCGGTCGTCGATATAGCCGCCATTGGCCCCGGAAACATGGACGGGGCGCAGGTTCAGCCCCTCCATGCGCACCAGCGCCTCGATGACGTGGCGGCTTTCCCCGCCGAAGGGGCCGACCAGCGTCACCCGCTGGCCAAAGGAAGCGACCATCCGGGCGACCCAGACGCCCTGGCCGCCGGCGTGGAAGTAGACGTGGTCCTGCCCGTCCACCATGCTCTCGATGGTGATCGTGAACAGCGGCCAGGGGGCGAAGACCGCGACCTCTCCCACCGTCTGCGTCAGGATGTCGGCGGCGTGGCCGATGGATCGTCGCGTGTCGGACATGAGCTCCTCGCATGCTGCGAGCTAGCAACGCCGCGTCGCGACGGTGGTTTCAGCCGACCGGCGCGGTCTCCTCCCTCACCGGCAGCGCGTCGTCGATCTGGTGGTCGAGCGCGCCTTCGATCACGCAGACGAGACCGGCCGCCTCGAAGTGCATGTCGACGGTTCCGCGGAACTCGGAGGCGAGCGACTGCTGGATGAGGCGCGAGCCGAAGCCGCGGGCCGCGGGCGGCGAGACGGGCGGTCCTCCGATCTCGCGCCATTCGAGCAGGAGGTGGACGGCGCCCTCGCCGGAGGCCGAGAGCCGCCAGGCGATCTGAACGGTTCCCGTCTCGTTGGAGAAGGCGCCGTACTTGGCGGCGTTGGTCGCCAGCTCGTGCAGGGCCAGCGAGAGCGCGAGCGCCTGACGGGCGTTCAGCCGCACGTTCGGCCCCGTCCAGGACAGACGCGTCTCGTCTGAGGGGCGGTGCGTCGCGAGGCTACGCTCGACGATCGCGGCGATCGGCGCGCTGGTCCAGCTCGTCTGGGTCAGGATGTCGTGGGCGTGGCCGAGCGCAAGGAGGCGGGCGGAGAAGGCGGCGAGGCCGTCCTGGACGTTGGCCGCGCGGCGCAGGGTCTGGTTGGCGAGCGCGTTGACCATTGCGAGCGTGTTCTTGACGCGGTGCTGGAGCTCGCGCGTCAGGAGGTTCTGGCGCTCTTCGGCCTCCTTCTCTTCGGTCACGTCCCGCACCGCGCCGACGAAGCGCACGGAGCGGCCGTTCTCGACGAGCGTCTGGCCGCTGGCATGGACCCAGCGCACCACGCCGTCCTCGATGCCGATCGTGCGGTAGACGACGTCGAAGAGCTTGGGATTGACCGGGTCGACCGCTGCCTCCACGGCGGCCTGGGTGCGCGCTCGGTCATCGGGATGGAGGGCGGGGAGGAAGGTGTCCTCGTAGGAAACGGGTCCGTCGCCGGACAGGCCGAAGGCGGCGCTGCAGCGGGCGTCCCAGATCAGCGTTCCGGACACGAGGTCGAAGTCGAAGGAGCCGATCTCCGCCGCTTCGTGAGCGAGGCGCAGCCGCGTTTCGGCGTCCGCCAGCGCCTGCTCGGCGCGTCGGCGCTGCGTCACCGTCCAGGTGCGCTCCAGAACCTCGCGCACGAAGCCGACATCCTCGGCGTCCCAGGAGCGCGGCCGATCGTCGTTGAGGTAGAGGACGACGCGCACGCGCCCGCCCTCGACCACGGCCATGTTGACCACGGAGCGCACGCCGATGGCGCGCCAGGCCGCCGCGCCCGCTGCCGTGCGCTCGTCGGCCTCGATGTCGGCGACGGTGAGGACGCCGGCCCGCAGCGAGGCGACGAAGTCCGGTCCGAAGGCCGTGAGGTCGAAGCTGCCGCTGAGGGCCGGCACGCCGTCGCGCGTCCATTCCGCCACGACCGTCGCCGTGCGCTCGTCCTCGCCGACGACGGCGTAGCCGGCCCGGCGCGTATCGAGCGCTTCGCATAGAATCTGCAGGGCGGTGATCGGGTGGCCTTCCGCGAGCCCCTGCACCTGAAGCTCGTCGCCCAGGCGCAGGAGCGCGGCCTGGCGCGCCTCGCGGGCGCGCTCCTGCGTCAGGTCCACCACGGCGCCGGGAAAGCGCAAGGGGCGCCCCTGACTGTCGTGGTAGCAGCGGCCGCGCGCGTGGATCCAGCGGGTCCGCCCGCCGAGGTCGATCGTGCGGTACTGCTCGTCGAAGATGTCGCCGCTGCCGACGGCCTCGGTGATGCGCGCCCCGACGCGCTCGACGTCGTCCGGATGGATGCCGCCGACATAGGCCGATAAGGGCGCGCCGGCTTCGGCGAGCGCCGGCTCGACGCCGAAGAGGTGGGCGAAGCGGGCGTCGGAATAGAGCGTGTCGGCGGTGATGTCCCAGTCCCAGGTGCCGACGAGCGAGGAGGCCTCCAGCGCGAGGCGCAGGCGCTCGCGGCTGGTTTCGAGCTCCTGCTGCTCGCGCCGCTCGCGCGTGCGGTCGCGCAGGATCTTGAGAAAGCCGGTCTGGCCGCCCTCCGTGTCCTGGAGCTGCATCATCTCGCCGCTGGCGAAGAAGCGCGAGCCGTCCGCCTTCAGGTGCCAGCGCTCGTCGCGGGCGCGGCCGCGCTCGGTGGCCAGGCGCAGCTCTTCGTCGTAGACGCCGGCGGCGATGTCCTCGGGCGTGAAGATGGTCGAGAGCGGCTTCCCGATCATCTCCTCGGCGCTCCAGCCCAGAATCCCGGCGGCCGCCTCGTTCCAGGTGTTGACGGTGCCGTCGAGGTCGGCGGCGATGATGGCGTAGTCGGCGGCGCTCTCGACGATCAGGCGATAGCGCGCCTCGCTGGAATGGAGCGAGGCGCGCAGGGCGGCGTTCTGAGCGCGCAGCTGCTCATTCTCCGCCAGAACAGAGCTCAGCCGATCCTCGTCCGAGAACGCCATGTCACGTCAATCCGCCGCGCGAGACCCCCGAGGCGCGCTCGCCCCCCCGCCCGGACGGACGCCGCGCGGCCCCCTCCGCCCGCCGGCGCCTCACGCCCGAGTGAGGGACGCCTAGCATGGGGAGGGCAGGGCGTCCATCAAAGAAGGTCGTTTCGACGCAAGCATTTAGGGGCATCCGTTCGCCGGACGTTCCGCTCAGGCGGCAAGGCCTTCGGCGGGGGCTTCGCGGCCCGTCGGAGCGATCATGCCGGCCGCGCCGGAGAGGCTTCCGGCGACGAGTTCGAGTCCCTGGAGGCGGTGGCGCTCGAAGGGGCCGGGCATGAAGAGATCAGTCGACATTGTCGAGGAGAAGCCGAAACGCTCGTAATAGGCGGGGTCGCCGACGAGGAGCACGGCGCCATGCCCGAGGCGCGCGGCCTCGGCGAGGGCGTGGCGCATCAGCGCCGAGCCGATGCCGACGCCCTCGTAGGCGGAGGACACGGCGAGCGGGCCGAGAAGGAGGGCCGGTCGCCCGTCGCCGGCGCAAA
Source organism: Aurantimonadaceae bacterium (assembly GCA_947474855.1). Classification (GTDB taxonomy): domain Bacteria; phylum Pseudomonadota; class Alphaproteobacteria; order Rhizobiales; family Rhizobiaceae; genus Antarcticirhabdus. The sequence continues at coordinate 723 of CANJKV010000163.1, read as the reverse complement.
CGTCCCAGAGGCGCACCGTGCCCACGACCTCGCCGCCGAGGCCGCGCGCGACGAAGGCGAGCCCCTGCGCGGGCAGGCGGCCGCGCCGGATGGCCTCGGACGACTTGCGGGTGCGGCCCGGGCCCATGGCTGCGTCGAGGAGGGCCTCGCGCGCGGCGACGTCCGCGACCGACTCGGCCTCGATGGCGAAGAGCGGGCGCGCGTCAACGAGGGCGGCGGCGGACAGGTGGGCGAAGGCGGTCATGGCCGAAGACTCCTCAAGCACACAAGGAGGTCTGGAAACGGCCGGCTGGCAGGGGAAATCTGCGGCGCGCGGCGGCGGGCAAGAACTGCCCGGCGCCGCCGTACGGCGCCGGATCAGGGAAGGGGCGTCACGCCCCTTCGTCGTTCTCGTCGGAGGCTGGGGTGCGAAGCCAAGCCGGACCTCAGATCACGTAGGACCGCAGCGGCTCGAAGCCGTTGAAGGCGACGGCCGAGTAGGTCGTGGTGTAGGCGCCCGTGCCCTCGATCAGGACCTCGTCGCCGACCGTCAGCGAGATCGGCAGCGGATAGGGCTTCTTCTCGTAGAGCACGTCAGCCGAGTCGCAGGTGGGTCCCGCGAGCACGCAGGGCTCCATCCGGTCGCCGTCGCGCTTGGTCACGATCGGGTAGCGGATGGCCTCGTCCATCGTCTCGGCGAGGCCGCCGAACTTGCCGATGTCGAGGAAGACCCAGCGCTTGTCG
>CANJKV010000162.1 GCA_947474855.1 Aurantimonadaceae bacterium | reverse complement strand
TTCCAGGCGGTCGGCGAGCTCGGGCGTGCAGTCGAGCGTCATGCGCAGGCCGTCCTCGAACTTGCGGAAGTCGGTGTTCTCGACGAGCTCGCGCCGGTAGCGCTTGGGATCGAACGATCCGAGCGGAAGCCCCGTGCGGAACAGGAGGTGGCCGAGAAGCGAGCGGACGAGAACCGCCGCGCGCATCCTCGCGAGGGAAACGCCGGTCTTGCGCAGCGCCCTCGCTTCCAGGTCGAAGCCGCTCGGCGGCCAGTGCACCCGAGGTCCGGCTTCGGGAATCGGGCGGCCGGCTTCCACGCCCCCTTCGGCCAGTTGAAGCACGTCCTCGATCAGGCGGTCGAAGCGCTCGCGGTCTCCTCCCGCCGCCGGCAGGACGATGACGGACAGGATGACCCCGCGCTCGGCGCCGATCTCGGCGAACCTGCAGGACAGGCCCGTCAGGTCGGGCCGCGTGCCCGGCGGCGCCGGGTCGATCCGGAACGCGCCGGCCTTCATGGCCCGCTCGGCATAGGCGAGGCCGCTCCCGGTGAACATGGCGTAGGCGACGTCCGGCGAGGGCGCGAACCGAGCCACGCGCACGTCGAAGCCGTGCGCGCGAACGAGATCCACAGGGACGAGCGCGACCCGCATGTCGAGCCGCAGATCGTCCCGTGCCCAGGCCGAAACGGCGCGAAGCGCCTCCCGGCCGATCTCGGCGTGCGTCGGAGGCAGGGCGAAGTTGGCGCCGTCGCCTCCGAAGGCGAAGGGAAAGTCGCAGTTGTGCAGGAGGTTCGAGACGGCCGCGATCGCGGCGGCCGCGGCGGTGTTGACGGCCTTGTAATGCCCGTCCTCGATGGCTTCAGTGGATCGCACGATGTCGGCGAGACCGAGGACCCAGCCGCTCGGCAGGGGCGTATAGGCCGCATCGTCGACCAGGCGCGCGAAGCTGTCGAAGGTCGGCAGATCCGCATAGAAGTCGATGATGGGTTCGTCGCCGGCCTCCGCGTCTTCGGACATGCGCAGCGCTCCGCCTGAAAGCCTTTCCTAGATCGTCAGGCTCCGACCTGTCGAGGGGCGCCTGCCGCCGCCTGGGCGGGGCGACCGTGGCGGCGGGCGGGCGCGTCCCGCCGATCGTCCTGCCGGAACGCCGCCGTCGGACCTCAGACGACGAAGAGTTCCTGCGGGACGTTCGTCAATCGCTCGCAGCCGGTCGGCGTGACGAGCACGGTCTCGGAGATCACCACGACGTGGCGGCCGGGCACGAAGATGCCGGGCACGAGGTGAAAGACCATGCCCGCTTCGAAGCGCCGGGTCTCGCCTTCCATGATCGACAGGATGCCGCCTTCGCCCCAGTCGGGCGCGTAGTTGACGCCGACGGAGTAGCCGCTGCGATGGGCGATCGCGTGCCCGCCGCGCGAGAAGGTGTCGACGTTGACCGCGTGGACCGCGCCGACCTCGACGCCCGGTCGGATGGCCTCGATCATCCGGTCGAGGGATGCGATGCAGAGCACCGAAAGCTTGCGCATCTCGGCCGGCGGCGGGCCGACCGTGCCGGTTCGGAACAGCGGCGCGACGTAGCGGCGGACGACGCCGGGAATCTCGAAGGCGAGGGCGTCGCCGGCCTGGAGCGTCCGCCCCGCCCAGGTCGCGTGGCCGAGGCTGGTGCGCGGCCCGCTGACGATGAAGGGCGGCAGGCCGGGGAACTCGCCGCCGCCGCGAACGAGGCTCGACCAGACCGCCGCCGCGATCTCGTTCTCGCTCGTTCCCTCGCGTGCCGCGCCGATGGCCGCCCGCATGGCCGCGGTCGTGATCTGCGCCGCCCGGCGGATATGCGCGATCTCCTCCCGCGACTTCACGAGCCGCAGCGGCTCGACGAGATGGGCCGGCACGGCTTCGAGGCCGGCCGCGGCGAGGCGCGCCTCGATAGCCCGGAAGCGGCGCGGCGTGACGAAGAAGCTCTCGTCCTCCAGGCCGACCCGCATGCCGCGCGAGGCCGCCGCGCCGACGGCGAAGGCGACCGCGTCGACCGGATCGTCGTGGTCGGCGTAGACGACGGCGCGGCGCGACCAGGACGCGGCGAGCGTGTTGCTGGCGTCGATCGAGCGCAGAACGTTCAGCGGCAGCGCATCATGCGTGACGATCGTGGCCTGCATGTACTGATAAGCCGGCGTATCATGACCGGTGAGATAGAAGATGTTCTCCGGCGAGAAGGACACGAAGACGTCGAGGCCGCGCTCGCGCATCGCCGCGCGAAGGGCGGCCTGGCGCCGCTCGTATTCGGCGGGGCCGAAGGGCAGGGGAGCCAGAGGCTCGCCTCGGCCCTCCTGGATCGCGAAGGGTGCCGTGCGCCTCGAGCCGTCCATGCATTCCGCTCCCGTCCAGCCGGTGTCCGTCTCTGCCCGAGCCCGTCATTCACCATTTCCGGCCCGGTGAGCCTTGTCGAGCGCGCCGATCCGCCTGCGATCGCCCGGCGCACCGACGGCCGGTGCGCCGAGCCGACGTCGTACGGCTCACGGAGGAGGCCGGCCGCCGAAGGTTCGAGGAACGAGGCGCCCCATCCAGATCCGGAACACGACGCTGCGCACGCCCTGGAAGACCAGCAGCGAGAACCAGAGACCGTGATTGCCGAACAGCGGCTCGGCGACGCTCCAGGTGGCGAGATAGACCGCGAGCGACAGGAGCATCATGTTGCGCATCTCGCGCGACCAGGTCGCGCCGATGAAGATGCCGTCCATCTGAAACGCGACGACGCCGGACAAGGGAAGGAGGACGACCCAGACGAGGTACTGCGAGGCGGCATCCTGCACGGCCTGCGTCGGTGCCATGAACGCGATCACCCCCGGACCGGTGGCGAGAATCGCCGCGGACAGAAGGAGGGCGAGGAGGACGCCCCAAAGCGTCGTCAACCGCACCGTCGCCTCGAAGGCCGGGCGATGCCTTGCCCCGACCGACCGGCCGGCGAGCTGCTCGGCGGCTGCCGCGATGCCGTCCAGGAAGGCGACGGCGACGAAGTAGTAGCGCAGGAGGATCGTGTTGGCGGCGAGGACGTCGGTGCCGAAGCCGCCGCTCTCGCGCGTGAAGAAGGACAGCCCGACGAGGAGCGCGAGCGAGCGCACCAGCATGTCGGCGTTGACCGCGAAGAGGCGTTTCACGCGCGCGGGATCGACGAGGGCGGACAGGTGCCAGTGCCGCGCGCTGGTGCGCGCGAGAAGGAGCGCGGCGCCGGCTGCGGCCGTCAGCCCCTCGGCGAGGAGGCTGGAAAGCGCCGCGCCCTCGACGCCCCATCCGAGGTGCAGGACGAAAAGAAGGCTGAGGGCGATGTTGAGGCCGTTCAGAAGCGTCTGCATGGCGAGCGCGAGGCCCGCATCGCCGCGGCCGAGGAGCCAGCCGAAGACGACGTAGTTGACGAGCACGAAGGGCGCGGACCAGACGCGCACGGCGAAGTAAGCGCTCGCCGCCTCGGCCACGGGGCCGCTCGCCGATAGGGCCGCGAGGCCGAGAGCCAGCACCGGCCCCTGCAGAAGAAGCAGCGACAGGCCGATGCCGAGAGCGATGGCGAGGCCGCCGAGCAGCATCGACTGCTCCTCGGCGCGGTCGCCGGCCCCCACGGCTTGGGCCGTGAAGCCGGTGGTCGCCCCGCGCAGGAAGTTGCAGGACACGAAGACGACGTCGAAGATGACGGCGGCGAGCGCGACGCCGCCGAGCAGCGCCGCGTCTCCCAGCCGGCCGACGACGCCCGCCGCCACGAAGCCGACGAGCGGCGAGGACAGGTGCGTCAGGATCATCGGCAGGGCGATGCGCAGCACCGCGCGGTGATCCACGGTGAAGGGGCGCGGGGCGCTCGCGCCGGACGCGCTCATCGCGTCACGGGGTCTTGGCGAAGGGCTCGCCAAGCGTGTGCATCAGCCGGTTGGCCCAGCCGAAGATCGACACGGCATGGACGAGGTCGAGGATCTCGAGGTCGGACAGGCCGACCGCCCGCAGCCGGTCCCGATTCGCGGAGCCGACGGTGTCCGGCGCGCGGGTGAGCTTGACCGACACGTCGAGAATCGCCTGGTCGCGCTCGTCGAGGCGCGCCTGCGCGCCGTCGCGATAGATCGCCTCCACCACCTCCGGTCGCTTGTCGAGCTGGATGAAGCGCGTGGCGTGGACGTAGGCGCAGTAGACGCACCGGTTCATGACGGAGGCGGCGAGGCTGCCGAGCTCGCGCTCGGCCCGCGACAGGCCGCCGGGGGCGTACATGATGTCGTTGAAGAGGGGCGTGCGCTCAGCCAGCATCTCGGGATCGAGCGCGAGGGTCAGGGCGTAGGCCGAGATGCCCTTATTGGAAGGCGTGGTCTTCAAGGCGTCGAGCTGCTCGGGGCTCGCCTCTTCGAGAACCACCGGCTCGACATAGGGGCGCCAGTCGACGGCGGACAGGGTGAACTCGTGGACGGCGTCGCTCATCGCGGTGCAGCTCCCTTCAGCATGCGCAGGCCCGCGGCGACGCGGAGCTGGTAGTTCACGAAGGCGACGAGGCCCGTGAGCGTCACGATCGACGGGTCTTCGAGGCCGGCGGCGCGCAGGCGTTCGACGTCCTCGCGCGTCGCGGCTTCGGGCGTCAGGGTCAGAAGGTCGACGCGCCGGATGATCTCGGCGAGGCGCGGATCGTCGGGCGCGTGGCCCGGATCGGCGAGCGCGGCGATCGGTGCGTCGGGGGCGGCGCGGGCGAGAAGGGCGTCGTAATGGGCCGCGCCCGCGGCGTCCTTCAGGAGCCGGGCCATGCGGGCGGCGAGCGCCGCGCGGAGGGCGGGGGAGAGCTGGCCGGGATCGCGCGGCGAAAGGCTGGCGCGGTGGCTCGTTTCGCTGAGGCGCAGGATCTCCTCGCGCTCGCCGCGAAGATCGTAGAGCGCCGAGCCCGGCGCCACCCCGGCGATCCGATCGATGACGTTGTCGTCGTAGCTCATGGATAGGCGGTCCTCAAACGGCCTCGGCGCGGGCCGGCGCGTCGGCGTCCGTCCACTCGTCGCCGATCAGCTCGGGCTTGGAATAGGCGAGGAGGTTCGCCCAATGGGTTTCGACGTCGTCGCGGAAGAGGGCTGCGGCGATGCCGCGGGTCAGCCATGCGGCGCCCTCGCTGATCGCGGGAATGTCGCCGGACACCTTGCCGAGGCTCATGGTCGCCCCGTAATTGAAACAGTGCACCTGCGACAGCCAGGGCGCCTCGCCGGGCCGCTTCTCGGTGAAGGAGAAGTCCTCGGCGAGCCAGGGAAAGCTCGCGAGATCCTCGTTGGCCTCTTCCGGCGGCGGCGCGTAGCGGTCGCGCCAGGCGGCGACGGCTCGCGTGTGCGGCTCCAGCTCCGGCCGGGCGGTGGCGTCGATGGTGAAGCCGGTGCCGAGGATGACGAAGTCGGTCTCGAAGACGCGCCCTTTGGTCGTTTCGAGGCGCACGGAACCTTCCGCGACGCTCGCCCGCGCGATGCCCGCATCGAAGTGGAAGAAGGCGTTGGGAAAGCGGCCGACGCGGCGGGTGGAATTGCTCGGCGCGGGCGTCTGCTGGCGGCCGGCATAGTTCATGATGCGCCATCGCCATTCGGGCGAGAGCGCGGGAAAGCCCGCGACGAGCCCGTAGGAGCCGACGCCCATGAGCTTGTTGATCGTCGGCATGACGGCGCGCCTGGCGAGGAGCCGCACCTCCGCCGCGCCTGCCTCCAGCGCCGTCGCGGCATTGTCCACCGCCGAGGCGCCGACGCCGATCACCACGACGCGGCGTCCCTTCAGCGCCTCGAAGTCGATGTCGTCCATCGAATGCGCCCAGCGCTCGCGGGGCAGTCCGTCGACGAAGGCGGGAATGGTGGGCTTGCCCAGGCCTTCGCGGCCATTGGCGAGAACGACGCGGCGCGCGAGGATCGGCCGGGCGCCGCCCGCGATCTCCAGCGCCAGGAGCCCGTCGGCGGCCGGGCGGACGCGCGAAACATGGACTCCGTTCTCCACCGGCAGCTTCAGAACCGCGCGGTACCAGCGCAGGTACTCCATCCAGAGCGGGCGCGGGATGCGGAAGAGCTGCTCCCAGGCGCTCGACCCGTGCGTCGCGCGATACCAGGCCTGGAAGGTGAGCGAGGGGATGCCGTAGGCCGGCCCGAGGAGCTGCTTGGGACTGCGCAGGGTTTCCATCCGCGCATAGGTCATCCAGGGACCCTCGAGGCCCGCCGGGTTTCGGTCGAGGATCCGGATGTTCGCGATCCCCCCGCGCCTCAGGGCGAAGGCCGCGACGAGGCCGCACATGCCGCCGCCCACCACCACGACGTCGCTGACGGGCTCTCCCGTCGGTCCCGCGGTCGGGGGCACCCAGTTCGCCGGCGGATCGTTGAGGAGCGCGAGGTCCTCCGCGAGCCGCGCCTCCAGCGCCGCGAGACGCTGCTGGGCATCGGGATGGCGGGGGACGGGAGCGGGAATGGGGCTCGACATAAGCTTCATGCCTCCGGCTTCGTGCCGTTTTCGGGCGGGCAGCGCGCGAGGGCGCCGCCCGCGTCGTTCGATGTCGGTCTCGGGTCTCGGGTCTCGGGTCTCGGACGCCGGGCGCCGGCCTCGATCCGCGGCGCGCGGGGCCGGACCTCGCGCGGTCAGTCCCGCAGCACCACGGCGTTCTCCGCGCGCCAGCCGAGCCAGACCTCGCCTTCGGTCGGCACGGCGAGGTCGAGCGGGTCGACCAGCGCCTCGATCTGCCCGCGCCCTTCCACTTCGACGCTCAGGAGCGCGTGATTGCCCTTGAAGACGCGGCGGCTGACGCGTCCGCGCACCCGGTTGGCCGTGTCCGGCTCGGCGGGAAACAGGCGGATCGCCTCGGGCCGCACCGCGAGGCGCGCGCGCGTGCCGGGCGCGGGGCTCGTCTCGCCGCGCGCGGCGGTGATCGCGACGCCCTGCCAGTCCAAGGCGACGCGCGGGCCGTCCGCCGAGACCACGGAGCAGTCGAGCAGGTTGGTGTCGCCGATGAAGCTCGCGACGAACCGGCTCGCCGGCCGCCCGTAGAGTTCCTCGGGCGTCCCCATCTGCTCGATGCGGCCGGCATTCATGACGACGATGCGGTCGGACATCGTCAGCGCTTCCTCCTGGTCGTGGGTGACGAACAGGAAGGACTTGCCCGTGCGCTGCTGGATGGCCTTCAGCTCCATCTGCATCTGCCCGCGCAGCTTGGCGTCGAGGGCCGAGAGCGGCTCGTCGAGGAGGAGGATCTGCGGGTCGGGCGCGAGCGCGCGGATCAGCGCGACGCGCTGGCGCTGTCCGCCGGACAGCTCGTGCGGCATCCGCGCCGCGTAGTCGCCGAGCTGGACGAGGTCGAGGAGCTCGCCGACGCGCCGGTGGATGGCGGCGCTCTCGATCCCCTTCAGTTCCAGGCCGAAGGCGATGTTCTTCGCGATCGTCATGTGGGGAAAGAGCGCGTAGTCCTGGAAGACGATGTTGACGTCGCGCTTGTTCGGCGGGAGGCGCGTCACGTCGCGGCCGGCCAGGAGGATGCGGCCCGAATTCGGCGTCTCGAAGCCGCCGAGCATGCGCAGCGTCGTCGACTTGCCGCAGCCCGAGGGACCGAGAAGCGTCACGAACTCGCCGGGCGCGATGTCGAGGTCGAGGGCGTCGACGGCGACGCTCTTGCCGTAGGCCTTGGTGACGGCCTCGAAGCGGACGATCGGTTCCATCAGCGGGTCCTGGCTTTGCGAGTGAGCTGCTCGGCGTAGAGGCCGACGACGGCGGTGGTCAGCAGGACCAGGGTCGCCATGGCGTTGATCTCCGGCGACATGCCGCCCTGGAGGCGGGCGAAGATCAGCATCGGCAGCGTCGTGCGATAGCCGCCGAGAAAGAAGGTGCGCACGAAGTCGTCGATCGACAGGAGCGCGCAGAAGATCATGCCGCCGTAGAGGGCGGGCTTGAGGTAGGGCAGCGTCACGCGCAGGAAGGCGACCACCGGGTCGGCGCCGAGGTCGCGCGCGGCGTCGACGAGGCTGCCCGGCATGGTGCGAAGGCGCGTCAGCGCCATGATCATGACGAAGGGTACGGCGTGCAGCGTGTGGCCGAAGATGATCGCGCCGGTGCCAGTCGGCACGTCGAGCGTCGCGATGAAGATGCGGACCGAGATCGCCTGGATCATGCCGGGCACCACGGCCGGCAGGCAGGCGAGCGCGAAGACGAGGCTGCGCAGCCACAGGCTCTCGGCCGAGACGACGAGCGCGATCCAGGTGCCGATCACGGTGGCGAAGAGCGTGGTCGCCGCGGCGATCAGGATGGAATAGCCGACGGCCGAGAGGAACTGCCCGTCGTGGACGACCTTGGCGTACCAGTCGAGCGTCGTTTCCCCGATCGGGAAGGCGATGAACTCGGCCGCCTTGAAGCTCATGGCGGTCATGAGGAGGAGGGGGCCGAGCAGGTAGAGGACGAACACCCAGTAGGCAGCGGAAAGCGCCGCCTTCGGTCCGTCGAGGGGGCGTGCGGCCGCCATCACAGGAACCTCGCGGAACGCTTGCCGCCCACGAGGCGCATGAAGAGCGCGGCGAGCCCGAGAGAGGCGGCGAGCATGACCACGGCCATCGCCGCGCCCACCGGCCACTTGTCGCTGGCGCCGTGGAAGAAGGCGGCGATGGTTTCGGGGAAGAGCCCGGTGGACGGTCCGCCGAGAAGGATCGGGGTCGCGAAGACGCCGATGGTGGTGAGAAACACCAGCGAGCAGCCCGACACGATGCCGTCCTTCGACAGCGGCAGGATGATCCGGCGCAGGCGCGTGAACGGCCCGGCGCCGAGGTCGGCCGCCGCATCCAGCAGGTGGTTCGGGATCTTCTCCAGCGCCGAATAGAGCGGCAGGAGCATGTAGAGGCAGACGAGGTAAATCACGCCGAAGGACAAGGAGAAGTAGTTGTAGAGCATGGGAATCGGGCGGTCGATCAGGCCGATCTCGCGCAGGAGGACGTTCAGCGCCCCCCGGTTCGCAAGAAGCATGATGACGGAGAAGGTGCGGATCACCTCGCCCGCCCAGAAGGGGATCAGGAGGAGGAGCAGCGCCCGCGTCCGGTTCTGCGGGCGCACGATCTTCGCCACGTAGTAGGCGACGGGATAAACGACGATCAGCGTGACCAGCGTCACGCAGAAGGCGAAGACCACCGAACGCATGAGCGGCAGCGAATAAAGCGGCTCCGACAGGAAGGCCCAGTAGTTGGCGAAGGTATAGCTCGGGCTCGATCCGTCGGTGATCGGGTAGGTCTGGAGGAGGCTGATCCGCACGAGCTGGACGATCGGCCCGACATGGGCGATCGCGATCCACAGGAGCGGCACGCCGATGAAGACGGCGAGCCGCGCGGCGCGGTTCTCGGCGAGAAGTCCGAGGGTCGCGCGGTAGAAGGGCGAGCGCATGAGGCGGCCGTAGCCGGGCGCGTAGCGCGGGGCCGAGGCGGGGGCCTTCGCCCCCGTTTCCGCCCGATGCGTCGTGTCTGCCGGAAGGCTCGTCATCCGCGTCTTGCCCCGCCTCGCCGTCAGGCCGCCTTGATCTCGGCGGTCGCCCGATCGACCATCTCGTTCTTCATGTCGCGGTTCACCGAGGAGAAGAAGGTGATGCGCTCGACCTGGTCCGCGGGCAGAGTGGAGGCGGCGCGCTCCTTCTCGTCGAGGATGGCCTCGACGCCGGCGAAGGTGGAGGTGAAGCCGGACTGGCGCGTCATCGCCGCGCCCACCTCGGGCGAAGCGGCCACCGCCTCGATGAACTTGTAGGCGTTGTCGGCGTTCGGCGCGTTGTTCACGACGTTCAGCGTGTAGACGAAGCCGTAGGTGCCTTCCTTGGGCACCGAGATCGCGATCGGGTGGCCGTCCATGATCAGCTTGGAGATCGGGCCGGACCAGCCTTGAGCCACGTAGACGTCCTCGTTGATGAACATCTGCTGGATCTCGGATCCGGCGTCGTAGTACTTGCGCACCTTGTCCTTGTGCTGGATCAGGAAGTCGCGCGCCTTGTTCGTCGCGGCCTGCGCGACGTCGGGCTTGTCGACGTATGTGACGTAGTCGCCGTCGTCGCCGAGATAGCGCATGGTGATCGAGAGGAAGTCGGACACGATGTAGGAGGTCGCCGACTTGTTGGCGTCCGCGAACATCACGTCCCAGCTGCCGGTGTCCTCGACGTAGTCGGTGTTGCGGGCCAGGCACTCGAAGCCCGCGAGGATCGGCAGGCCCCAGGTCTTGCCGTCGGTCGTGAGCCAGTCGGCCTGCTGATAGGCCGGGATCAGCGAATTCCAGCTGGCGATGCGCGCCGTGTCGAGGGGCGCCAGGAGGTTCGAGCCGATGAACTGCGAGAAGCGGTGGCCGACGACGGTGACGATGTCGGTCGAGGGGTTGGCGCCTTCGGCGGTGAGCAGGTTGTACTGCTTGCCCTGGTCGTCGGTCAGGCGGATGTTGACGGTGATGCCCGTATCCGCCTGGAACTTCTCGAGGAAGTCGGCCGGGATGAATTTGTCGTAGGTCGTGATGTTGAGGACGTTGGACTGCGCGAAGGCGGAACGCGAGCGCAGGATCGCAGGCGCCGCGAGGAAACCGGCGGCGCTAGCGCCCAGGAGCTTGATCGCCGAGCGGCGCGTCGTCTTGATGTCGCCCATATCCGTTTCCGGCCGCGCCGGCTCCCGTCTTTGTTGATCAACGCGTTGGGTTGATGACCCAGCGCTGCGCATCGAAGCGGCATGCCCGATTCTGCGCCGGCGCCGGTCTAGGTTTGGCAAAAGGGATGGCGGGCCGCGACCACCCGTAAGTTGAGAATGTCGCTCAAGGCATGCTGCTCGGCGCGAGATCGGCCGCCATTCGCCCGTCATCGGCCTGCCCGGGCGCTCCGGTCCGCGCCGCCGTGCGAACCTCGAGGCGTCGCTCTTCGCTTGCCCGCGACCGTCGATCCCGTCGCGGACGCCTACCGCAAAGCCGGCAAACCGGATTATCTGCGTCTCTCGGCGGTGCCGAGAGTCGGAAACGCCGGCACGGATCGTCGGCGACCCATCTCGCGGCTCGGCCGCCGGAGCCCAACGCGATCGCCGCTCCGTCCGTCAACCATCCCCAGGCGCGGCGAGCCGACCCTTCCCAAGACAAAAAGGATTCAACATGAAGGTCGCCATTCTCGGAGCGGGCGCCATCGCCCACGGCGCCGCAGCCTTTCTCGCGCAGGCCGGGCACGAGCCGGTCATCTGGTCGCCGTCCGGCCGCTCCGCCGCGGCGCTCGCCGAAGGGCGCCCGCTGACCGCGCGGGGCGCCGTCGATGGCGAGTTCACGGTCGCGGCGGCGTCCTCCTGCGCCGCGGCGCTCGAGGGCGCCGACGCGATCCTCGTCGCGCTTCCGGCCTACGGGCACAGGGCCGTTCTGGACGCGGCCGTGCCGCATCTTCGCCCAAGCCAGGCCGTTCTGTTCAGCTCGCACGCCTCCTTCGGCGCGCTCTACCTGTCGAAGCGCCTCGCCGAGCGCGGCGCCGACGCGCCCCTGATCGCCGTCTGGGGCACCACCGTCACCACCGGGCGCATGGGCGGCCCGGCGCTCGTCAACGTCGCCACCGTCCGCTCCAAGGTCGACGTCGCGACGCTGCCGGCGTCCCGCGCCGAGGAGGGGCACGCGCTCTGCACGGCGCTGTTCGGCG
>CANJKV010000161.1 GCA_947474855.1 Aurantimonadaceae bacterium | reverse complement strand
GGGTTCAAGAAGGCGAGGATTGCCGTGGCCCGGAAGATGGCCGTGATCCTGCACGCCATGTGGAAGACCAACACCCCATTCCGCTGGAGCCAGGAAGCGGCAGCATAGACACCACCATGCCGCTCGACTGACTTCCACGGATGCGTCCCCGCCGGGACGTTTGGCGCGGATCAGGCCGTCCCTGAAAATGCAGTGCCATCGGCAACTGCGAGGACCACTTCGGTCGATCCGACCATCTGACGCCAACATGCGGCGATCCACCGAGATCGACCGCGGAGAGAACCATGAACCCGGCGTGCGCGCAGACCTCAGTCAGCCAGCTTGACGAATGCGATTAGAGAACTTTTCAGGGGGCAGACCAGTTCATTCAGCTGCGACAGCCCCTCAAGCATCAGAGAGGTCCATCCAGCACTTACATGCGCACTTCAGTCGCTTGAGCACAGACTTGGCGGCAAACCCATTGCCCACGCCCACACGGCAAATGCAGTCGAAAGTCGTCGGTCTCTTGGAGTAGATCCTACCTCAAGCCGAGCCGGTCGGTCATGTCGAGGTTGGAACAGGACGGTTGGCGAAGCTTGGCCTTTCGCAGTCTCGTTGTAACAACATGTTGAGCCGCCCACACAGCCCGTTTGTCCTAAGCGCCCCGAACCGGAACGATGAAGTGCAATGGCGGTTAGCCGATCGACAAGGATGATCGACGAAGCGGCGAGGCCATGGCGCAGACGGTCAGCGACTTCTTCTGGGAACGGCTTCATGGCTGGGGCGTGCGCCGGGTCTTCGGCTATCCCGGTGACGGCATCAACGGGCTTCTCGGCGCGTTGCGCCGCCGCGGCGGCGACATCGAGTTCGTCCAGGCGCGGCACGAGGAAATGGCCGCCTTCATGGCCAGCGCTCATGCCAAGTTCACCGGCGAACTCGGCGTCTGCATCGCGACTTCCGGCCCTGGTGCCTCGCACCTCCTCACCGGCCTCTATGACGCTCGGCTCGACCACATGCCGGTGCTCGCCATCGCCGGCCAGCAGGCCCGCACGGCTCTCGGAGCTCACTACCAGCAGGAGATCGACCTCGTTTCCATGTTCAAGGACGTCGCCGGCAGCTTCGCGGCGCAAGCGAGCGCGCCCGCGCAGGTCCGCCACCTCGTCGACCGGGCGGTCCGCACCGCTATCGGCGAGCGGCGGGTGACAGCTCTCATCATGCCCAATGATCTGCAAGAAATGGCCTATGAGGAACCGCCTCGCGCTCATGGAGCGGTCTTGTCCGGCATTGGCTATACCAAGCCCCGCGTGATCCCTCATGAGGCGGATCTGCAACGGGCGGCCGAGGTCTTGAACGCCGGCTCGAAGGTGGCGATGCTCATCGGCGCGGGCGCGGCCGGTGCGGCGGACGAGGTGGTGGGTGTCGCCGAGTTGCTCGGTGCAGGCGTTGCCAAGGCACTTCTTGGCAAAGCCATCCTGCCGGACGACCTGCCCTTCGTCACCGGCTCGATCGGCCTTCTTGGCACGCCAGCGAGTTGGGACCTCATGCAGGGCTGCGACACGCTGCTGATGGTGGGCTCGGGCTTTCCTTATTCGGAGTTCCTGCCCAAGGAGGGCCAAGCCCGCGGGGTCCAGATCGACCTGAAGGCCGACATGCTGTCGATCCGCTATCCTATGGAGGTCAACCTCCATGGCGATGCGGCGGAAACGCTACGCGCCCTGCTGCCGATGCTCCGTCGCAAGGCGGATCGATCCTGGCGGGAGAGCGTGGAGACGAGCATCCAAAGCTCACAGAGAACGCTCACTGAGCGGGCCATGCAGCCGGCCAACCCGATCAACCCGCAGCGCGTCTTCACCGAACTCTCCGCGCGCCTGCCTGAGCGGGCGATCCTCACTTCCGACTCCGGCTCCTGCGCCAACTGGTATGCCCGCGACGTCAGGATGCGACGCGGCATGATGGGTTCGTTGTCCGGCGGGCTCGCCTCCATGGGCGCGGCGGTGCCATACGCGATAGCGGCCAAGCTTGCTTATCCCGACCGGCCGGTGATCGCGCTCGTCGGCGACGGCGCGATGCAGATGAACAACATGGCCGAGCTCATCACGGTGCAGAAGTACTGGCGGAACTGGGCCTCGCCGACCTGGATCTGCATGGTTCTGAACAATCAGGACCTCAACCAGGTCACCTGGGAGCAGCGGGTGATGGAAGGCGATCCGAAGTTCGAGGCGACGCAGGTCATCCCCGATGTTCCTTATCATCGCTTCGCCGAGATGATCGGCCTCAAAGGCATCTTCGTCGATGATCCCGAGCGGCTTGGCGCTGCCTGGGAGGAGGCGCTGATCTCACCGGTTCCGGTGGTGCTGGAGGTGCGCACCGATCCTGAGGTGCCGCCGATCCCGCCCCACTTCACGTTCAAGCAAGTCAAGAATTTCTTGGCCGCAACGCCTACGGACCCGGAAAACGGCGGCATCATCGCCAACACGGCCCGACAGGTCTTCGGCTCGATCCTGCCACGAAGTGGGAACGACGAGACGCCGCGGTGAGGAGCCAGCGTGTTGTGGACCATCCCTTTAAACGCTGCGAGGCGGCCAGCCACCTTACGAGGAACCAGGGCGATGCGAGCGTCTTCATCTCTCACACCTCGACGCCCCATCGAGGGGCAGAGGCGAGCATGATGCGGACGATCAAGCACGTCGCGGAACGCATGGTATAATCCGCGGGCGCATGCAAGCCGCACATTCGTGCCGAACAGCCTCGTGTAGGAGCGCACAAGGAGGGGCGATCATGGATGACGCGGGTACTTCCAGTCGGTGCGGCATGCAGCGCGCCAAGGAGGCTGCCGACGCGATCCGGTGCTTTTGCGAGCCATTGCCCGAGATCGAGGATGAGGCCTTCGCACGCTGCTTCGACCGCTTTGGCTCGGCGCGTGTCGTACTGCTTGGCGAGGCAAGCCACGGCACCTCCGAGTTCTACCGGGCGCGAGCGGCCATCACCCGCCGGCTGATCGAGCACCATGGCTTTCGCATCGTTGCAGTTGAAGCAGACTGGCCCGATGCGGCGCGCATCGACCGCTATGTCCGTCATCGACCGGGCGGCGCCTACGACGAAGAGGCGTTCGCGCGCTTTCCCACCTGGATGTGGCGAAATGCCGAAGTCGAGGCCTTCGTCGAATGGCTGCGCAGCCACAACGCCGATCGCCTTCCGCAGGACCGCACCGCATTCCGCGGGCTTGATGTTTATTCGCTACGCAGCTCGATTGGTGCAGTCCTCGACTACCTCGATCGCGTCGATCCCGAAGGCGCCAAGACCGCTCGCCAGCGCTACGGATGCCTGACGCCTTGGCAGGGCGAGCCTGAGCGTTATGGCCGAGCGGTGCTGAGGGGCGAGCGCGATCCGTGCGAGGACGCCGTCGCCGCCCAGCTTCGCGAGCTTCTCGCTCGTCAGCTCGACGTCGCCAGCCCCAAGGAGCGCGAGGACTACTTCGATGCCGCGCAGAACGCCCGGGTTGTGCGCGCAGCCGAGCAGTACTACCGCATCATGTATCGTGGTTCGACCGAGTCCTGGAACCTGCGGGACCGGCACATGTTCGACACGCTTCGCTCGGTCATGGAAGCTCGCGGCCCAGATGCCAAGGCGGTTGTCTGGGCGCACAACTCCCACATCGGCAATGCAAGTGCGACCGCGATGGGGTGGCAGGGCGAATTCAACGTCGGGGAACTCTGCCGCACAGCCTTCGGGGAAGAAGCCGTCCTTATCGGGTTCGGCACCGATCACGGCACGGTGGCTGCGGCAGACGATTGGGACGAGCCGATGCAGGTGAAGACGGTCCTGCCCTCGCGGGACGACTCCTACGAACGCGTCTTCCATGACGTAGGCTTTCCTCGCGCTCTTCTTGATCTGAGATCGCCGGTGAACGAGGCGGCGCGTCGGATCCTCATAGAGCCGCGGCTGGAGCGGGCGATCGGTGTCCTCTATCGCCCTCGAACCGAGTTCCACAGCCACTACTTTCAAGCCGTGCTGCCCGAGCAGTTCGACGCTTATGTGTGGTTTGACGAGACGAGAGCCGTAACCCCGCTGCCGAGCGTCCAGCCCTCTGGAGTGCCAGAGACCTACCCGTTCGGAACCTGAGGAGCCGACACTCTGCAGACTGCAAAGAAGGCTTCCGATGCTTGGACTGTAGATCGTCACGCAGCTTCGAAGCCGCTCGGTGCGACAACCTGTTGACCCAGTCGACCTTCCAGCTGGCAGGAGGTTGCCGCCGAACAACAGTATCGAGCCGGACCGTCTGGCCACCATTAGGTGCTGTTGACATAGTGGGTTCACGGATTGGCTGAGGTCTGATTCAAGGCTGCCTTTTGGAGGCAGCGTTGGCGCGAGGCGATCTGACGGACGAGGAATGGTCGGTGATCGTTGGGCTTCTGCCGAGTGAGCGAGGTCGCAAGGCCCGCCCGGCGCACGACAATCGGCGGTTCCTCGACGGCATGCTGTTTGTTCTGCGTGCGGGCTGCCCGTGGCGCGACATGCACGAGCGCTACGGCAAGTGGAACTCGGTCTACGTCCGCTTCCGCCGCTGGGCCGAACAAGGCGTTTGGGATGCGCTCTTAGAGACGCTGGTCGAGCTCGGCCTGACCGACGACTGGCAGCACATGATCGACTCCACCACCGTTCGCGGCCATTCCCAGGCGGCGGGGGCTAAAGGGGGACCTGTTCGCAGGGCTTTGGTCGAAGCCGCGGCGGCTTTACGTCGAAGATCCACGCCCGCGCTGACGGTCAGGGACGCCCTCTTGGCTTCGTGCTGACCGGCGGCGAGGTGTCCGACTATAAAGCTGTTCCCGCCCTTCTCGCCATGCCAGTCGGCAAGCCGCGCCTCATGCTGGCCGACAAGGGCTATGACGGGGACGAGGTGCGCCAGTGGCTGCTCATGAAGGGCGTCATGCCCGGTCATCCCGCCCAAGGCCAACCGCCGGGCGCCCGCAGCCTGCGACTTCAAGCAATATCGGGACCGCAACCGCATCGAACGTATGTTCAACCGTCTGAAGCAGGCGCGCCGCATCGCCACGCGCTACGACAAAACCGCCAGTTCCTTCCTCGCCTTCCTCTCCCTTGCCGCCTCACGCATGTGGCTGAGGAACTATGTCAACAGGCTCTAGCTGTTTGGTAGCGGAACGTTGTTGGGATCAGGTTGGTTGTGCGATTGAGGAGTATGCCTGGCGCTTCGAGCGATCGGGCTCGCGCTCATCCCGGGAGGCCTGTTGATGCTCTCGATCCATCCCAAAGCCCGCACCACCCCCGCTGTTCGTGCCGAGATCGCCAGCTCGGGCGAGAGTTCCGGCATCCTCGCTCAGCGCTACGGCGTCTCGAGCGAAACCATCCGCAAGTGGCGCAAGCGAGGCCCTGCCGACTGCCAGGATCGCTCCTCCCGGCCGCACAAGCTGCCCTGGAAGGCAACCGAGGAGGAGCGCGCCATCGTCTGCGCGCTGCGCCGCGCCACAGGCTTTCCGCTCGACGATCTCACCTTCATCGTCATCCACTTTCTGCCGCACCTGAACCGGGACGCTGTTTACCGCATCCTCAAGGCCGAAGGGCTGAACCGCCTTCCTCCATCCGATCGGCACCGCAAGCCGCACGGCAAGTTCAGGGACTATGAACTCGGCTTCGTGCACCTGGACGTGAAGCACCTGCCCAAGCTGCGCGACAAAGGCGGGGCGACCCGCAAGCGCTACCTCTTTGTGGCCATCGACCGCTGCTCACGCTTCGTGCATCTGGCCGTCAAGGATGACGAGACCGCCGCCTCGGCGGTGGCCTTCTTGCACGAGGCCCTGCCCGCTTTTCCGTTCAAGCTCACGCACGTGCTCACCGACCGGGGTTCCTGCTTTGTCGCCGATGCCTTCGAGGCGGCTTGCCGAGGGCTGAACGTGGAGCACAGGACGACCCGACCCTACACGCCGAAGACAAACGGCATGGTCGAGCGCTTCAACGGGCGGGTTCAGCGGGAGGTGCTCGGGATCACGATCTACAACCATGCCGACCTGGAGGTCCTGTTGCACGGCTTCAACCGAGCCTACAATGCCCGGCGTCAGCGCGTCCTGGGCGGCATCTCGCCCGACGAGGCGGTACAAGGACGGCTCAACGCCATGCCGCGCCTGACCAGCCGCCGCTACAAACCCCCGGCCGACCCATGCATCATGCCCAAAGCCATGATGATCGTCGAAGCTACCAAGGACGTCTCGCATCCAGACAGCTAGTCCCGACGAGGTTGACGAGCCTCTGCTTGCATTACACATTATGATGTCGCTGGAGCCTGCAAAGGTCCGGCCCTGATCGCCGCTCCGGCGGCGTCGTGTATCCATGTTGCTCACCAGAGGATGTGGCTATGCAAAGCAACGAAGTTTCAGGCCTTCCGAACGGTTCTGCCCTCGAGGGCACGCCGAGTTCCTCCGTCTCCACAGGCGGGCTTCCATCAAAGGCAGGTTTCTTCAGCCATCCTGAGGACGTTCTATCCGACACCTCATTGTCCATAGCGGACAAGCGGGCGATCCTGGCTTCATGGGCGTCAGACAGCCGCGCCGTGAAGAACGCACCGACGTTGCGCCAGCTCGACAATGGTGCCGTCATCGGCATCGATGATGTCTTGCAAGCCATGACGCGTCTCGATGAGACGGAGGCTCAGCCGAGAACGCTTCGGCCTTGGCGGATCAGCTTTGTGCGTCGGCGAGGATCCCCTATCCTGCCGCTCCCGAGGGAGCCCAGTTGGCGACGGGGCAGAGACGATGACGACGATCCACCGCCGAGCGCGGCTGCGGTTGCCGTGCCGCGCCCCCCGATGTTCGTAGAGGCCCGTGCGGTATGCGCCTGACCTCTTCACGGACCCTCCGCTGATATGATTATGGACTCCGCCCGTCGCCTTCTACGGGGCGGGCGGGTCCGCCGGCCCATCGGACGAGCTACGCGCCCGTCGCTCCGGCCGCGATGCGGTTTGGGTTCGTCATCTCCATCATCGCTTCGGACATCTGTCTTGGTGCCAGGTGATGCACCATATGTCCGACGCCCGTCAGAACGACGAGTCTGCTGTTCGGCAACCGACTGTGGAGCCGGACGGACTGATGCTCATGATCAACGAGACGGTCGCCGTCACCCGTCACGATCAGCACCGGTACCTTCAGATCGGCAAATCGATCCTCCAGCGCTGCGGCCGCAGGGATCATCATCGCGGACTCCTCGGCCGACGCCCGCAGAGATCGCGGCGAGAGGACGATCGCTCGCGGTACGGCATGGAACTGCTCCGGAGTCGGTGCAGGGGCGAACAGCTTCCCAAGCAGCACGGGCCACATCAGCCGCGCCAGCACCGGCGTCATTGTGTACCTCATCACGTCGCCGATGATGGGGACAGACGGGCCTGCGGCGAGCGCAACATCCAAGCGCGGCGTTGGAAAGTAGTAGCCAGAAGCAAGCGTCAGGGATCTCACACTCTCGGGCTGCCGCAGAGCCCATTCCAGAGCTACCTGCGTTCCCCAGGAATGTCCAAGGAGATGCGCACGTCGTGCTCCCATCTGGAGCGCGGCCTTCGCAAGAAGATCGGCTTGGGCGGCCGGTGACCAGATCCGGTCGCGAGGACGTTCGCTGTAGCCATAACCGGGACGATCGAAGACGATGACGCGGTGCGTCTGCGCAACGAGGCGGATGAGATCGCTGGTGGCGAAATCCTGGATCAGGCTACCATTGCCGTGGAGGAAAACGACGGGCTCACCGGATCCAGCTTGGAGGTAGTGCAGCCGAACACCGTCGATCACTATGAACCTGCCGAGCGGCGGGTTTTGCCGCTCGGCCTGCCGCGTGCGCAGCGCAATGGCCGCTGCCGTGCCGGCGGCGAGTGCTGCAGCGATGATCATAACCTTCCGGGACATGTCGGGCTCCGACTACCAGAATGAAGATCAACGAAGGCGGTCTTCGATAGTTCAATCTTGTGCTTTGGTACCCAACTCCGACGCCGGTCTACGTCTCAACTTGTTGGCTGCGTCGAAGTCGGTGCCCCACCAGGTGGTGCCGATCAACAGTCCATGAGATGCCCGCGGCTGCATCCTGCCCGCCACCGACCGATCCTGGCCACGATAATACTCGTCAAGTCACGTAGTAAGTGCTTAGCGTGACTGGAAAAAAGGGGATCCAGTCCCCATATGAAAGCTGTTCCCAGGAGGCAAAATGTTGACACTTTCTGCGCGGGTCACACGTGGTCCGCACAAGGGGCGGCCGCTCGTGCTTGCCCGCAATCGCAATGGCCGCTTCGTGACCGCGCCGGCCAAGGATGCACGGGCTCGCTGCGAGCACGCCAGCGAGGCGGCGGCCGCTCGGGCCGTCTATGTCGATGGACATGGCGCCTGGTTCAGCTGCGACGGACGCGGCGGACATGCGGCGTTCCATCATCCGCACCGAGCATTTCGACGGAAGGCACGATGAGCGGCGCCTGCGAGCACCCGGTCTTTGTTCTGGCGATCGGTGACAGCCTGACGGCCGGCTACGGGCTGGCATGGCAGCCGGCGTTCCCGGCGCAGCTCCAGCTTCGCCTTCGCCGCCATCACAATGATGCCGTTGTTCAGAACGCCGGCGTGTCGGGCGACACCAGCGCCAGCGCCCTGGCTCGCCTGCCGCGCCTTTTGTCTTCGCTGAAAGCGAAACCCGATCTCGCGATCGTGGAACTCGGCGCCAACGACGTGCTTCGCGGCCTCCCGCTCGGCCACACCCAGGCCAACCTCGACGCGATCTTGAGCGAGTTGGCGCGCTGCGGCATTCACGCGCTGATCGCAGCGATGAGTGCTCCTCCTTGGTTTGGTGAGTTCGCGAGGGCGTGTGACGCGGTCTACGTCGATCTCGCGGCCAAGCACGGCGTTCCCGTTCATCCCTTCTATCCGGCCGGTGTGATCGGCAATCCTGCCCTCTCGCTTCCCGATAGGTTGCATCCCAACGCGCGGGCAGTCGACATAATCGCAGATCACATGCTGCCGGCCGTCCTCGAAGCACTTGCCGGATCGAACCAGAAGGTTGCGGCCTGAGACATTGCGATCCTGGCGCTCAAACGCGCCAGTCCGTAGTCGAACTACCGCTGTGAGCCCAGGCCGCAGCAGGCGCGCTTCAACCGCGTCTAGCGATCCGGCTGCTGCGGGCGGCGACGGGTCAGGAGCGGCACGAGGATCGACGTGCCTCCGGCTAGGACGTGAGGCCACCAGATTTGGTCGGCGAAGCCGAACAGCCAGGGCGATGCGGCGAGAACGATACCGGCGCCGACATCCAGCGCGAGATGCATGGGCATCGGGATCAGCTTGACCGCGCCGAGTTCGTAAGCGGTCACGAGGCTGTAGAGGATCGCTCCGGCTCCGAAGGCCATCATCACGCCTTGCGCGGATCCGCCATCGGCGAAGCCCAGCATGAAGGGCGCTGCCAGGAGCAGGAGGCCGTACAGGTAGTCGATGACGCCGTGCAGTCTGGTCGGGATCATAATCGCGCTCCTTCGCCTTTGGGGCTGCTTTATCCCGAACAACACCGGAGCCTTCGGGGTGCTGAGCAACGTTGGCGGGCTCCGCATTCAAGCTATTCGAGCAGGCGCTTACGCTGGCGAGGCCAAGTGGCAGTCCAGGTTGTTTACTGATCGGCGGCTTTCTCGCCCACTATGCCGGAAAGCGGTTCTTCGGGTTTCGGCCCCGAGTGCCATTCAGGTCGTCTCTCGATAGAGGTTCGCCTGGAAAGTTCAGGCTCCGACAAGATGCAGGGTTCGCTCGTCGCGCATTCCGGAACACAATTCGTCCAAAGCCCGGACGAAGGCCACCTCACGTGGGGCAACGGCTTCGAACAAGGTCATTGAGGAACGGAACTTCAGGTCGTCGGGCGAGCCGAAAATCTCATGGAGCGACGAACTCTGGGCTTTTAAAACCATCTAAACGCAGCGGGTCAGCCGTGGGCCTAGTGCTTCATGTCGAAGGTAGGCCCGCGCCTCATCAAGCGAGGCGATGCCGTAGAATTAGGCCATCGACGAATGACCAAGTCCGCGCAGCTGAGGGAAGACGAACCACATCCAGTGGCTTCTCTTTCGACCTGCTTTCAATTCCGCCAAAGCGGTATCGAAGATCGGTGCTTGTGCTGCCACGAAGCGCTCAAGGTTGAAAGGATCTGCTTGCACAGAGGCCTCCAAAGCAGTTGCTGGCGCCGACTCTCATCGTCCCGCTCGATCCACACCCTCGCCCAGACGCTTCAGCAAAGATCGTCTGCCGGAGTTTGGATGAGGCCAAGCGGGTCATGGGTGTCGCCCCGCTGAAGAACCGCGGAGCCACATCAGCGTTCCGCATCAGATGATCCTCTGCCTGTCTGCGTTTGGGCAATCAGAATCGATGAGACTGAGATCGTGGCCCCTCGGAAGCTTCCTAGCGATGCTCAAGCGCGAGTTCGAACTTCGCTCGGTGCACGTTCTGCAGAGCTGCTTGCGCTTCAGTGTTGATTGGCCATCCGCGCCGATCAGCTCGGAAATCCACATGATCAACGGATCGTTGGACCGCCCGGCGTCGAAGATGTCAGCCGATCTACACCCGGATTGAGCCGATTGCGATTGAGAGCACGTTCTGATTGTGGCGAGCAGCGCGCAACCTCCTGACTTCAGATGCAGCTGAGTTGTGAGCCCCTGGACGAGTGACGAACTGGCGATGTCTGTTCAGGGACCCGTCCAGCTCGGGACAGGGCAGACAGCTTGAAACGCCATGCCGATCAGGAGCCTTTGCTACGTTGCGCCTCGGCGCAGCATCTTGGCGAGCACCATCTGAGCCAAGCATCAGCTTACCACGTGGATCGGCGCCGAACTGGGACGCCGGTCCACCAGCAGGTTGCGAGAAGGGGTCAGCCCGCGACTCTGAAACTATGGTGCGCCTCACCGGCCCCAGAGGAGCTTTAACCCGCCGCCTTTTGGTTCACCATCGACTCGGCGAGGTCGGAAAGGATGTCGTCGGTGTTCTCCTCCTCGACGAGCGTCTCCTTCAGAAGATCGGCAGCCTCGGAGTTCCCAAGCTGGTTGGCCCAGGCGTGAAGCGTGCCGTAGCGGGTGATCTCGTAGTGCTCGACGGCTTGTGCTGCCGCGATGATGCCGGCATCGAGCGCGTCTGATCCCGCGAACTCCTGCATCACCTCCTCGCCCTCGCCGACGATGCCGAGGATGGCCTTGCACTCGACGCCCTCCGGCTTCTGCCTGAGAAGGGCGAACACCTCCTCGAGGCGCTTCACCTGGCCCTTGGTCTCGTCCAGGTGCACGCCGAGCGCCGACTTCAGCTCCGTCGAGCGAGCCTGCTCCATCATCTTGGGCAGGGCCTTCAGGATGGCGTTCTCGGCGAAGTATGTGTCCTTGAGCTGGTGCAGGAAGAGGTCGTTCAGGGTCTTGTCGGCCATGGCAGGTCTCCATCAATGAGCCGCTGGGGCAGCGGCCGGTCGGAAGTGAGACTCTGCTGACGCTGGGACGTTCCTGCTAAAGAGATGTGGTCCAACGGAGATCGTTTGGCTGGGCTTAGAGCGTCTAACAAAACCACTTTGCGACGAAACGCCAGGTGACGAGGGCTGCTGCGAGGGTTGTGAGTGCGAGGTGGATGTCGGCCCGGCGCTCGTAGCGGATGGCGAGGCGCCGGAACTGGGCCAGCCAGGCGAGGCTGCGCT
>CANJKV010000160.1 GCA_947474855.1 Aurantimonadaceae bacterium | reverse complement strand
GCCGCCGACGCCGCGCTGGTCTGGGACGGGGCGCCGGGCAACCTCGCCGGCCATCTGCACCTCGGCGACGAGGCGAAGACGGAAGACGCCTTCGGCAGGGCGGCCCGCACCGCCTCGATCGAGGTCGTCCAGAACCGCCTCGTGTCCAATTATCTCGAGCCGCGCTCGGCGATCGGCGAATGGTCGCAAGCCGAAGACCGCTTCGTCCTGACCACGGCCTCGCAAGGGGTCCACGGCATCCGCAAGGCCCTCGCCGAGCCGGTGCTGAGGATCGACCCGGCGAAGCTGCGGGTCGTCACGCCCGACGTCGGCGGCGGCTTCGGCACCAAGGCCTGCGCTTATCGCGAGCAGGCGCTCGTCTTGATCGCGGCAAAGGCGCTGGATGCCCCGGTGAAGTGGACCGCCGACCGGGGCGATCATTTCGTCTCCGACGCTCAGGGGCGCGACAACCTCGCCAAGGCGACCATGGCCATGGACGAGGACGGGCGCTTCCTCGCCCTTCGCATCGCCATCGACGCCAACATGGGTGCCTATCTCAGCCAGGGCGGGCCGATCGTGCCCTGGCTCGGCATGACCATGGCGCCGGGCCTCTACGACATCGAGGCGATCAGCGTCGACTGCCGCCTCGTCTTCACCAACACGGTCCCGGTCGATGCCTATCGCGGCGCCGGGCGGCCGGAGGCGGCCTATCTCATCGAGCGCCTCGTCGATGCCTGCGCGCTGGAGATGGGCGTCTCGCCCGTCGAGATCCGCCGGCGCAACTTCATCCCGGCCGACAAGCTGCCCTACAAGACGGCGGCCGGGCGGCTCTACGACACGGGCGAGTGGAACGGCCACCTGACCGAAGCCCTGCGCCGTGCCGACTGGGACGGCTTCGAGGCGCGTCGCGAGGCGGCCCGCAAGCACGGAAAGCTGCGCGGCATCGGCCTCTCGACCTATGTCGAGGCCTGTGCCTTTCCGGGCTCCGAGCCCGCCCATGTCCGGCTCACGGACGCGGGCCGCGTCGAGGTGCGGATCGGCACCCAGTCGAACGGTCAGGGCCACCAGACGGCCTATGCGCAGTTCGTCGCCGAGGCGCTGAAGCTCGACTATGCCAGCATCGACGTGCGCCAGGGCGACACGGACGAGCTCGACGACGGCGGCGGCACCGGTGGCTCGCGTTCGATTCCGCTCGGCGCCGTCTCGGTCCGACGCGGTGCGCAGGCGCTGGCCGAGAAGCTGAAGCGCCTCGCCGCCGACGAGCTCGAAGCCGCGCCCGCCGACATCGAGATCACGGACGGCGAGGCGCGCGTCGTCGGCACAGACCGGGCGCTGGGCTTCGCGGAGCTTGCCGCCCGCGCCAAGGACCCGGAGGACATCCGCGCCGTCGGCGAGTTCAAGCAGGACGAATGCACCTATCCGAACGGCACCCACGTCTGCGAGATCGAGATCGAGGAGGAGACGGGCGTCGTCACCATCGTGCGCTACACCCTCGTCGACGACTTCGGAGTGACGGTGAACCCGGTGCTGCTGGCCGGCCAGATCCACGGCGGCGTCGCGCAGGGCATCGGCCAGGCGCTCTGCGAGGAGGCCGTCTATTCGCCGGACGGACAACTCGTGACGGCGAGCTTCATGGACTATGCCATGCCGCGCGCCTCGGAATTTCCGTTCTTCGACTTCAAGACGCGCAACGTGCCCTCGACCACCAATGCTCTGGGGATCAAGGGCGCCGGAGAGGCGGGGACGATCGGGGCGGCGCCCGCCGTGATGAACGCCGTCGCCGACGCGTTGCGCCAGGTCGGCGTTTCACGCGTCGACATGCCTGCGAGCCCGCAGCGGATCTGGAACCTGATCCAGGCGGCGCGGGGTTGAAAGGGGCGCCGCCGAGCGGCAGAACGAGGATCTAAGGGGGCCGGGGCGGCGTCGCCGACGCCGTACCGGAGCATCGCATCATGGACAGTTCGCCTGCCGCGATCAGCGTGGCGCCCAACCCGACGCTCGGCATCGGCCTGAAATGCTTGTCCGTGCTGGTCTTCGTCGCGATGCAGACCTCGATCAAGATCGGCGGGCAGGGCATACCGGCGGGCGAGATCGTCTTCTTCCGATCCTTCTTCGCCCTGCTGCCGGTCTTCATCTATCTCGCCTGGCTCGGCCAGGTGCGCACGGCGCTTCGCACCGACGACCTCGGCGGGCACTTCATCCGCGGCGCGGTCGGCGTGTCCTCCATGGGGCTCGGCTTCTTCGCGCTGACGCGGCTGCCCTATCCCGAATGGATCTCGATCTCCTACGCGACGCCGCTTCTCACCGTCGTCTTCGCGGCGCTGTTTCTGGGCGAGGTCGTGCGCGCCTATCGCTGGACGGCGGTCGTGGTTGGCCTCGTCGGCGTCCTCGTGGTTCTGGCGCCCAACCTGTCGCTGCTGGGCACCGAGGACGCGCTTGCGCCGGCCGGCGACGAGCAGGCCATCGGCGCGCTCGCCTCGATGGCCTCGGCCGTGTTCGCCGCCTTCGCGATGATCCAGGTGCGACGGCTCGTGAGAAAGGAGAACACGGCGACGATCGTCGTGTTCTTCTCGCTGACTTGCTCGGCCATCGCGCTCCTGACGGTCTGGAACTGGGTCGTGCCGACGCCCTGGCAGGCCTTCTGGCTGGTCATGGCGGGGCTTTTCGGCGGCGTCGGCCAGCTTCTGCTCACCGCCTGCTACCGCTATGCCGACACCTCCACCATCGCGCCCTTCGAATACACCTCGCTGCTTCTGGCCATCGCGATCGGCGCGATCCTGTTCAACGAGGCGATCTACGTGACGACGCTGATCGGCGGCGCGATCGTTGTGGGAGCGGGGATCTTCATCATCTGGCGCGAGCGCCGGCTCGGCATCGAGCGCGCCAAGGCAAGGCGCGTCTCGACGCCGAACGGCTGAGGATCAGTTGACGCTGGCGGCGGGCGGGCTCTCGACCGACTCCGCGGTCGCCGAGACCGTCACGGTGTCGCCGCTGGCGCTCGCGCCGAGCAGCGGCAGCGTCGCCTCGCCGCCATTCTCGCGTGCGATCGTCAGCGTGCCGGCATCCGACGTGTCCGACGACCGGGCGACGGAGGTGACCGTTCCGAGCGTTTGACCGCCGGCGCCGATCACGGTCTTGCCGATCCAGTTCTCGACGTCCTCGCGGCCGACACCCGAATCCTGCGCTTCCTGGGTTTCGGTCGCGCCCGGCGTGGCGGGTGCGGTCTGGGCGGCCGCGGGCACGGCAGCGAGCGCCAAAAGAAGGGCCGCGGCGACGAGGCTTCTCGAATTCTGCATGGGGATCGATGCTCCGTTGATCGAGTAGGGACGACCCTTGGCCAAGCTCTGCCGGCGCGGCACGTTCCCCTGTCATGGAACTTTCATCGAAGCGTCACGGATCGCGACGGTGCCGAGCCTGTTGACCGGTTCGCGCAGGGATTCGACCGAATCCTGTCATCCAACTGTGATCTCGCCCGTTTAGGGCGCGCCTTGGAACGGCTCCAATGAAGCTTCCGAGGAAGATCCCGATGACCGAACACCAGCGCCCCCGCGCCTTTGCCACCAGCCGCCTCGAAGAGGCCGACGGCGAGGGCCTGAACCCCACCGCCAACCGCACGATGGGCGAGATCATCGCGAGCCGCTTCTCGCGCCGCGACTTCCTGCGCGGCTCGCTCGCCGCCACCGCCATCGCCGCGACGGTGAGCCCGGCCGCGCTGATGCTGGCGGACGAAGCGAAGGCGCAAGGCGCAGCCGGCGGCTCGCGCTTCGCCTTCAAGGAGGTCGAGGCCGGCGTCGACCAGACGCACCACGTCGCCGAGGGCTACGACGCCGACGTGCTGCTGCGCTGGGGCGACCCGCTCTTCTCCGACTCGCCGAAGTTCGACCCGACCGCCCAGACGCCCGAGGCGCAGGCTCGCCAGTTCGGCTACAACAACGACTATGTCGGCTTCATCCCGCTTGAGGAGGGCTCCTCCACGCACGGCCTCCTGGTGGTGAACCACGAATACACCAACGAGCACCTGATGTTCCCGGGGATCGTCCAGGTGGTCGAGAAGCCGGACGAGGACGACGCGACCAAGATGGTCAAGGAACTGGAGATCGCTCCGGCCGACCAGAAGCGCGTCGACATCGAGATGGCCGCGCATGGCGGCACCGTGGTCGAGATCCGCAAGGACGAGGCCGGCAAGTGGCAGGTCGTCACCGACGGCAAGCTCAACCGCCGCATCACCGCCGGCACCGAGATGGAGCTGCGCGGCCCCGCGGCCGGTCACGACCGCCTGAAGACGAACGCCGACGCCAGCGGCACCAAGGTGTTCGGCACGATCAACAACTGCGCCGGCGGCGTCACGCCCTGGGGCACCTACATCATGGCCGAGGAGAACATCCACGGCTACTTCATGGGCGAGCTGCCCGCCGACCACCCGGAAGCCGCCAACTACAAGCGTCTCGGCATCCCGGAAGGCACCTATGCCTGGGGCAACTTCCACGACCGCTTCGACGTCTCCAAGGAGCCGAACGAGCCGAACCGCTTCGGCTGGATCGTCGAGGTCGACGTGATGGACCCGAACTCGGTCCCGAAAAAGCGCACCGCGCTCGGACGCTTCAAGCACGAGGGCGCCGAGTCCATCGTCGCGAAGGACGGCCGCGTCGTCTTCTATCTCGGCGACGACGAGCGCTTCGACTACGTCTACAAGTTCGTGACAGCCAAGACCTACGACCCGAACGACCGCGCCGCCAACATGGACCTCCTCGACGAGGGCACGCTCTACGTCGCGAAGTTCGAGGAGGACGGCACCGTCAACTGGCTGCCGCTCGTTCATGGCGAGGGTCCGCTGACTGCCGCCAACGGCTTCAACTCGCAGGCCGACGTCCTCATCGAGACCCGCCGCGCCGGCGATCTCCTCGAAGCGACGCCGATGGACCGCCCGGAGGACATCGAGCCGAACGGCAGCAACGGCCGCGTCTACGTCATGCTGACCAACAATACGCGCCGCAAGGACGAACAGGTCGATGCGGCCAACCCGCGCGCCAAGAACGCCTTCGGCCACATCATCGAGATCGCGGAAGAGGGCGGCGACTTCACCGCCACCACGGGCAAGTGGGAAGTGCTGCTGAAGTGCGGCGATCCCTCGGTGGCCGAGGTCGGGGCGACCTTCTCGACGGAAACGACGAAGAACGGCTGGTTCGGGATGCCCGACAACTGCTCCGTCGACGCCGACGGCCGCCTCTGGGTCTCCACCGACGGCAACTCGCCGTCCGGCACCGGGCGCACCGACGGCCTCTGGGCGGTCGACACGGACGGCGAGGCGCGCGGCACCTCGAAGCTGTTCTTCCGCGTGCCGGTCGGCGCCGAAATGTGCGGGCCCCTGATCCTCGACGATATGGCCACCGCGTTCGTCGCGGTCCAGCACCCGGCAGACGGCGGCGACGACTGGGAGGGCTTCGGCCGCCTGTCCTACTACGAGGACCTTTCCACCCGCTGGCCGGACTTCGACGACGCCATGCCGACCCGCCCCTCGGTGGTCGCGATCACCCGCCAGGGCGGCGGCCGCATCGGCGACGCCTGAGGTCAAGTCCATCAGACAAGATGCGAAGCGGGCGGTCCGAAGGATCGCCCGCTTCAGTCTGTCGCGACCTGCGAAACCCGGTCCCGGCCAACTGCGCTGCGACGGAGGCTCCCGCTGCGAAGGCGAGGCCGCGAGGGACGAAGCCATCCTTCGCCGTCGCGCAGCCTGCTTCGCCGCGCGTCGGGGCCGGATCGTTTCCCGGCTTCCCTTCCGCAGCGGGCCGTCCAAATAGGTCGTCGAACGCAGAGCGGAGACAACCCTTGCGAGCGATATGCATCCTGGTTGCCGGTATCGCGCTGTCGGCCTTCACCCAGACCCGCGTCGAGCGGCCCTACGGCAACGACATGCTCCCCGCCGGTGGAGCCTCGCAGTCCGACGCCGACGACATGCTCGCGAGCGCCGAAGTCACGGCGTTCCAGGCCGCCGATGCCCGTCTGCGATATCGCGACGCGCGGATCGAATACGACGCACGGAACTGCGTGATCTACCAGGGCATCGGTCCCGACGGGCGCGTCTACCGCGAGTTGCTGCGCAGTCCCGACAACACGACGATCTGCCGGCCGTGACCGCCCGGCGTGCGTCGGAGCCCCGAACGAGGGCATCTGACGAACGGAGGTGGACCCTCACGAGGAAAGTGACGCAGCATCCGCCGCGGCGTGGCTCCGCCCGTCGCCGAAGACTGGCGTCGGCCCCGTGCGTTCTTACAGGGCGCTGCGCTGTCTCAGGCCAGTAGCCGCACCGCTTCCGCTTCCGTCGCTGCGGCC
This sequence comes from Aurantimonadaceae bacterium, assembly GCA_947474855.1. Lineage (GTDB taxonomy): Bacteria > Pseudomonadota > Alphaproteobacteria > Rhizobiales > Rhizobiaceae > Antarcticirhabdus. The sequence goes on along the minus strand of CANJKV010000160.1, from coordinate 5,348 downwards.
GCCTCGTCCTCCGCCAGCGCGTCGGCTGCGCGCGGATCGAGCGTCGCGGAGGTCGGCGTCTGCTCCTTGGCGAGTGGCGCGACCTTGAAGTCGGCGCGGGCTTCCGCCGGCGGGGCCTGCCGGCGGAAGGTCCGATAGAAGGCGTAGAGCGCCAGAACCCCGCTCGCCACGCCCATGAGCTGGAAGAGACCCGCCGGCCCACCGCGCTCCATCAGCTCGGCGGCCAGCAGCGGTCCGCCCATGGTACCGAAGCCGTAGAGGATCAGGAGGCCGCCTGCGACCTTTACGAAATCCTGCGAGCGGGCGTGGTCGTTGGCGTGGGCGACGGCGATCGAATAGATGGGGTAGATGATTCCTCCCAGAACGAAGGCGACGCCGAAGAGAAAGAGCGCGCCGCGCCCTTCCGCCATGGTGCCGGCGATGGCGCCCGCCAGACCGAGAAGGCCCGCCGCGGTGAGCACGTAGCGGCGGTCCATGCGGTCCGACATGCGCCCCAGCGGGATCTGGAAAACGATCCCGCCGGCCATCGTGACGACGAGGAGGGTGGCGATCTGCGTCGTCGTGAGCCCCACCTCGCGGCCGAGCACCGGCGCCATGTTGCCCCAGGCGCCCGACAGAACGCCCGACAGGACGACGCCCGCCACCGCCACCGGCGAGTTGCGCCGGAGCATTCCGATGTCGAGCTTCACGGTCGCGATCGGTGCCGGGGTCTGGGCGCGCGAGAGCGCCGTCGGGATCACCGCGAGCGCGAACAGGATCGCGCAGAGCATGAAGGGCAGCTCGATCTCCGGCCGGGCGAGCGGCATGACGTATTGACCCGCCATCATGCCGGCCATGGTCACCACCATGTAGACGGAGAAGACGAGGCCGCGCGATTCGTTGGTGACGCGCTCGTTCAGCCAGCTCTCGACGATCGTGTAGCAGCCTGCGAGGCAGAAGCCCGATAGCGCCCGAAACAGGATCCAGGCCAGCGGGTGGACGATGATGCCCGCGAGCAGGATTCCGATCGCCAGCAGCGCCGCCAGACTGGCGAAGGTGCGCACGTGGCCCGCCTGCCGCACCATGCGCGGCACGACGAGGCAGCCCACCGTGAAGGCGACGGCGTAGCCCGTGCCCATCCATCCGATCTGATAGGGCGACCAGCCCTCGATGGAGCCGCGCACGGGCAAAAGGATGCCCTGGAGGCCGGCGCCCGCCATGAGGAAGTAGGTCGAGAGCAGAAGCGCGAAGATCGGCAGGAGGGTCCGCGACATCGGCATGACCGATCATCCTTCGAGGCATCGAGACGAGGGGCGGCGGCACGGTCGCGACCTCCCCATCGCGCCGGACCCCGGCCCTTTCCATAGCGCCGCCATGACGTCGCCGTCCGGCCGAATTGCGACCGGGCGGGACAATTTTGATGACGCGCCGTTACTCCGCCGGCCGGACCGCCCCGACGGAAACGGGAGTGTTGGCCGGCGATGCGAGGCGCTGGGCCGCGCCGTCGATGCGAAGGCGCTGCTCGGCGTTCTGGAACTCGATGCCGGCCGCGTCCAGGCGCTTCTTGAGCCGCCGGTTGAACTCGCGCCCGACGCCCCATTGCTGCAGCGGCAGGCACCGTAGCGCGCCCTTGATGGTCACGCCGTCGGCCGAGAAGCCGTCGACGCCCCAGATCTCGATCGGCGCCAGCATCTCGCGACCGAAGCGGGGATCGCTCTGCAGCTCCGCGCCGACCTCGCGCATGATGTCCATCGTCTTGTCGGCGTCGGCGCCGTAGGCGATCGCGACGGTGATGCCGAAGACGCCGTACCCGCGCGAGGAGTTCTGCAGCGCCTTGATCTGGCTGAAGGGGATCGAGTGCAGGGCGCCGTTGCCGTCCCGGAGCCGAAGCGTGCGGATCGTCATGCCCTCGACGACGCCGCTCTTGTCGCCCGCCGTCACCGTGTCGCCGATGGCGATCGTGTCCTCGAAGATGATAAAGAAGCCGGTGATGACGTCCTGGACGAGCTGCTGGGCGCCGAAGGAGAATGCCAGGCCGAGAACACCGGCACCGGCGAGCAGCGGGGTCACGTCGACGCCGATATTGGCGAGGATCGCGATCACCGCGATCACCGAAAGCACCACGAAGACGAGGTTGCGGATCAGCGGCAGGAGCGTGCGCACCCGGCCCGAATGCGCCCGCGCGCGCCCGCGGCTGTCCGTCGGGCTCATCGCGTGCTCGATGATCGTGTCGATCGTCACCCAGATCGCGTAGATCACGGCGGGAATGAGGACGAGCGAGGTGGCCGGCCGAACGATCCGCTGGCCGTTCTCCGAGGCGAGCCAGGTCGACAGGTCGAAGCCCCAGACGTCGATCGCCTGAAGGGCGACGTAGACCGCGACCGTGATCTGCAGGACGACGTGAAGAATGTCGAGATAGCGGCCGATCAGGGCGCGGCGCAGCGACGGGCGCTTCTTCTGGTTGAGGGCGGCGCGCCGGAAGAGCGCGTTGACGAGCGCAAGCGTCGCCACGCCCGCCACGACCCAGGCCAGAGCCGTGGTGCTCTGCAGGATGAAGTCGTTGCCGCCCAGGCCGAGAAGCCGGGCCGCGAGGTTCGCGAGGATGAAGGCGAGCGCCAGGATGTGCCAGTAGTCGCCGAAGAAGCGCAGCGTCGAGTCGAGGATGCCCGAGCCCCTCGATCCGTCCTCGGCGTATTTCTGCCGGCGGGTGCGCCGGTGGACGAGGAGGCTGCGCACTGTCAGCCGATGGCGCAGCACGAAGACGCAGGTGAAGCCCGCCAGCGCCATGTCGACGAGAAAGGCGGCGACCGCGGTGACGTTGAAGCCGACGGCGGCGCGAACCGGGAACTCGCGAAGCATGCTCGACAGCGCGGCGACCGCCGCCAACGCGGAGAGCCAGGGCAGGAGCCGCTTCTCGGCATAGCTGATCAGTCGCCAGCCGCGAGAAGGGCCGAGGCTCAGGAGAAGGTAGGTGCCGACCTGCCGCACGATCAGCGCGGCGAAGAGGGGCGAGAACAGCGCCAGGAAAAGCTGGCCCTCCCGGAAGGTCGGCGCGAAGAAACCGGCCCAGCTCGACGCGAGCCCGATCGCCAGGATCACCGGAAGGAAGCCGAAGAGAGCCTTGCGGCCGACCGCCGCGGCGATGCCGAGGCCGGTCTTCTTCGGCGGCTCGCGCAGCCGCCGCCGCTCGCGCAGCCAGCCGTTCTTGAAGAGAAGGACGAGGAGGCCCGTGACGATCGCGATGCCGGGCAGCGCCCAGCCGAGGAAGTTGAGCGTCGTCTGCCCGCCGAAGCTGCGACCGGCCCGGTCGCCGATCTCGCCGACCGCGTCCACGAGCCGCTTCTCGATGTCGCCCTGAACCACGGTGTCGCGCAGGTCGCGGCCGGTATCGGCGAGGCTCGACGACAGGACGCTGATCAGCCCGTCCTCCGACAGGACCGCCTCGGCCGCGGTTTCGGCGCCCGCCTCGCCCTCGGCCGGAGCCGCGGCCTCGGCCTCGGCCGATTGGGCATCGCCCGCCGCAGCCGCATCGCCCGATGCCCCCGCCGGGGCGTCGCTCGTGCCCGAAGCGGGAGCCGCAGGCGAGGGCGCCGCGCCGCCCCTGGCCATCGCCGCTTCCAGAGAGCGGAGCTCCTCGACGAGCCCGGCGCGCCGCGTGTCGTCCTGCAGGAGCCCGATCAGATCGCGTACGGCCTGGAGATCCGCGGCCGTCGTCGCGGGAACCGAAGCGGCCGGCGGCGGCGCCGTCGTGGGGGACGACGGGGACTGCGCGAAAGAGGGCAGGGCTGCGAGGAGCCAGAACGCGAGAGCCGGCGCGAGCGCCGAAAGGTTGCGGATCATACGGTCCCTGGCTGTCTGGATTGCCGTAGGCCGCCTTGAGCACGGCGACGTTGTCGATATCGTGACGGCGCCGGTCGCCGGCGGGTCAGCCGAGCGTGTCCAGCCGGCTCTTCAACGCGAGGAGGTCGCGCCAAGCGAGCTTCTTCTGCGCGGGCTGGCGCAGGAGGTAGGCCGGGTGCAGCATGGCCATGGCCGGCATCGTGCGCTCCCCGACGCTCAGGTCCAGCCAGCGCCCGCGCAGGCGCAGGATGCCCTCTTCGGTGGAGAACACGCTCTTCGCCGCCGCATTGCCGAGGCAGACCACGACCTTGGGCGCCACCAGCTCGACGTGGCGGTGGAGAAAGGGCAGGAAGATCTCCGTCTCGGCAGGCGTCGGGGTCCGGTTGCCCGGCGGACGCCAGGGAACGGTGTTCGTCACGCGCACGGCGTCGCGCTCGACGCCGATGGATTCCAGCATGCGGTTGAGGAGCTGCCCCGAGCGACCGACGAAGGGCCGGCCGGCCATGTCCTCGTCCCGACCCGGCGCCTCGCCGATCAGCATGAGATCGGCGTCGGCCGCTCCGTCGCCGAAGACGCAGGACCGCGCCGACAGGCGCAGGTTCGATCCCTCGAAGCGCCGCAGCGCCGCTTCCAGCTCGTCCAGGCTGCCGGCCTCCGCCGCGCGGGCGCGCGCTTCCGACACGGCCTCGCCCTCGATGAGGGCCGGGCGGCGAACGATCTCGGCCGGCGGCGCGTCGGGTGCTTCCGCGAACGGCGCGAAGGCGCCGGGCGGAGCGGGCTCGCGGCCGAGCGGGCCGCCGGGCTCGCGCGACACGCGCGGGGCCGCGGGACCCGAGGCGGGTGGGGGCGGCGGGCGCACGCCGGCGGTGCCGGCTCGCCGCTCCTCCTCTGCGCGCGTTTCGGCGAATCTGTCGCGCGGCGCTTCCGACACGAAGGCGTCGACGCCGGAGTCGAGATACCATTCGAGGAGGTTCGCCACCCCCTCCAGTGCCACAGCCTCGTTTGCGTTCCGCTCGCTCATGGCCCCGTCATAGCGCATCGTGTCCAGGCGCGACATTCGCCTTCGCACGCGAAGCCGCGTCGAAGCGACCTTTGATCGAGGCTGCGCTACCGTTTAGGACGGTTCCAGACAGCTTCGCCGATCGCCCAGGATTTCTCATGAGCCTCGACACCGCCGACCTACCCGAACGCGAGAGCATGGAGTTCGACGTCGTCATCGTCGGCGCGGGGCCGGCGGGCCTTGCCGCCGCGATCCGGCTGAAGCAGCTCGACCCCGAGCTCTCCGTCGTCGTCCTGGAGAAGGGCTCGGAGGTCGGCGCCCACATCCTGTCCGGCAACGTCCTCGATCCCAGCGCCCTCGACGCCCTCCTGCCGGAGTGGCGGAGCGAGGACACGCCGATCAAGCAGCCGGTCACGGACGACCGCTTCTATCTCCTCGGCGCCTCCGGCTCGGTGCGCCTGCCCAACGCGCTCATGCCCAAGCTCATGAGCAATCACGGCAACTTCATCGTCTCGCTCGGCCTCGTCTG
>CANJKV010000159.1 GCA_947474855.1 Aurantimonadaceae bacterium | reverse complement strand
GGCCGATCAGTCCGACGAGCTCGCCGGGGGCAAGCGCGAAGTCGATCCCGTCGAGCGCCCGCACGCCGCCGAAGCTCTTGGCGAGCCGGTCGACCTTGAGGAGCGGGCTGGACGAGGATGGCATGAACGTCATCGACCGATGCGCGGGCGATGCCGCCCGCCGGATTTTTCATTTGTTAGATCGGTAACACGCACATACTATTTGTTACAAGAAGCATTCTGCCGTAAAACTGTGCCTGCCTAGCATGCGGGCATGCGGCCTTCGCGGGCGGAAACGGGAACTCTCATGACGCAGCAATGGAGCCGCGAGGTTTCGCTCGATCCGCGCCAGTCGGCGCTGCTCTTCGTCGACGTGCAGAACTATGCCGTCCATCGCGACGGTGCCGAGTTCAAGGAGGGCGGCGGCCCGCAGGCGGAACGCTTCGCCTATTATCTCGACCGCCTGGAGCGCGTGGCGCTGCCCAACATGACGCGCCTCCAGGCGGGCTTCCGGGCGGCGGGGATCGAGGTTCTCTACACCGTCATCGAGAACCTGACGGCGGACGGCCGCGACCGCAGCCTCGACTACAAGATTTCCGGCATCGACGTGCCCAAAGGGTCCTGGGACGGCCAGGTTCACGCCTCGATCCAGCCGGGCGCGGACGAGATCGTCATCCGGAAGACCTCGTCCTCGGTCTTCATCTCCACCAACATCGACTACGTCCTGCGCAACCTCGGCATCCGTCAGTTGGTGATCTGCGGCGTCGTGTCGGACCAGTGCGTCGAATCGGCCGTGCGCGACGCCTGCGACCTCGGCTACCTCGTCACGCTCGTGCCCGACGCATGCGCGACCTATTCCGCCGACCGGCAGGCGGCGAGCGTGCGGGCGATCGCCGGCTACTGCCGCCAGCGCGACACCGACGCGCTTCTGGCGGAACTGGCGGCGCTCCCCCGATGAGCGACCGTCCGGCGCGCCGCCTCGGCCGCGTCCTCCTGACCGGAGCGCGGGGCTTTCTCGGCACCGCCGTTCGCGCGCGCCTGGCACGGGCGGGCATCGACGTCGTGGCTGCCGACATGGGCGACGCCCCCTCCGGCGACGGCGTCGTGCCCTTCGACCTGATGCGGCCGGCCGAGATCGCGGCGCTCTTTGCGGGGCCGCCTTTCGACACGGTGCTGCATTGCGGAGCGGTGTCCGGCCCCATGGTGCTCGCCGACCGGCCCGCCGACATCTGGCGCATCAACGCGCAGGGAACGGCGGACCTCCTGGAGGCCGCGCGGCGGAGCGGGGCCGGCCGCGTCGTGGTCTGCTCCTCCGTCGAGATCTACGGCACGCGCCGGCGCGGCATCCTCGACGAGGACGCGCCGCCCGATCCGCCCGGCGTCTACGGGGCGAGCAAGCTCGCCGCGGAAGCGGCCGTTCTCGGCTATGCCAACGGGCAGCGGCTCGACGCCCTGGCCCTCCGCCTGGGCTGGATCTACGGTCCCGGCCGCAGGACGCCGACGATGCTCGACGCGCTGTTGCGCGCGGTCGAGGATGGGCGCGCCTTCGAGGTTCCCGCCCACCCCGCGGACGCCACCCACTACCTCTTCGTGGAGGATGCGGTCTCGGGCCTCCTGGCCGCCGCGAGCGCCCCGGCGCCGACCGCGCGCGTCTTCAACATCGCCGCGCCCGAAGGGCAGACCATGGACGGGGTGGTCGACGCCGTGCGGCGGCTGCGCCCGGACAGCCGCATCGCCTTCGCGGCCGCCGATCCGTCCACGGACGGGCCGGACGGCTATTCCACCCGCCGCGCCCGCGACGAACTCGGCTTCCGCGCCGCGACCAGTCTCAGCGACGGCATGGCTCGTACGATGCAGGCTCCGGGATCGGCGCCGGTCCCGCCCGGCAGTTGATCGGCGCTCTGCTGCGATCCCGCATCCCCGAGCTTTTCGGAGCGGGATCGACCGGACCGGTCGTCCTTCGCCGGATCAGCCGTGCGCCACCATGACGTGGCGGACGGCGGTGTAGTCCTCCAGGGCGTAGGTCGAGAGGTCCTTGCCGTAGCCGGACTGCTTGAGGCCGCCATGCGGCATCTCGCTGACCAGGGCGAAGTGCCCTGGCGACCGATGTGCGCGGGGCAGGCGATCAGAGCGGAATCGCGGAGCCGGCTGCGCCGCGGCCGTCCGCGACGATGTCGACGAAGGCGCGCAAGGGTTTGGGCATCAGGCGCCGGGAGAAGTAGAGGCGCGGACCGTCGTAGCGCTGCCACCAGTCCGGAAGGAGCGGCACGAGCGCGCCGCTGCGAAGATGCGGATCGAGCCAGTTGCGGAACATGTAGAGGACGCCGCGCCCGGCGACCGCGTGGGCGATCGCTGCCATGGCCCCAGCCGAGCCGATCGTCAGCACCGCCGGCGGATCGACCTGGAGCACCTCCTCGCCGCGCTCGAACTCCCAAGGGGGAAGCGCCGCACCCGACAGGCGGATGCGGATGCAGTCGTGGCCGAGAAGCTCGCGCGGATGAGCAGGAGCGCCGCGGCGCTCCAGATAGGCGGGCGAGGCGGCGAGCGCCGTTTCCTGTCGGCGCGGACCGATCGGTATGGCGATCATGTCCTGTTCCAGGTGCTCGCCGTAGCGGATGCCGGCGTCGCAGTCGGCGGCGGTGATGTCGACCAGCCGGTCCTCCACCACGATCTCGACCCGCACTTGGGGATGGGCGGCCATGTAGCGGTCGATCATTGGGGGCAGGATGTCCAGCATGGCCGCGGCCGGCACGTTGAGCCGCAGGCGGCCGCGCACCGCCGCCTGCGAGCTCGCCGCCTCGTCGAGCGCCGCCCGAGCCTCCGACAGGACGGGCGCGACCCGCCCGGCGAGCTGCCGCCCGACCTCGGTCGGCATGACGCTGCGGGTGGTGCGGCCGAGGAGGGGCACGCCGAGCCGCGCTTCCAGGCGCGTCACCGTTTCGCTGACGGTGGACACGGAAAGGCCGAGGCCGCGCGCCGCCTTTCGGAAGCCGCCGGCCTCGCAGACGGCGAGGAAGATGCGCAGGTCGTCGAGCGAGGCTGCGCCGTCGGTGTTCGCCATGCCGAACAGGCTATTCGTCCCGGCCGGGATTATCAATGCGCCGCACCCGCGCGATCTTCGGGCTCGAACCCCAAGGAGATCCCCGATGACCGACCTCGACCAGATCGCTTCTCGTGCCGGCCGCTTCACCTTTCCCGGCACCGGCCTTTCCGTGAACCGCATGGGCTACGGCGCGATGCAGCTCGCCGGCCCGCACGTGTTCGGCGAGCCGAGCGACCCCGAGGAAGCGCGGGCGGTCCTCAAGGAGGCCGTCGCGCTCGGCGTCGACCACATCGACACGAGCGACTTCTACGGCCCGCACGTCACCAACCGCCTGATCCGCGAAGCGCTGCATCCTTATCCCGACGACCTCGTCATCGTCACGAAGGTCGGCGCCTGGCGCGACGAGGCGGGCGCCTGGATCCTGGAGCGGGACGCGGGCTTTCTGCGCCGCTCGGTGGAGGAGAACCTGGAGCGGCTCGGCCTGTCGCGCATGCCGATCGTGAACCTTCGCATGGGCGGCCCGCAGGACGACGTCGCGGCGCCCATGGAGGCGATGCGGCGGATGCAGGAGGAGGGGCTTCTCGCCCATATCGGCATCAGCACGGTGACCGGCCGGCAGCTCGACCTTGCCCGACGCATCGCCCCGATCGTCTGCGTCCAGAACCATTACAACCTCGTCCACCGCGTCGACGACGCCATGATCGACGCCCTCGCGGCGGACGGCATCGCCTATGTCCCCTACTTTCCGCTGGGCGGCTTCACCCCGCTCCAGGCCGAAGGCCTCGCGACCCTGGCGGAAGAGCTGGGCCAGACGCCGCAGGCGGTGGCGCTCGCCTGGCTCCTCCAGCGCAGTCCGAACATCCTGGTCATTCCCGGAACCTCGAAGCGGGCGCACCTTCGCGCCAACGTCGCCGCCGCCGGCCTGGAGCTGACGTCGGACCACCTCGGCCGCCTCGACGGGCTCGGCCGCGCCGGCTGAGGGAGCGGGGGCGGTCGCCGGGGCACCGGCGCGGTGGCCGCCGGCAATCCAGATCTCCTTTTCCCGCGGGCACGCAATGCCGCAGGCGGGAACCCGGCGCCGGTGGCCGCCGTATCATCGTGACCCGCAATCGCCAGAGATCGAGATCCTCGCGATGGTCTACCCGCATCCCCGCTCCACGGCCTCGATCGCCGGGCATCCGGTTCATGCCGCCCTCGTGCCGTTCCCCATCGCCTGCTTCACGCTGGCGCTCGCGACCGATCTCGCCTTCTGGCGGACGGCGAACGTGATGTGGCAGAACTTCTCGGCCTGGCTGCTCTTGGCGGGCCTCGTCTCCGGCGGCCTCGCGGCTCTCGCCGGCATCGTCGACGTCCTTTCCAGCTCGCACGTGCGCGAGCAGAAGCCCGTCTGGCCGCACGCGATCGGCAACGTGGTGGTTCTCACGCTCGCCCTCCTCAACAGCTTCGTGCATGCCGGCGACGGCTGGACGGCGGTCGTTCCCTACGGTCTCGTCCTGTCGGCCCTGACGGTTCTCGTGATGATGGTCACGGTCTGGCTCGGACGCTCGCTGGTCTACCGGCACGGCGTCGGGGTCAGCAACGAGGTGGAAGGGCGCCATCATGGCTGACCCCCGGATCACCTTTCGCGCGGTCATCGCGGCCGGCGCTCTCCTGCCCCTCGCCGTGCTCGCCGGCTGCAGCGAGTCCGGCGGCGAGTTCGACGTGGCGAGCCAGATCGGGCCCGATCCGGTCCTCCCGGAGCCCGCCCAGGAGCTCTTCCCCGACCTGAAGGTCGCGGCGGTCGTCGGCTGGCGCGAGAACGAGACGCCGACCGTGCCGGCGGACCTCGTCGTCACCGCCTATGCCCGGGATCTCGCCAATCCCCGCACGGTCCATACCCTGCCCAACGGCGACGTCCTCGTCGTGCAGTCGGAAGGACCGGTCGGCGAGCCCTTGTCGCGGCCCAAGGATTTCATCCGCGGCTGGATCATGTCGATCGCCCACGGCGACGGCGGCGATCAGCCGAAGAAGCCGAGCAACCTCGTCACGCTCCTGCGCGACACGAACCGCGACGGAACCGTCGACGAGCGCCACGATCTTCTCAAGGACCTTCACTCGCCCTTCGGCCTCGCCTGGATCGACGACACGCTCTACGTCGCGGCGACCGACGCGATCCTCGCCTATCCCTACAAGCTCGGGGAGAACGCCATCGCGGCGGCCCCGCGCGTCCTCACCCCGCTGCCGGGCGGTCCGATCAACCACCACTGGACCAAGGACCTGGCGCTGAGCCCCGACGGGCGCTTCCTCTACGCCTCGGTCGGCTCCAACTCCAACATCGTGGAGAACGGCCTGGAGGCCGAGAAGGGACGGGCGGCGATCTGGCAGGTGGACCGACAGACGGGCGCCGCCCGCGTCTATGCGTCCGGCCTTCGCAACCCGAACGGCCTGACCTTCCATCCCGAAACCGGGGTGCTGTGGACCGTGGTCAACGAGCGCGACGAGCTCGGCCCCAACCTCGTGCCCGACTACATGACCTCGGTCGGCGAGAACGGCTTCTACGGCTGGCCCTGGAGCTACTACGGCGATCACGTCGACGCGCGGGTGCACCCGCCCCGGCCCGACATGGTGGAGCGCGCCGTGGCCCCGGACTATGCGCTGTCGAGCCACGTCGCGGCGCTCGGCCTGACCTTCTCGCAGAACGCCGCCCTGCCGCCGGCCTATGCCGACGGCGCCTTCATCGGCGAGCACGGCAGCTGGAACCGCAGCTTCTTCAACGGCTACAAGGTCGTCTACGTGCCCTTCGAGAACGGCCGTCCGGCGGGCAAGGCGCAGGACGTCGTGACCGGCTTCATCGAAGGCGAGGAGGCGCACGGTCGACCGGTCGGCGTGGGCATCGACGGCACGGGCGCGCTGCTCGTCGCCGACGATGCCGGCAACACCGTCTGGCGCGTCGCGGCCAGGGACGGCACCGTTCTGCCGGAGCCGATCGGAACCGACCAGTCGGCACCCGGCCAAGGCGGCGCCGCCGAAGCGGCTGCGCCCGGCACGCCCGCCGCCCCGGCGCCGCAGGCGCCTGCAGCCCGAGCGGCCGGCGCCGAGCCGTCCTCGACCGGCTCGCCTGAGCCGCCGCAGACCGCCATCGCGCCGGCGGTCCTGCCCGAGGGCTCATCGCAAGCGGGCTTGGGGCGCTGACTCCATGCCGACGCCGCGGCGCCCGGGAGGAGCCGCGGATGCGAGGCGGATCGACAGGATCGCCTCCAGCGTGAAGTACGAGCGCAGGATCCGGAAGATGAAGTAGTCGCCCATTCCGCTCGCCGCCTTCGGGTTGCGGGTCAGAAGGGTCGAAAGGAAGGCCATCACGACGGGGGCGCCGAGGATCGTCGAGAAGATCGCCGGCGTGGCGACGGGGCTCATCGGGTTGATCGCCATCGCATCGCACAAAAGGCCGAAGATCAGGAGCGGGATCGTCACCGCCCGCCGCCCGGAATTCATCAGCATGAAGGGCAGGACGACCTTGCCGCGCACCGACCAGGACGCGTCGTCCATGCAGGATCGGTTTCGCGCCGCCACGTGGTAGATCGACCGGAACCAGCGCAGGCGCTGCTCCCGCAGGTTGGCGAAGCTGGTGGGGACCTCGGAGATGTAGACGATCGCGGGATCCTCGATGATGCGGTAGCCGAGCTCGCCGATGCGCAGCGAGGCGTCGGTGTCCTCGCCGTTCATGCCCGTGGCGAAGCCGCCCAGCCGGCGTAGGGCCTCCATGCGGTAGAGCACGAACATCCCGGGGATGCCGACGATCGCCTCGAAGGAGGAGAACCCCACCTGGTGCACGCCCGAGCGCATCAGGACCTCGATGGCGCGCGAGGGGTCGAAGGGTCCGCCGCCCGACGGCATGCTGAGCCCGCCGACGACGCCGACCCGATCGTCCACGAAATAGGCCACGGCCTGCGCGATGTTCGAAGGCGCGATCAAGGTGTCGGCGTCGATGCGCAGCACGAAGTCGGTCCGCACCTCGGCGAGGGCGGCGTTCAAGGCGATGGCCTTCCCGAGCCGAGCCTCGCTGAGGACCCGTCCGCTGCAGAAGCGCAGGCGGCCGATGGCGGCCCTGGCGAGAGCCGCCGTGTCGTCGCTCGACGCGTTGTCGACGACGATCAGCTCCACCGACCCGCCATACGGCGCGGCGGCAGCGTCGACGGCCTCGATCATGGCCGAGACGATGTGGCGCTCGTTGTGGGCGGCGGCCACCACCGTCAGGGGCGGCGCGAACGCGCTTCGGCGGCGGTGGCGAAGGCCGATCCGGCCCAGCGCGTAGAAGAAGATCGCGCAGAGCGGGATAAACAGGAAGATGCCGGGCCCCAGACCTCCCAGGAGCGCGGTTGACCGCATCCAGGCGACGATGCCGAGCTCCAGGCTGCTGCACCACAGCGTGACGAGGCCCGCCGTCGACAGGACGAGGATCAGGACGAACCACGAGCGCGGCAGGAACCGCCGGGACAGGACCGGCACCGGCGCCCGCTCCGGCATGCTACCCGCCGACAGAACGGACAGGCTGAACATCAGGAGCCCGAAAAGGCCGGACAGCATCTCCGCCGTGTAGACGTCGAGCGCCACCCCGAACATCGTGTCCGACAAGGCGTTCGTCGCGTCGAACAAGGCCGCGAACATCAGCACGAACAGGACCGTGCGCAGGCCGAACGCCGCCCTCGCCGCCGCGCCGCCGTTGATGAAGGCGGCGCAGGCGAGCGTGAAGCAGACCAGGAAGCTTCGAAGCGGGATCGGGTTGTGGCCCTCGTAGGGATAGAAGACGAAGTCGGGGTGATAGCCCAAGCCCAGCCTGTTGTGGGCGACGTCGATCGCGGCGAGCATCAGGGCGCTGAGGGCGGCGAACAGGCTGAGCATCATCGCGACGGTCAGCGGATGCGGCGTGTCGGAGAGCTGAACCGGCGCGCTGTCCACCGAGGCGTAGACCGGCTGGTCGGGCGCCCGCGTCACCGCTTCGCGCTGCATCTCAATAGCTCACCAAAAGGGCGCCGCGGCCCGCCGCGGGCGTGGCGAACGCTTCCTGCCCGAGGTCGGCGATCCGATGGACCGCGATGCCGTCGATGCGGTCGTCGGGATCGAACAGGACGACCATCGTTCGCGGCGCGTCCCGATATTCGGCGATCCGGGTCGACAGCCCCGCGCCCGACACCAGCTCGATCGCGACGGGCTGGGCAGCCTGAAAGCTCGGCGCGATCCGCAGCGGCAGGAGCGGGGCGAGAAGCTCGCCGAAGGCTTGCGTCGAGGCGGGGTTCAAGGCAGCGTCCGCCTGCTTGAGGCCGATGCCCTGCGCTTGACCGAGGATCGCCACGAGGGCGAGCTTGGCCGCCTCGTCGCCGGGTCCCCGCTCGAAGCGGCTTTCCGGCATGAGCTGCGCCTCGAACTCGGCACGCTCCGCGCAGATGTCGGGCTTGGGCGAGACGTCGACGATCGAGAGTTCCAGGCGGTTGGACAGGCCCTGGTCGCGCGCGGGAAGATCGACCCTCAGCGACTGCTCGTTCGGAACGTCGGAAAGCCGCGCGGCGGTCAGAAGGTTGCCGTTCAGCGTGACGCGGGCGATCAAGGCGCCGGCCTCGGCGAAGTCGCCCGTTCGGATCGAGAATGTGATCGCCGAAGGGGCCGCGCCGTCCGGGAAGTCGGCGAGGCGGTAGGGAATGCTCCAGCGCCGGCTGCCGCGGAAGGTGACGGCGAGCGTCTCGTTGGTGAAGCGGTCGACCGAAACGGGCCAGGCCGCTTCTTCGAGAAGCTTCGGGCGCGGCGTGCGCAGGGCGCCGAGAAACTGCTGTCCGGAAGGCGTCCCGAGGGCGATCGTGGTGTCGACGTCCGACAGGGCGGGAGCGCCCTCGGGAAGGAGGCTGAGCTGGGCGAGCGAGGGGTCCGCGACGAGCTGACTGGCGATGGCGAGCCGAGACAGGTAGGCCGAGGTCCAGGCTGCGATCGCCTGGGTTTGCGGATCGGTCGGATAGGCGATGGAGAAGGGCTCGCCGAGCAGCGCCAGGCGCGCCGCCGGATCGCCGACGGGCTCGGCGAGGTCGAGGGCCAGACCGCTCGATGGGAGCACTTCGACCGAGCTTGCCGCGTTGACCGCGCCGACCGGGCAGACCTGTCCGCCGCCCGTCGAGCCGACCGAGCGAAGGCCGACTTTGACGAAAGGCTGCTGCAGGTCGGCCTGGCCGAGCGGCAGGACGAAGTGCCGGTCGTGTCGCCCGCGGTCGAGGACGAACTCCTCCACGATGCGATCGTTGATGCTGATGCTCAGCCGTCCGTCGCCGACCTGCGACAATTGGGTTCTCACGTCGAGATAAAGCATCCCCGATCGAGCGTACACGTTCGGTGGAAGCGGAAACCGGATCTCGGTCCGATCGGGAAAGCCGGCCAGTCCCGCCCAGCCGTCCCCGCTGGCGCGCGGCACGAAGATGTCGGACGCCGTCGGCGAGGGCGTGTCGAAGCTCATCTCGGTCATCTTGCGGCGCAAGGACGAGATGATGTTGGGATCGCTCAGGTAGAGTGCGAAGGAGATGCAAAGAAACGCGGCGAAACCGAGAAGCAGCAGGCGACCGATCTCTTTCACGACCTGCCTCCCGCGCGGTTCGTCACGACACCGGGTCGATGGCCGGTGGTCCAGAGGGATTGGGCCGGGATCAGCTCGGGATCGATGCGGTCCTTGTAGGCGCCCACGATCTCGATCGTCTCGGTGAAGAGGTATTCCTCAAGAAGAATGGGCGCCAGCCCCAGGTCCCGGAAGGACTGGTTCGACATGGCGAGTTCGTTTTCCGCCGCTTCCTTGCGCGGATTGTCGACGTAGGCGATCTCCGCTCCCGTCATTCGCGCGATCATCTCGGCGAGGTCGCGGACCCTCTTCGTTTCCGCGAGCTGATTGAAGATCCGAGGCTTCTCTCCGGCCGCCGGCGGGTTCTGGAGCGCCAGGGCGATGCATCGCGCCGTGTCCTGGATGTTGATGAAGGCGCGCGTCTGCCCCCCGCTGCCGTGCACCGTCAGCGGATAGCCGATCGCCGCCTCGACGAGGAAGCGGTTGAGAACCGTGCCGTAGTCGCCGTCGTAGTCGAAGCGGTTGACGAGGGCGGGATGCCGCCGCGTTTCGGGCGTCTGCGTGCCCCAAACGATGCCCTGATGGAGGTCGGTGATGCGCAGCCGGTCGTTCTGGGCATAGAACTGGAAGAAGAGCTGATCGAGCGACTTCGTCAGATGGTAGATGCTTCCGGGCTGGGTCGGGTAGAGGATGGTGTCGCGGATGCTCCGCCCTTCATCCAGCGGGATGACGACGTCGAGGTACCCCTCGGTGATCATCATGTCGACGGTGCTGTATCCGTAGACGCCCGTGGTGCCGAGATGGACCAGATGAGCGTCGAGAGCGAGATCGACCATGGCCAGGAGCGTGTGGTGCGTGGTCCGGACGTTGTTGTCGATCGTGTAGTTCTTCTCGTCGGTACCCTTCATCGAATAGGGTGCCGAGCGCTGCTCGGCGAAGTGGACGATGGCGCCCGGCCGCTGGTCGGCAAGAACATCCCGGAAGCGGCCGTAATCAGCGGCGATGTCGATCCCGTAGAAGGCAATTTCCTTGCCCGTTACGCTTCGCCAGGCTGCTAGGCGCTCCTGGATCGAGGCGATCGGAGTCAGGCTGGACGCGCCGAGACGATCGTCGATCCTGCGGCGCGACAGGTTGTCGACGATCGCGACCTCGTAGCCCTGCGACGAAAGGTGAAGGGCCGTCGGCCAGCCGCAAAAGCCGTCGCCGCCGAGGATCAGAACGGATCCGTTCATGGTCACGCACTCCCGATGGTCGTTGTCAGCGCCGGCGCGACGAGGCGGCGACGGGTGCAGACGATCTGCCGTGTCGTTCTCGAGTTCCGGCGGCTTCGATCCGGATGCGGGAGGGCATCGGACCATCGTCGCCGGCGGGTCGGCGGGGCGCCTTCGCCGGCCGGATGGTTCCTCGGCGGCTCACCCGAAGATGAGGACGAGGGACACGAGACTGCAGGCCACGAAGACCGTCAGGCAGATCCAGGCCCACTGGCCGCCGTGCGGCTTGCGGATGGAGATGCTTTCCAGGGGCGCGGCCGTGCGGCTCGTGTCGTGCGTGGCGTCCGTTCCCCGGCGAAGGGTCGGATTGAGGGGCGGGTCGTCGAGGCTGCGTTGATCGTTCACGGGGTGGGGCCTTTTCTCGCGTGCCGGCCGCGGCGCCGACGGGCCCCGCGGCGGAGCACGGCCCGATCAGGGCATGCTCGACAGGACGTCGGGATCGAGGACGACGCCCTCGATGTCCGCTTCTTGCGCCAGGTGCAGGACGAAGGCGGCGGCGCTCATCGTCCAGGCGCGCGCTTCCAGCATCTCGGCGATCTTGGCGGCCACCATCTCGAAGGACAGGGTCTTGCCGGGGATGCGGCGCTGGTGGCGCAGCACGTGCCAGCCGAAGCGCGAGCGGACCGGCTCGCGCCCCGTGGTGCCCTCGGCCAGCTCCTCGAGCGCCGCCTGGACCTCCGGCACCAGCTCGCCCCGGCACAACTGACCGAGCGATCCGTTCTGGCGCGCCGTCGGACAGGCCGAGAAGGCCTGCGCCGCCGCGGCGAAGTCGTCGGGATCGTCGCCGAGTTCGGCGGCCAG
>CANJKV010000158.1 GCA_947474855.1 Aurantimonadaceae bacterium | reverse complement strand
GCGCAGCGCATCGGCATCGCCCGGGCGCTCACCGTCCAGCCGGAGATCCTCCTCCTCGACGAGCCCTTCGGCGCGCTCGACGCCATGACCAAGATCACCATGCAGGAGGAACTCGCGCGCATCTGGCGCGAGGAGAACGTCACCATGGTGCTCGTCACCCACGACCTCGAGGAAGCGGTGTTTCTCGCCGACCGGGTGCTCATCCTGCCCAAGGACAAGGAGCGCGGCGCCCGCATCCTCGACGTCGACCTGCCGCGTCCGCGCGAGCGCGGCGATCCCCGCTTCGTGCGGCTGCGCGGCGAGCTGATGGCCGAGTTCGGCCTCCACTGACGCTCCGGGGCTCCCGCCCCTCAACTCCCTATCCGAGAACGAGGACGATCCCATGGCCCGACGCAACGAGCGCATGAAGCTCGGCGCCTTCCTCTACTTCACCGGCCACCACCTGGCCGCCTGGCGCCACCCGGAGGCGCAGCAGGGCACGGAGCTTTCTGACTACGTCGAGCTCGCGCGCATCGCCGAGGCCGCGAAGTTCGATGCGGTGTTTCTCGCCGACGGGGTCGGCGTGCGCCTCGCCGACCGCGAGGCCGCGAGCCGCAAGGCCCATAGCGGCGTCGCTCCCTTCGAGCCGATCACGCTTCTCTCCGCGCTCGCGGCCGTGACGCGCCGCATCGGGCTCGTGGCAACCGCCTCGACCAGCTATTCCGATCCCTACAACCTCGCGCGCCAGTTCGCCTCGCTCGACCGCCTGTCGGGCGGGCGCGCCGGCTGGAACCTCGTGACCTCAGCGGACCCCGAGGCCGCGCTCAACTTCGGCCACGACGCGGCGATCCGCCATTCCGACCGCTATGCGAGGGCCGAGGAGTTCGCCGACGTCGTTCTCGGCCTGTGGAACAGCTGGGACGACGACGCCTTCGTGCGCGACCGGGAAAGCGGGCGCTACTTCGACCCCGACAAGCTTCGGCTCCTGAACCATAGCGGCGAGCACTTCAAGGTCCGCGGGCCGCTCAACATCCCGCGCTCGCCGCAGGGTCATCCGGTTCTCGTCCAGGCCGGCGCCTCGCAGGCCGGCATCGAGCTGGCGGCGCGCACGGCGGAGCTGGTCTTCGCCGCGGAAGTGACGCTGGAGGACGCCGTATCCTTCTACGGCCGGCTGAAGGGCCGGCTCGCCGCCCACGGCCGCCGGCCCGACGAGCTGAAGGTGCTGCCGGGCGTCTTTCCCGTGGTCGGGCGCACCCTGTCGGAGGCCGAGGAGAAGTTCGAAGCGCTGCAGGAGCTGATCCAGCCGGAGGTCGGGCTCGACTTCCTGTCCACCACCATCGGCGTCGACCTCTCCGCCTATCCCCTCGACGGCCCGGTGCCGGACCTGCCGGAAACCAACGGCAACCGCAGCCGGCAGGCGCTCCTTCTCGCGCTCGCCCGGCGCGAGAACCTGACGATCCGCCAGCTCTACGAGCGCGTCGCCGGCGCGCGCGGCCATTGGCAGGTGGTCGGCACGCCCGCGCAGGTCGCCGACCTCCTCGAAGAGCGCTTCGAGGCCTACGGCGCCGACGGCTTCAACGTGATGTCGCCGATCAAGCCGGGCGGGCTCGTCGACTTCGTCGAACTGGTGCTGCCGGAACTCCGCCGCCGCGGCCTGTTCCGCGAGGACTACGAGGGCACGACCCTGCGCGAGCACCTCGGCCTCGACCACCCCGCCGCGCGCCCTGCCTCCCGCTTCGCCGCCGCGGCGGAATAGCTCGAACCCCTCCCCCGTCCCGAACCCAGGAGACTTGGATGACCAGCCTTTCCCTCGCCGAGACCGCGCCGATCGCCGTCGTTCCCGTCACGGCCCGCGTCGGCGCCGAGATCAGCGGCGTCCGCCTGTCGGGCGACCTGCCCGAGGCGACGGTCGCGGCCATCAACGCCGCGCTTCTCGCCCATAAGGTGGTGTTCTTCCGCGGCCAGGAGCACCTCGACGACGCCGCCCACGAGCAGTTCGCCCGGCGGCTCGGCGACCTCGTGCCCCACCCTACCCAGGGCGCCTTCGGGAGCAGCGCCTCCATCCTCAACCTGGACTCCAGCCGAGGCGGCGGGCGGGCCGACCAGTGGCACACCGACGTCACCTTCGTCGACGCCTATCCGAAGTTCTCGGTGCTGCGCGGCGTCGTGATCCCGCAGGCCGGCGGCGACACCGTCTGGTCGAACACCCACGCCGCCTACGAGGCCCTACCCGAGCCCCTGCGGCGCCTCGCCGATACCTTGCGCGCGATCCACAGCAACGTCTACGACTATGCCGCCGTGCGACCGCGCGCCAGCGCCGAGGAGCGTCGGCACTACGAGGAGGTCTTCACCTCCACCGTCTACGAGACCGAGCATCCCGTGGTGCGCGTCCATCCCGAGACCGGCGAGCGCTCGCTTCTCCTCGGCAGCTTCGTCCAGCGCTTCGCCGGCCTCTCCAAGCGGGAGTCGGCCGTGCTCTACGATCTCTTCCAGTCCTACGTCACCGCGCCGGAAAACACGGTTCGCTGGCGCTGGCAGGCGGGCGACGTGGTGATCTGGGACAATCGCGCCACGCAGCATTACGCCGTCAATGACTACGGCGACGCCCACCGCGTGGTTCGCCGCGTGACCGTCGACGGCGACGTGCCGGTGGGCGTCGACGGGCGTGCCAGCACCGCCCTGCGGGTGGCTGCCAAGCCGGCGGCCAAGGCGGCCTGACGGCACCGGCCGCGGTCAAGCCCGGCCGGCCGCGTCCGTCCGTCCGCCGATCAGTGGCCGGTCACCGCATCGGCCGCACCGGCCTTGTCGTGGACGGCGAAGCGCTCGACCAGGGTGGCGCTGGCGGCGTTGAGCCCACGCACCTCGACGATCCGGCCGTGGCCGCGCGCCTTCATGACCACCCGGTCCAGCGCGCCCACGGCCGAGATGTCCCAGAAATGGGCCGCGCCGACATCGATCACGATGCGCTCAACCGGCTCGGCCACGTCGATCGCCTCGGCGAAGGTCGAGGCCGAAGCGAAGAAGACCTGCCCCTCGACGAGGTAGGTGCGCGTGCGCCCGTCCGCCGAGAGCGAGGACGTCACCCGGCTGAGCCGGGCCACCTTGCCGGCGAAGAACACGCCCGACAGGAGCACGCCGACGAGGACGCCCTTGGCGAGGTCGTGCGTCGCCACCGTCACCGCCACCGTCGCCAGCATCACGGCGGAGGACGGCAGGGGGTTGGAGCGCAGGCGGGCGATCGAGCGCCAGGAGAAGGTGTTGACCGAGACCATGATCATCACCGCCGTCAGCGCCGCGACGGGAATCGCCGCCAGGAGGTCCTGCAGGAGGACGAGGAGCACCAGGAGAAAGAGGCCGGCGACCAGGGTCGACAAGCGCCCGCGTCCTCCTGAGGACACGTTGATGACGGACTGGCCGATCATGGCGCAGCCGCCCATGCCGCCGAACACCGCCGAGGCCATGTTGGCGACGCCCTGGCCGACGCATTCGCGGCTCTTGCTGCTCGGGGTGTCCGTCATGTCGTCGACGATCTGCGCGGTCAGGAGCGATTCCAGGAGGCCGACCGCCGCGAGCGCGAGCGCGACGGGAAGCAGGATCCGCAGCGTTTCCAGCGTATAGGGCACGTCCGGCAGCGCGAAGCTCGGCAGTGCCGAGGGCAGTTCGCCGAGATCGGCGACGGTGCGCACGTCGAGCCCGGTCGCCCAGACGAAGGCGGTCGAAACGACGATCGCGACCAGCGGCGAAGGAACCGCCCTTGTGAGGAACGGCAGGCCGTAGATGATCGCGAGCCCCGCCGCGATCAACGCGTAGGTCGCCGGCGGAACGCCGATCAGTTCGGGCATCTGGGCGAGGAAGATGAGGATCGCGAGGGCGTTGACGAAGCCCGTCATCACCGACTGCGAAACGAAGCGCATCAGCCGCCCGAGCTTCAGCGCGCCCGCCGCGATCTGGATGAGGCCCATCAGGATGGTGGCGGCGAAGAGGTACTGGACGCCGTAGTCGCGCACGAGGTCGACCATCAGGACGGCGGTCGCGGCGGTCGCGGCGGAGATCATGGCGGGACGCCCGCCGACAAAGGCGATCACGGTGGCGATCACCACCGAGGCGTAGAGGCCGACCTTGGGGTCGACGCCGGCGATGACGGAGAAGCCGATGGCTTCGGGAACGAGCGCGATCGCGACGACGAGGCCGGAAAGGAAATCGCCGCGCGGGTTCGAGACCCACTCCCGGCGCGACAGGTAAGGCATTTTCATGGGAAATATCCGCAAAGCATGACCGCCTGCCCGTCTTGAATGCGGGCAGCGAAAGGACGCGTGTCGTTTGCGTTGTCCGGCGGATCGGCGGCCGGAAGAGCCACCCGGGCTTTCACCGGGTCCAGTCGAATGGCCTCTTCATAAGGCCGCGTGCCTTGCACCGCAACATCGCCGCGCGGCGCGCCGGACCATGCGCCCGCGCCGCTCGCGCCCGATGACCGTCAGTCACCCGAAACGTCACCGATCCGCCACAATGGCCGAGGATCGCATCGCCACGGGCCAAAACTGACTTGAAGACTCATGTTTGGCCGGCGAAGGAGGTTCATCCACACCCTCCGGAACTCGATCCATGCTGCTGCGACGCCACCTCCTCCTGTCAGCCGCCTGCTTCGGCAGCCTCATCGCGCAGGACGCCGCGGCGCAGAGCGGGGGCTCGATCATCCTCGACACCGTTGTCGTCGACGGCGGAGGCGAAGCCGGCGCCGGGCGGACCGGGACGAGCGCCGCCTCCCCCGCGACCGGCCAGCGCTCGAGCGGCGTCACCACGCCGGCCGGCGCCACAACCGCGCTCAAGGGTGCCGGCTCCCAGCGCGCCGCGCCCCAGGTCGTCTCGGTGATCGGGCGCGACCAGATCGAGGAGCGCAACGTCCAGAGCGTCGACGAAGCGACGCGCTACTCGGCCGGCGTGCTGGGTCAAAAGTTCGGCGCCAACAACCGCCTCGACTGGTTCAACATCCGCGGCTTCCCGGCCGAAACCGACGGCCTCTTCCTCGACGGGCTCGGCCTCTTCTCCACCGCCTTCGCCTCCTGGCGCATCGACCCGGTGACGCTGGACCGCATCGAGGTCCTGCGCGGGCCGGCCTCCGTGCTCTACGGCGGCACCTCGCCGGGCGGCATCGTCAACCTCGTCTCCAAGCGCCCCTCCACCGATCCGGGCGGCGAGATCGAGGTCGGCGTCAACGAGTGGGGCCAGGGCTACACCTCGCTGGATGCCACCGGCCCTCTCGACGCCGACAAGGTCTGGTCCTATCGCCTCGACGCCAAGATCTTCGGCGGCGACAACTTCGCCGACGAGGGCGACACCTTCGAGGGCGTCGTCGCTCCCAGCATCAACTGGTCGCCCGACGCCGACACGAGCTTCACGCTCTACGGCTACTACCAGCGCGACGATTCCAACAACACGCCGGGCTTCCTTCCTTACGTCGGCACGGTCGAGCCGGCACCTTACGGCCGCATCTCGCGCAAGCTCTTCACGAGCAGCCTGGACGTCGACGAGTTCGAGCGCGACCAGGCCATGATCGGCTACGAGTTCGAGCATCGGTTCGACGAGACCTTCACGGTCCGCCAGAACGCCCGCTACGCCCACCTCGATTCGACCTATCAGGTGGTCTACGGCTTCGGCTACGCCTTCGGCGGCGCGCCCACCGAGATCGGCCGCCTGAACTTCCGCACCACGCCGGAAGCCGACACGGTCACGATCGACACGCAGGGCGAGGCGCGCTTCGAGACCGGACCGGTTTCCCACGTCGCGATCGCCGGCGTCGACTACCGCTGGTTCCGCATCGACGACGACCAGGCCTTCTCCTTCGGCACCAACCTCGACGTCCTCGACCCGGACTACGACGCGGTCCAGCCGCCGGTCGGCGCGCCCTACATCGACAACAAGCAGACGCTGAACCAGACCGGCCTCTATCTCCAGGACCAGATGACCTGGGACAAGCTCGTGGTGACGCTGAACGCGCGTTACGACTTCCTCGACACGGAGCTCGACAACCGCCTGCCCGGCGGCCTCGACAACGACGGGGACGAGGGCCAGCTCTCGGGCCGCGCGGGCGCCGCCTACCTCTTCGACAACGGCATCACGCCCTATGTCAGCTATTCGACCTTCTTCACGCCCGTCCTCGGCGTCGACGCCGACACGGGCAAGCCCTTCGAGGCGGGCGACGGCGAGCAGATCGAGGGCGGCGTGAAGTGGGAGCCGCAGAGCTTCGACGGCACCTTCACCGCCTCGCTCTTCGACATCAAGCGCCGCAACGTCCTCACCCGCGACGTGGTGGGCGGCCGGCCCTTCGTCGACGTGCAGACCGGCGAGATCCGCTCGCGCGGCGTGGAGCTCGAAGCCAACCTCAACCTCGGCTACGGCTTCAGCCTTCTCGGCGCCTATACAGACATGGACCTCGAAGTCACCGAGTCCTCGGGCCTCGACCTCGGCAAGGTGCCGCCCGCGACGCCCGAAGAGTTCGCCTCGCTCTGGCTCGGCTACGAGGTCCAGTCGGGCGCGGCCAAGGGCCTGAAGCTCGGTGCGGGCGTGCGTCACGTCGGCAAGAGCTATGCCGACCGCGCCAACGACTTCGAGGTGCCGGACTACACGCTGGTCGACGCCGCGGTCTCCTACGAGACCGACAGCTGGCGCGCCACCGTTGCGGCCGACAACCTGTTCGACAAGCGGACCGTCAGCTGCGGGCCGGACGAGAACTCCTGCTTCTACGGCGATGCGCGCAAGGTTTCGGCCAGCCTCGCCTACAAGTTCTGATGGACCGGGTCCCCGTCGCGCTGCGAGCCGCGGCGCGCGTCCTCATCGGCCTCGTTCTCCTGGCTCTCTCCGCCGCCTCCCCGGCGCGGAGCCAGGAAAGCGGGGCCTTTCCCGTGTCCGTCACAGACGTTGCCGGCCGCGCGGTGACAATCGCCGAGAAGCCGCAGCGGATCGCGCTCGGCGAAGGCGTCCAGGTGATCTCGCTGGCGCTCCTCGACCCGCAGGCGCTCTCGCGTCTCGTTCTCGTCGGGGCCGATCTCGGCGCCTACGACCCGGGAACCGAGGCCGCGCTGGTCGAGGCCTTTCCCGCGCTCGGCAGCGTTCCGACCGCCCGCGACGAGGGCTCGGGCCTGCCCTTCGAGCTGGTGCTCGCCGCAAAGCCCGACCTCGTCGTCTTCAGCCTCTGGCAGAAGCCGCGCGTCGAGGCGCTGGTGGGCCAGCTCGAAGCCCTCGGCATTCCCGTCCTCTTCACCGACTTCTTCGAGGCGCCGGTGGAGAACACGCCGGCGAGCATGCGCCTTCTCGGCCGCGCGCTCGGGCGCCAGGAAGCGGGCGAGAGCTATGCCGCACTCTTCGAGGAGCGGCTGGCGGCGGTGCGCGCGGCGGTGGCGGGTCGCCCCGCGAGGAGCCTCATCCTCAACGCCTTTCCCGCGACCTGGGCCTGCTGCTGGGCGCAAGGGTCGGGCGGCTTCGGCGCGTTCCTTCCCATCGCAGGCGGGCGCAACATCGCCGAAGCGGCCTTTCCGGACGCGCTCGGCGGGGCCCTCGCCCTCGAATACGTCCTCGCCGCCGATCCCGACGTCTACGTCGCGACGGGCCTGTCCGCGCCGGGCGACGGGCTGCGGCTCGGCGGGGGCATCGACGAGGCGCAGGCGCAAGCCGGGCTCGGCGCCGTCGTCGCGGCCGAGCCGATCGCTGGCTTCCGCGCCGTGCGGGAGGGTCGCGCCCACGGGCTGTGGAACTGGTTCAACGGCACCCCCCTCAACATCCTCGCGCTCGAAGCGCTCGCGACCTGGCTGCACCCGGAAACGGCCGCGATGCTCGGCCCGGCGGCCACCCGCGCGACGATCGAGGAGCGCTTCCTCGGGCGGCCGCTGCCCGGCACCTTCTGGACGAGCCTCGCGCCGTGACCGCGTCAGGATCGGGACCGGGCCCCGACTCGGGCGCCGCCGAGCGCATGCGCCTCGCTCACCGGCGAACGAACAGCCGTCGCCGGGCCCTGGTGGCGGCGGCCGGCCTCGTTTCCGCTCTCCTCTTCCTCCTCGACCTCCTTTCCGGCCCGGCGGGCCTCGCTTTCGGCGACGCCGTGGCGGCGCTCACCGGCGGCGCGGTGGACCCGACGACGCTCGTGATCGTTCAGAGCGTGCGCCTCCCCGCCGCCCTGACGGCGCTTCTCGTCGGCGCGGCGCTCGCCGTGTCCGGCGCCGAGCTCCAGACGCTGTTCGACAACCCGCTGGCGGAAGGGGCGACGCTCGGCGTCGCGCCGGCCGCCGCGCTCGGCGCGGCCGCGGCGATCGTCCTCGGCTTCGGGATTCCGGGCGTGTCGACCCTCTGGCTGGTGCCGGCCAACGCCTTCCTGTTCGCGCTCGGCGCCATGCTGATCCTGCAGGGGATCGCCCGCGAGCGCGGCCACGACACGCAGACGCTGGTTCTCGTCGGCATCGCGCTGGTCTTCACCTTCAACGCCCTTCTGTCCCTCCTCCTCTTCGTCGCCTCGCAGCAGGCGCTGCAGCAGCTCGTCTTCTGGCTCCTCGGGAGCCTTGCCGGCGCACGCTGGGACACGATCGCGCCAGTGGCCGCGGTGACGCTCCTGGTCCTGCCCCTGTCCTTCGCCCAGGCCTGGAAGCTGACCGCGCTGCGGCTCGGGGCCGAGCGCGCCGCGAGCTTCGGCATGAACCTGCCGCGGCTGCGCTTCTTCGCCCTCGCCCGCGTCAGCCTCCTCACCGGCGCCGCCGTCTCGATCGTCGGCACCGTCGGCTTCGTCGGCCTCGTCGGGCCGCACATCGCGCGGATCCTCGTCGGCGAGGACCACCGCTTCTTTCTGCCGATGAGCGCGCTCGTCGGGGCGGGGCTGGTCTCGGCGGCATCGATCGCGGCGAAATCCATCCTGCCGGGCGTCGTCATTCCGATCGGCATCGTCACCTCGCTGATCGGCCTGCCGATCTTCTTCTCGCTGATCCTGTCGAGGCGCGGATGAGCGGGCTTGTGCTGGAACTCTCCGGCTTCTCGGCCGGCTACGGCCGGCAGCGCATCGTCGAGGACGCGACGATCGAGCCCGTTCCGCCCGGCAGCCTCCTTGCCCTGGTCGGGCCGAACGGCGCGGGAAAGTCGACCCTCCTCAAGGCGCTGGCCGGCCTCGCGGACGCCTCCGGCACCGCGCGCCTCGGGGCGGCCGACCTCCTGTCGCGGGCGTCGCGCGGGCGCGAAAACCTCGTCGGCTTCATGCCGCAGACGACGCCGCGCGGGGTGCGGCTCAGCGTGTTCGAGAGCGTCGTCGGCGCCGTGAAGGCCGCGCCCATCGCGCGCGAGGCTCTGGGCCTTGCCGCGGCGGAGCGCTTGGCGGCCGAAACGCTGGAAGCGCTCGGTCTCAGCGAGATCGCGCATGCGCCGCTCGACCGGTTGTCGGGCGGCCAGCGGCAGATGGCGTCCTTCGCCCAGACGGTGGTGCGCGCGCCCGCTCTGCTTCTTCTCGACGAGCCGACGAGCGCGCTCGACCTTCGTCACCAGCGCGAGCTGATGCTGGCCGCGCGCGCCTTCGCCGATGCCGGCCGCATCGTCGCTGTCGTTCTCCACGACCTCAACCTCGCCCTGCGCTGGGCCGACCGTCTCCTGGTTCTCCACCGCGGCCGGCTGCGCGCTCAAGGTCCGCCCGCCGCAGTCCTGACGCCGGACCTCGTCGCGGAGGTCTACGGTGTCGCGAGCCGCCTCGAAGCGGGCTCGGGTGGTCGCCCCTACCTCGTCGTCGACTGAGCGTCCCGAACGAGCCGGCCCCGGGTGCCGCGCCCGGCGCGCCCGGCGGGAAGACCTATCCCGCGGCGAGGACGAGAACGAGGGCTTGCGCGAGATCGACGGGGCGATAGGGCTTCGTCAGGACCGGAATGCCGGCATAGGCTTCGTCGCCTTCCGCGTGGCCGTAGCCTGTCGCGAAGATGAAGGGGATGCCGCGGCGGATCAGAATGTCGGCCACGGGATAGGAGCGCCCGCCGTGAAGGTTGATGTCGAGAACCGCGACGTCGATCTCGCAGCGGTCCGCCAGCTCGATCGCCAGGGCGAGGTGCATGGCGGTGGCGACCACCTCCATGCCGAGATCCAGAAGCGTGTCCTCCAGGGTCATCGCGACGAGCATCTCGTCCTCGACGATCAGGACGCGCTTGTTCCGAAGCGCCATCAGCGCCCCTCGACGCTGGCGAGGGGGGCAACGATCTCGCAAACGACGCCGCCCGCCGGGTAGCGCAGCTCGACCGTGCCGCCGAGCTCGGCCGCCAGTCCCCGCTCGACGAGGCGCGAGCCGAAGCCGGAGCGGGTCGGCGCGCGCACCGCGGGACCGCCGCTCTCCGTCCAGCGGAGGCGGAACGTCGAGCCCGTCTCGCCGCCCTCGAGGCCCCATGCGATGTCCACGCGGCCCTCGGGAACGGACAGCGCGCCGTACTTGGCCGCGTTCGTGCAGAGCTCGTGGAAGGCGAGCGCGAGGCTGACCGCGGCCTTGGGTCCGACGCGAATGGCCGGCCCGTCCATGTCGAAGCGATGGCCGTCGCGGAACGGCCGGAGGGCGTTCTCGACGATCCGCGCGAGGGGCGCCGCTTCCCAGCTCTCCTGCGTCAGGAGGCTGTGCGCGTCCGACAGCGCCAGCAAGCGGCCCTGGAAGGCTTCGCGCGCACCGCTCGGACCATGATCGCCCTTGAACGACTGGACGGCGATCGACTGGACCACGGCCAGCGTGTTCTTGACCCGGTGGTTCAGTTCGTTGACCAGAAGCTCCCTGTGGCGCTCGGCGAGCTTGCGCTCGGTGATGTCGGAGAAGGAGGCGGCGAGGCCGCCCTCCCGCGTTGGCGCGATGCGGGCCTCGACGTAGCGGTCGGAGCGGGCCGGGGACCGCTCCTCGAAGGTCAGCCGCGCGCGCTCTTCCATGGCCCAGCGCAGGTGCTCTCCGAAAGAGCTCGCGAGCGCGCCGGGAACCGCGTCCCAGAAGACGCGCCCGAGCACCTCGTCGCGCCGCAGGTCGAAGGCGTCCTCGGCGGCGCGGTTGAACAGGGTGACGCGCCAATCCGCGTCCAGCGCGAAGAAGCCGTCGGACACGGCCTCCAGGACGGTGCGCATCGCGTGCTCGCTTTCGGCGAGTCGCTTCGCCTGCCGACGCGATTCGCTCACGTCCTGCACGAGCCCGTAGAAGCCGGCGACCTCGCCGTCCGGCCCGCGAGCCGGGATGAAGTCGGCTTTGACATGGCGCTCGCCGATGTCGGGATAGCGCACGCTCTCCTCGAAGCTGAGATGCTCGCCTGCCAGAGCCGCGTCGATCCGGGGCTTCACCTGCGCGAAGGCGGCGGGGCCGACGACCTCGGCGACCGAGCGGCCGACGACGTCCTCCCGCCGGCAGCGGAACCAGGTCTCGTAGGTCCGGTTGACGAAGCGGTAGCGCAGGTCCCGGCCGATATGGGAGATGAGCACCGGCAGGGCGTCGGT
This sequence comes from Aurantimonadaceae bacterium, assembly GCA_947474855.1. Taxonomy (GTDB): domain Bacteria; phylum Pseudomonadota; class Alphaproteobacteria; order Rhizobiales; family Rhizobiaceae; genus Antarcticirhabdus. The sequence continues at coordinate 273 of CANJKV010000158.1, read as the reverse complement.
CAGGGATTGCAGCTGCTGCTCGGACCGGGCAAGCGCGGCCTCGGCCTGCGTCGCGGCGAGCCTGGCCTCCAGGACGCGCTCCCGGCCCGCCGCCTCGCCGCGCAGCGCCGACAGGCGCAGGGCGCCGTCGACGCGGGCGCGCAGCTCCTGCGCGCCGAAGGGCTTCACGACGTGATCGTCGGCGCCCGCCGTCAGGCTCTCGACGCGCGCCTCCTCGCCGGCCCGCGCGGACAGGAAGATGACGGGCAGGGTCGCGGTCGCCGGGTTCGCCCG
>CANJKV010000157.1 GCA_947474855.1 Aurantimonadaceae bacterium | reverse complement strand
TAGAGCGCGTCGGGGATCATCGCTTCCAGGCCGCGCCGCACCGCGGCACCGGCATAGGCGCCGATCTGGCCGTTGTGCATGAAGAGGTTCCGCCCGACCGCGAAGGGGTGGCAGTTGCCGGCGGAGACTTCGCCGCTGGTCGCCGCGCGCACGTGGGCGAAGAACAGACCGGAGCGGATCTGGCGGCAGAGCGAGGCGAGGTTGGCGTCCGACCAGGCCGGCAGGATGCCGCGATAAAGGCCGGGCTCGGGGCGCTCGGCATACCATCCGACGCCGCAGCCGTCGCCGTTGACGACGGTGCGCGCCTGACGGGCGGCGAGGGACTGGGCGATGAGACCGTTGGGCCGCACGAGCAGCGAGTCCAGGAACACCGGCGCACCGGCATAGGCGAGGAAGCGGCACATGTCGTCTGATCTCGGTTGCGGTCCGCCGCCGCACGGGTCCGTCCACCCCGCGCCGGCAACAGCCGTCGAGCATCGCGCGGCGGGCTGGCGCGGAACTGACCGGCCGCGCACCGGCCGCCCCGGAGCGGGCCTTATCCGCGGTTCCGCTTTCGTGCCGCGCGCTGGCGCGCCTCGGCGGCCTCGGCGACCGCGTCGAGGCGGTCCTTCACGGCGTCGAGCTCGTCGGGAGACAGGATCGCGATGACTTCCGCGAGGCGGTTGGCGAGAACGGTCGCCTTCGGGCTGAGGCCGGACGTGTCGATGCGCGCGCGCGGATGCGACAGCTCGGCGAGGCGCTCCAGCTCCTCGGCATCGTCCCAGATGACGTTCAGGAAACCGATGATGCGCTGGAGCAGCTGCCAGGTCGGGCGCCCGCGTCGGCCGTGCTCCAGCGCCGAGAGATAAGCGGAGGACACGCCGAGCGCGGCCGCCATCTGTCCTTGCGTCACCCCGCGCTCGCGGCGCAGCTCGCGCACCCGCTCGCCGAAGGGCGTCACCGCGCGAGCCCCTTGCGGCGAAGGCGGACATAGAGCGCGCCGGCGCCGCCGTGGCGCCGCTCGGCGGACTCGTAGCCCGCGACGAAGGGCGTGAAGTCGGGCTTGGCGAACCAGTGCGGCACCGAGCGGCGGATGACGCCGCGCCCGTCCGGCCCCTCGCCCGCCTTGCCAGTGACGACGAGGACGTGGCGCAGCCCGGCGACCTGCGCGCGCCGGAGGAAACCGAGAAGCGCGTCGTGCGCCGCCCCTAGCGTCATGTCGTGGAGATCGATGCGCCCGTCGATCTCGATGCGCCCGCGCCCGAGCTTGCGCACCACCGGCCGCTCGATCGGATGGAGCGCGAGCGCCTTGTCGGGCTTCGGCGCGTCGACCGGCGGCACGTAGGGCGGAAGAAACGCGGGCCGCGGCGGGAGCCGAGGCGGCGGCGCTTCGCGGCGGACCCCGACGGCCGGCACAGCCAGGGGCGGGGGCGGGAGAAGCGGTTCGGCGGGTGCGGGCGGATGAAGCGCCGGTGCGCGCGAGGCGCGGCTCTTCAGGGGAGTCACCGAGCGCTGGATGGCGGCCCAGAGCTGCGACTCCTCCGTCGACAGCGAGCGATTGCGCCGGCGCTTCATGGCCGCGTCAGGGTAGCCGCGAGCGGCTCCGGCACGAGGAGGGCGAAGTCGGCGGCGTGACGCACCCGGCCGGCAAGGCTTCCGGCCTCGCGCCCCGAGCCGACGAAGAGGTCCGCGCGGGCCGGGCCGAGGATCGCCGATCCCGTGTCCTGCGCCACCGTCAGGCGTCGGAAGGGCGCGCCCTCGATGCCGAGCGCGTCGGTGCCGACGAAGACCGGCGCCCCGAAGGTGTGGAGCTCGCGGTCGACGGCGATCGAGGCGAGCGGCTCGAGCGGAACCTTGGCCGCAGCGACGGGCCCCAGCTGCTCGTCCTCGACCGGCGCTTCCCGGAAGAAGATGAAGGAGCGGTTGCGCCGCAGAAGCGCGTCGACCCGGGCCGGATGGGCGGCGAGCCAGCGGCGGATGCCGTCCATGTCCGCGTCCTCCAGCCGCAGCTCGCCCTCCTCGACCAGGATGCGCCCGATGGCGGTGAAGGGATGGCCGGTCTTGGCGGCGTAGGTGACGCGCGGGCGGCGCCCGTCCGGATATTCGAGCCGGGCCGAGCCCTGGACGTGGATGAAGAAGGCGTCGACGGGATCGGCGAGCCAGGCGATCTCGAGGCCCCGCCCGTCGAGCGCGCCGTCGGTGATCGCGCCGCGGTCGGGATGCTCGTCGAGGTGGCCGTCGGACCGGCGGCGGGCGAAGCGGAAATAGGGATCGAGCCCGAACGGCCGCGTCTCGTCGTCGACCTTCACGAGGTCTTCGGGCGGCGCGTAGAGCGGGGTGCGGAACTCGGCCGTGCGCACCGGCGAGGCGGGCACCACGGGCTCGTAATAGCCGGTGAGGAAGCCGCGCCCGCCCCGCGCGTTCGAGCCGGGCCGGATCGCCAGGGGCACGAAGAAGCGCTCGAAGAAGGTGCGCGCCTCAGCCTCCTCGATCCTTGCTGGCGCCGCGAGCGCCGCCGCCGCCGCCTCGCGGAAGCTGTCGGCGGAAACGCCGAGCGTGCCGCTCTTGGCGTCCCCCGACAGCAAACGCGGCGCGCTGCGGCGGAAGGCGGCGAAAGCGGCGGCGAGGTGCGGCTCGCCGAACCAGCCGGGAAGGTCGGGAAAGCTTCGCCGCTCGAAGGAGACGGGGGGAGCCGTCATGGCCGCGCCCTCCTCGCCCGCCGCTCAGTCGTCCTCGGACTCGGTCTCGACGAGCTTCCAGTTGGGATCGCGCGAGCGCGTGTCGCGGGCGAAGGTCCACACGTCGCGCACCTCGACCACGGTCTCCGGGTCGCCGTCGACGACCTCGCCGCTCGACTTCAGCACCGCCGAGATCAGCTGCGAGACGATGCGCACGGTCACGAGCGCCTCGCGCTCCTTCATCTCGGCGGCGACGATCGTCGCGTCGTCGATGCCGACGAAGGAGGACTGCATCCGCTCGCCGCGGTTCTCGCGCTCGGCGATCGCCGTGTCGAAGCCCTGGTAGACCTCCGGCGACAGGAGGTTCTTCAAAAGCTTGCGATCGCCGTCGGCGAAGCCGGTCACGATCATTTCATAAGCGATTTTCACGCCGCCCAGGAATTCCTTGGGATCGAAGCCCGGATCGGCGTCCCGGATGCGGCGCAGGTCCGCGTTGAGCGCGGTGCCGGGCGCGGCGACGGCGTCGATCGAGGCGTAGGTCGCGGGGGCATCCTCGGGCCGCGCCTCGGCGCGGCGGCCGGGCAGCGTCACGACGTTGCCGTTCTGCTCGGATGCGGGCGCCGCGGCCTTGTCCGGCCGGGAGAAGGGATCGAAGGGCGGACGCTCGTGGCCGGTACGCCGCCCGAGCACGCTCCGGAGCTGGAACAGGACGATCACCGCCAAAACAATGAAGAAGATCGTCCCGAAGCTCATCACGCCCCTTGCGCCGAAGTCTGCAACCTGTCGAACGGGCTTCATATAGAGGTGCCGGGCGCAGCATTCAAACGGCGCGTTGCGCTTCCTATCTCTGGTGGAAGCGTCCCGGCTGTTCCGCGGTCGCCGGCGCCCGCCGGCCCCGCGATCAAAGCGCGGGCATCGAGCAAAGGTTCCGATCCGCCCATGTCCCGAGCTTTCATCCCGTTCCTCTTCCTGCTGATGCCGATCGCCGAGATCGCCGGCTTCATCCTGGTCGGCAACGCCATCGGGCTCTGGCCGACGCTGGGCCTGATCCTCGCCTCGGCCTTTCTCGGCGCGCTGCTGCTGCGCCAGCAGGGCCTCGGCACGCTGCGCCGGATCCAGGAGGAGACCCGCGCCGGAGGCCTGCCGGGCCGCGAGCTCGTTCACGGGCTGATGATCGCGGTGGCGGGCTTCCTCCTGATCCTGCCGGGCTTTATCTCCGACGTCGTCGGCCTTCTCCTGTTCCTGCCGCCGGTGCGCGACCTCGCCTGGCGGCTCCTGAAGCAGCGCATCGTGGTGGTCGCATCCTCCGAGCGGGGCGTCTGGCGCGGCGGCCGGGGCGCGGGCCCGCGGCCGGGCTTCGGCCGCGAGGGCGCGATGCGGCCCCGGCCGGACGTCGTCGATCTCGGTGCCGCCGATTTCGAGCGGCGCAGCGATTCGGCCTCGCCCTGGCGCGCCAACGGGCACGACCCGTCGAAGCCTCTGCCGGCCCCCGGCGAGGACGATCCGGGACCGGGACCGCGCACCCTTCATTGACGCTTGGGTCGCGCGCCGCCCCTTGCGGGCAAGCAGCTCCGCGGGCTTAAGGCTGCGCCGGACGTGCCCGCTCGACGGGCGCGCGCGCTTTTCCCGAAGGAGCCGAGCCCATGGCCGAACACGCCGTCATCTTCGACACCGATCCCGGCGTCGACGACGCCCTCGCCCTCCTTTACCTTCACCGCCACCGCGAGGTGGAGCTCGCCGGGATCACCACCGTCTTTGGCAATGCCCCGATCGAGCTGACGACGCGCAACGCGCTGTTTCTCGCCGAGAGATGGGGCATCGAGGCGCCGGTCGCGCGCGGTGCGGGCGAGTGCTTCGACACCCGCCGCCCCGCCGGCCGCTTCCCGACCTTCATCCACGGCGAGAACGGCCTCGGCGACATCGACGTGGCCGTTCCGGCCCGCGCGCCCGATCCCCGCCCCGCCCACCGCTTCATCGCGGACACGCTGCGCGCGCGTCCCGGCGCGATCACCCTCGTCGCCGTCGGGCGCCTCACGAACCTCGCGCTCGCGCTTCGCGAGGCGCCGGAGATCGCCGGGCTCGCCCGCGGCGTGGTCGTCATGGGCGGCGTCTTCGCGGGGCCGGGCAACGTCACGCCCGGCGCCGAAGCCAACATCCACGGCGATCCGGAAGCGGCCGACCTCGTCTTCGGTGCCGACTGGCCGGTGACGATCGTCGGGCTCGACGCGACCGTTCCCGTGGTGATGACGCGTGCGAGGCTCGACGCTCTGGCGCAGGCCGGCGGCGAAGCGGCGCGGCTCGTGCGCGACCTCAGCCAGGACTACATCCGCTTCTACGAGACCCGCATCCCGGACGGGATGGTGGTCCACGACGCGACGGCCTGCGTCGCCCTCGCCGAGCCCGGGCTGTTCCGCACCCGCCGCGGCGCGGTGCGCGTCGCCTGCGAGGGCTTCGCCGCGGGCATGACCATCCAGAAGCCGGAGGGAACGGTGTTTCCGCCGGGCGCGTGGGACGACCGCCCGGGCCATACGGTCTGCCTCGGCGTCGATGCGGAGGGCGTCCTGTCCGCCATCGAGCGGACGATCGCGGGAAACTGACCCTTCAGGCCTTGGCCGGGGCATGGAGCCCCAGCGCCGCCGATGCGCGGTCGGCGACCGCGTCGGGACTGGCGTCGACCGACACGGCGACGCCGTCCTCGCCCGGCTGCAGCGGCTCCAGCGTCGAGAACTGCGAGGCGAGAAGCGAGGGCGGCATGTAGTGGTGGCGCCGCGCCTTCATGCGCGTCTCGACGAGGCCGACCTCGCCCTCGAGCTGAAGGAAGCGCACCCGCACCCCCTCGGCTCCCGTCAGAACGTCGCGATAGCTGCGCTTCAGCGCCGAGCAGGTGACGACCACGTCCTCGCCCGCCGCGGCGCGGCCCGCGATCCAGTCGCGGATCGTTTCCAGCCAGGGCCAGCGGTCGGCGTCCTCCAGCGGGATGCCCGCCGACATCTTGTCGATGTTGGCCTGGGGGTGGAACTCGTCGGCTTCGGCGAAGCGCCAGCCCAGGCGCGCCGACAGGAGTTTGGCGGTGGTGGTCTTGCCGACCCCGGACGGGCCCATCACCACGATCGCCGTGCGCTCGGCACCGCCCGTTCCCGTATCGTCCGCCATGCGGGCCCCCTCCAAAGCTCGTCCCCTCGTTTGCCCGTGAACTTGGCCCGCCGACCCGGAACTCAAGTCCTTGGCCGACGAAAGGCAGCTGGACGGGCTGTGCCTCAGAAGGGCTTCACAACCACCAGGATGACGATGAGGACGAGGAGGACGGTCGGCACCTCGTTGACGATCCGCCAGTGGCGGGAGGGCTTGGCGCGCTCGTCGCGAGCGAAGCGCTTGAGCGAGGCCGAAAGGTAGCCGTGGACGCCCGACAGAAGGAGGACGAGGAAGATCTTGGCGTGGAGCCAGCCGCCCTGGAAGGCGAAGACGTTCCAGGCGAGCCAGAGCCCGGCGAGCCAGGTGACCGCCATGGCCGGGTTGATGATCGCCTTGAGGAGGCGCCGCTCCATGACCTTGAAGAGCTCGCTCTCGGCCGAGCCCGGCCGGGTGCCGGCGTGATAAACGAAGAGCCGCGGCAGGTAGAGCATGCCCGCCATCCAGGCGATCACCGCCAGGATGTGCAGCGACTTCACCCAGAGCTGCGCCTCGACCGGGGTCAGGAACAGGCCGACGGCGAGCACCAGGAGCACGATGCCGAGGATCATCCCGGAGCGGTCCGGCTTGGCGGAAGGGGAGGCAGTGCGGCTCATGGGGATCCCGGACGCGGAAGGGTTGAACGCTTGGAACCGGTCTAACCTGTCGGTGGGGGAAGGCAATGGCGCGGCGAGCGGATAAGCGCCGCCGTGGACGATTTGCCCGTGATCCCCACTCTCCGCCCCTTCGAGCGCGACGCCGGCGCTTCTCCCTTCGCCCGCCGGCGGGCGAAGGTCGCGGCAGCGGGACGAGGGTGGTTCACGACGGCTGCGGCGCAAGTCGTTTGCTGGCTGTTCGCGCGGCCGACACCTTCACCCGGCCGGCCTTCGCGCCTCCGGGCGAGCCACTCGTCTCGCCCGTCCTTGCGGACCCCTCTCCCGCGAGCGGGCGAGGGGAGGGCGCCGCGCCCTGCGCCGTCCTCGCCTCTCACCCCCCGCGCACCCGCCGCAGCAGGGCTTCGACGTGCTCGATCGGCGCGTCGGGCGTGATGCCGTGGCCGAGGTTGAATACGAGGGGGCCGCTGCCCAGCGCGTCCAGGATGCGGTCGACGCCCTCGTCGAGGGCGCGGCCGCCGGCGATGAGGCGGAGCGGATCGAGGTTGCCCTGGACGGCGCCTTCCCTTTGCAGGCTTGCAGCCTGGCTCAGCGGCACCGACCAGTCGAGGCCGAGCGCGTCGACGCCGGTCTTCTCGCGGTAGTTCGTCAGAAGCGCGCCCGCGCCCTTGGGAAAGCCGATGATCCGGGCGTTCGGCACGCTCGCGCGGACCTTCTCGACGATCCGCCGCACGGGCGCGACGGCGTAGGCCTCGAAGCTCGCCTCGTCGAGGACGCCCGCCCAGGAATCGAAGATCTGGACGCAGTCCGCCCCGGCCTGGAGCTGGCGCACGAGGTAGTCGGCGCTCATCTCGGCGAGAAGAAACAGGAGCTCGGTCATGGCCTGCGGGTGGCGATAGCCGAAGAGCCGGGCCGGCGCCTGGTCGGGCGTGCCGCGCCCGGCGATCATGTAGGTCGCCACCGTCCACGGCGCGCCGCAGAAGCCGATCAGCGTCGCCTCGTCCGGCAGCTCGCGGCGAAGGCGCGCGACGCTCGCGATCACCGGGGCGAGGTGCATGTCGGCGCCGGACGGATCGAGCGAGGCGATCTCGTGCGGCGCGATCGGCTCCATGCGCGGTCCCTCGCCCGCCTCGAAGCGCACGCCCCGCCGCAGCGCGTCGGGGATCACCAGGATGTCGGAGAACAGGATCGCCGCGTCGAAGCCGAAGCGGCGGATCGGCTGGAGCGTCACTTCCGTCGCGAGATCGGGATCGTAGCAGAGGTCGAGGAAGCCGCCGGCCCTGGCTCGGACCTCGCGATATTCGGGAAGGTAGCGTCCCGCCTGCCGCATCAGCCAGACCGGCGGGGGCCAGACGCTCTCTCCCGACAGGACCCGGAGGAGCCTGCGCTCTGCCATCGGCCTTTCCTTCCCTAAAATAGAGATTCTAGAAAATCTGATTTCTGATTCTGAGAGTCGGTGGATTGCGGGAATCCACAGGCTCGTCCATTGGGTCTGCGAACGCGTCGACGCCGCCGCTTCGCGATAGAGGTCGCCGCGGCCCATCTGTCAACAACGGGGGCGGCCGGGCGGCCGGGCCCGGCGCGTCAGGCACTTGCGGGCTGCCCGACTTGTCCGACAAGGCTGGGGACGACGCTTGTCAGACAGGTTCCCGCGGTGCCGACGATCCCCAGATCGCTCCACAGCGCCGATACAAGCGTTCGCGGCCGTGCATTGTTGGGGAATCGTCACTTTTCCGCCATGTACGGGGCGACCTGCCGCGATCGCCCCACCTCTCCCGTCTTGCCCACAGGGGGCCGGAGAATCCTGAGAACAAGGCCGGCCGGGGCTTGCGCAGCTTCGGCGAATCGAATCCCGCGCCGCGTGTCCCGGGCGGCGAAGCGGTGGTCTTTCGGCTGCGGCGCGTTTATCTCTCGACGACACCCGGATCGATGCGGGACACGAAGGAGGACACTCATGACGCGACCCATCCTGCTCGCTTCGGCGAGCGTTCACCGGGCGCGCATGCTGGAAGCCGCCGGCATCGCCTTCGAGGTGAGAGCGAGCAGCCTCGACGAGCGCGCCATGGAAGCGCCGCTCAAGGAGACCGGGGTGTCGCCCGACGACCTCGCCGCGATCCTCGCCGAGGCCAAGGCGGTCTCCGTTTCGGAGGGCGTGCCGGGCGCGGTGGTGATCGGCGCCGACCAGACGCTCTCCTTCAAGGGCGAGGTCCTCCACAAGCCGGACACGATGGAAGCCGCGCGTCGCCAGCTCCTGCGCCTGTCCGGCGAAACGCACCGGCTGCACAGCGCCGCGGTGATCGCCGAGGACGGCGTCGCCGTCTGGCGGCACGTCGAGACCGTGTCGATCACCTTCCGCCATCTCGACCCGGCCTTTGTCGGCGAATATCTCGCGAGCGTCGGCGAGGCGGCGCTGACGAGCGTCGGCGCCTACCAGATCGAAGGGCGCGGCATCCAGCTCGTCGAGCGCATCGACGGCGACTTCTTCTCGATCGTCGGCCTGCCCCTGCTGCCGCTTCTCGCCGCGCTTCGCGAGCGGGGTGCGATCGATGGCTGACGCGAGCCGCGACGAGGCCTGGACGCCCGCCCCTTACGTCAGCGGCGCGGCGCGTCCGCGCGGGGAGAACTCGATCTTCGCCCCCCGCGACGGGGCAGCGCCCGAGGGGCCGCGCGCCTTCGTGACGGGCTGGCCGGTCTGGCATTCGCGCTCGCCGACGATCCACGGCACCTGGCTGAAGGAGTTCGCGCTTCCCGGCTCCTATTCCCGCCTCGGCGTGCCGCCGGAGGAGATCGACGCCTTTCTCGCGGGGCTGCGGCCCGGCGAATGGGTGGGCGGCAACGTCACCGTGCCGCACAAGCTCGCCGCCTTCGCCGCCGCGGGCCGGATCGACGGCGAGGCCGAGGCGATCGGCGCGGTGAACACGCTCTGGTTCGAGGGCGACACGCTCGTCGGCGGCAACACGGATGCCTACGGCTTCGCGGCCAATCTCGACGAGCGCCTGCCCGGCTGGGCCGACGCCGAGTTCGCGACGGTGATCGGCGCGGGGGGCGCCGCGCGGGCCGTGGTCCACGCGCTGGTCTCGCGCGGGGTGCGCCACGTCGCGATCCTCAACCGAACGCTGTCGCGCGCCCAGGAGCTCGCCGACCGCTTCGGGACGCGCGCCAGCGCGCACGGCGAGGACGCGCGCGAAAGCCTCCTCGCCCGCACCGACCTCCTCGTCAACACGGCGGCGCCCGCCCAAAAGCCCGCGCAGGAGGCGGACGCGCCGCCGCCCTTCGCCGTGCCCGCCGCGCTCCCGCTGCCGGACCTCGCCCCCCTTCCCGGCGGGGCGCTCGTGACCGACATCGTCTACGTGCCGCTGGAAACCCCGATCCTCACGGCGGCGCGCGCCCGCGGCCTTCGGGCGGCGGACGGTCTCGGCATGCTTCTCCACCAGGCTGTGCCGGGCTTCGAGCGCTGGTTCGGCCGGCGGCCCGCCGTGTCGGACGCGCTCCGCGCCCGCATCGTGTCCGATATCGAAAGCGGTCTATAGATCCATGGACGAGTCCCCGGAGCGGCCCGGCGCCGCGAACCCCTACCCGCACCCCTACGCCACGCCCGCCAACGACGGCGGCTACCGCGCCTCCCGCCCCCTGGAGCCCGACCTTCTCGCTCTGTTCGAGCGCTATGCCGGCGGCTTCGACGACTTCGACGAGGAGGCCGTGGCGAACTGCTTCGCCTATCCCACGACGATCTGGCAGAACGGGCGCGGCAACGTCTTCAACGACGCGGACGAGCTGATCGAGAACATCGAGGCCCTGTTCGACGTCTTCGAGGCCGAGGAGATCGTCCGCTCGACCTTCACTGTCACCGACTGGCGGGCCTCGGGCGACAGTGCCTGGGCGGTCCTGTTCTGGCGCCAGGAGCGCGAGGACGGCGAGGCGGCGCTCGCCTTCGAATGCCGCTATGCCTTGATCCGCGCGGCCGAGGACCGCGAGGACGACGAGGACGAGGGCGCGCATGACGCCGACGGCGACGAGGCGGGGGAGCCTGCGCTGCGCGGCGGCGGCTGGCGCATCGTCCTCGCCATGCTCGCCTGACGCGGGCCGGCATCGTGATCGTTCTCGGCCTCACGGGGTCGATCGGCATGGGCAAGTCCACCACCGCGGCCATGTTCGAGGCCGAGGGCGTTCCCGTTTATTCCGCCGACGCCGCCGTCCATCGCCTTTACGCCGGGCGCGCGGCGCCGCTCGTCGACGCCGCCTTTCCCGGCGCGGTGCGAAGCGGCGTCGTCGATCGCGAAGCGCTCGCCCGCGCGGTTCTCGCCGACCCGCAGGCGCGCCGTCGGCTCGAGGCGATCGTCCATCCGCTGGTGCGCGAGGAGGAGAAGGCCTTTCTCGCCGCGGCCCGGGAGGCCGGGCACCCGCTCGCCGTCCTCGACATTCCGCTCCTGTTCGAGACCGGGGGCGAGGCGCGCTGCGACGCCGTCGTGGTCGTCACGGCCCCGGGCGATGTCCAGCGCGCCCGCGTCCTCGCCCGCCCCGGCATGACGCCGGAGCGCTTCGACGCCATCCTCGCGGCGCAGATGCCCGACGCCGACAAGCGCGCCCGCGCGAGCGTCGTCATCGACACCGGCCGGGGCCTCGACCCGGCGCGCGAGGCCGTGCGCGCCGTCGTCGCGCGCTATCGGGACGGCGATCCCGCTGGCCCAAGCCGCTGATCGCGAACGAGGATATTCGCCCGTCGCCTTGACCCGCCGGCCGCTCCGTGCGAACGGAAAGGGAACATGGCGCATCATCCGTGGAAAAGCCTTAAGCCTTCTTCGCCAGACTTGCCCCGGCTCCCCGCTTCGCCCAGAACCGGGGCGAAGGAGCAGGGCGGCATGCGCGAGATCGTCTTCGACACCGAAACCACCGGCCTCGAATTCGAGCACGACCGGGTGATCGAGATCGGCGCCGTCGAGCTCTGGAACGGCATCCCCACCGGCAAGACCTTCCATCACTACATCCGTCCCGAAGGGCGCAAGGTCCATCCGGACGCCCTCGCCATCCACGGCATCTCCGACGAGATGCTGGCGGACAAGCCGCTCTTCGGCGAGGTGGTGGAGGCCTTCGAAGCCTTCTTCGCCGGCGCCCGGCTCGTCGCCCACAACGCCACCTTCGACATCCGCTTCCTCAACGCCGAGATGACCCGGCTCGGCCGTCCGACGCTGGACGGCGCCGTCGTCGTCGACACGCTGCAGATGGCGCGTCGCAAGTTCCCGATGGCGCCCGCGACCCTCGACGCGCTGTGCTCGCGCTTCGGCG
>CANJKV010000156.1 GCA_947474855.1 Aurantimonadaceae bacterium | reverse complement strand
GTGCGGGATGCCGTCGTAGATCGACAGCTCCAGCATCTTCGGGTCGATCATGATCAGGCGGCACTGCGCCGGGGTCATCCGGTAGAGCAGCGACAGGATCATGGTGTTGATCGCCACCGACTTGCCCGAGCCGGTGGTGCCCGCGACGAGGAGGTGGGGCATCTTGGCGAGGTCGGCGATCACCGGCTCGCCGCCGATGGTCTTGCCGAGCGTCAGCGCGAGCTTGCCCTTGTTCTGGGCGAAGCTCTCGGCCGCCATCATCTCGCGCAGGTACACGGTCTCGCGGCGCTGGTTCGGCAGTTCGATACCGATGGCGTTCTTGCCCGGGATCACCGCGACGCGCGCGGCGATCGCCGACATCGAGCGTGCGATGTCGTCGGCGAGGCCGATGACGCGGCTCGACTTGATGCCGGGCGCGGGCTCGAGCTCGTAGAGCGTGACGACCGGGCCGGGACGGACCTCGATGATCTCGCCCTTGACGCCGAAGTCCTCGAGGACGCCTTCCAGGAGTCGCGCGTTCTCCTGCAGCACTTCCGGCGACAGGGTGGAATCGCGGCCTCTGGGCTTGGGCTGGGTCAAGAACTCCACCGAGGGCAGCTCGAAGGGCGCGTTGTAGGCCGACACCGAGCCGCGCTGGGCCGGCGCGCGGCCCGAGCCGGTGCGCAGGCGCTGCTGCTCGGCCGAAACGGTCGAGGCGGCGGCGGGCGCCATGGGCGGGGCGGCCGGACGCACAGCGGCGGCGTGGCCGGGCTGTGCGGCCGGCGCGGCCGGCATGCGGGGCGCGGCGGCCGGCTGGCCGGCGCGAAGGGCCGGCTCGGGCGCGGCGGCCTTCTCCTTGCGGCCGGGGAAGGCGACGATGTTGTTCTGGAGAAGTCCGCGCCAGCCGCCGACGACCGCCGGCTCGGCCTGCGCTCCGGCGCCCGCCGCGACGACCCGGTCGGACGCGTCGAGAACGAAGTCGGCCTCGGCGTCCTCCTCGCGCGCTTCCTCGTAGTCGTCGTAGGCGACGGGGGCGGCGCGGCCGGCTTCGTCCTCGAAGGCCTCGTGCGCCTCGTAGGGATGCTCGGCCTCGGCGGCATCGTCGTAAGGGTCGAGGGCGGGCGGCGCCTCGGCCGCGCGGACCTGGATCTGCCCGTCGGCGTCGACCTCGTCCGACCAGTCGGCCTGCGCCGCGAGCGCCGCGCCGCGCGACCAGTCGTCGGCGGTGAAGGCGGCACCCGAGGCGGCGGCGGGCTCGGCGAAGGACGGCTCGCGGCGGGCGGCTGGTGCGGCGAAGGCGGCGGACACGGCGGCGGTCTGGGCCGGCACGCTCATCGCGGCGCGGGCCGGCGGCGTGCGGAACGTCGAAGCGGCGGGCGCGGCGTGGTGCGGCTGGACGGGCGGAGCGGCCTGCGCCGCCGGCGCGGCATAGGCGGGCGCGAAGTCCGCCTCGTCCTCGGCCTCGAAGCCGTCGAGCGGGTCGACATAGGCGCTGGCGGGGGCCGCATAGGGCTCGGCGACGCGGATGTCGCGGTGCTGGGCGGCACGCGGGGGCTTGGGCGGCGCGAAGCGGTTGTCGGCGGATACTTCTTCTTCCGGCTCCCAGCTGTCGAAGCGGGTGCCGAACTCGGCCTGGCGGAGCTGCTCGCGCTCCTCGGCGATGCGGCGGGACACGGCGGCGCGCACCGAATAGAAGTGATGGACGCAGGCGCCCGCGATGAGCGCGATGCGGCTCTCTCCGTCGTCGCCCGCTTCCGCGGCGCCGCGAAGGCGCGCCTGCGGCCGGTCGCGGTCGATGATGCCCGCGCCGTTGAGGAACAGCCAGGTCGCCGGCACCGCGATGACGGCGGCGAGGACGTAGGCGAGGATGCCCGAGGGGAAGTCGCCGAGAAGGGCGGCCGGAAGCTTCAGGACGACGTCGCCGGCGATGCCGCCGAGGCCGATCGGCAGCGGCCAGCCGGCCGGCAGGTCGATGCATCCGGCCACCGCCGAGAAGAGAACGGCGCCGCCGAGCGCGAACCACGCCCGGCGCCAGATGCCTTCGACCGGCCGGCCGAAGAACAGGAAGGCGGCCCAGATCACCGGCAGGGCGACGAGCAGCACCGCGCCCATGCCGAAGAGCTGCATCAGGAGGTCGGCGGCGCTGGCGCCGGCCTGCCCGGCCCAGTTCCGCACCTCGTTGGAATTGGCGTGGCTGAAGGAGGGGTCGCTCACCGTCCAGGTGGCGAGCGCCACGCCCAGCCAGGCGGCGAGCCCCGCCAGGGCGACGCCGCCCGCGACCTCGCCCTGGCGCCGCAGCAGACCCTTGTCCCGCGCCTCATCCTTCAACGCCGTCGACGCCATGCCACGCCACCTTTCACCTGCGATTCGCCGGCGGAAGCGCCGAGCCGCGCCCCACCCCAAGTCCTGGGACCACCATAGAACGCGGCAGTTAAAGGCCGTTTAAGCTTAAGGGATCGTCACCCGCCGGACGGGCGGGACGGAGAGCGGAAAGGCTGTGCCGGACGCGAAAACGGGCGGTCCCGAAGGACCGCCCGCTTGGATCTCCTGGCCGACGGCGGGGCGCGGATCGCGCCCCGTTCGGTCTCAGCTGTGGTAGGCCGCCTCGCCGTGATAGGTGAGGTCCAGGCCTTCGCGCTCGGATTCCACGGTCGGGCGCAGGCCGATCGTCAGGTCAACGATCTTGTAGGCGATCAGAGACACGACGCCGCACCAGACGACGGTGACGAGGACGCCCCAGATCTGGATCATGGTCTGGGCGGCCATGGCGTAGTCGGCGCCCGCCGCGGCACCCGTGCCGCCGAGCGAGGGGGCGGTGAAGATGCCGGTGCCGACCGCGCCGATGATGCCGCCGATGCCGTGGATGCCGAAGACGTCGAGCGAGTCGTCGTAGCCGGCCTTCTCCTTCACGACCGCCACGAAGAAGTAGCAGACGATGCTGGCGATGGCGCCGAGGACGATGGCGCCGACCGGGCCGACCGTGCCGGCCGCCGGCGTCACGGCGACGAGGCCGGCGACGAGGCCGGACACCGCGCCCAGCATCGAGGCCTTGCCGCGGGTGAAGTTCTCGATGAGCGCCCAGGCGACGATCGCACCGGCCGTGGCGGTGAAGGTGTTGATCATGGCGAGCGCGGCGCCGCCATTGGCCTCGAGGTTGGAGCCGGCGTTGAAGCCGAACCAGCCGACCCACAGGATCGAGCCGCCGACCATGGTCAGCGTCATCGAATGCGGGGCCATGTTGTCTCGGCCGAGACCGGTGCGCTTGCCGACGAGGATGGCGCCGACGAGGGCGGCGATGCCGGCATTGATGTGGACCACGGTGCCGCCGGCGAAGTCGAGGGCGCCCCAGCCGTAGATCAGGCCGTCGCTATCCCAGACCATGTGGGCGATCGGGAAGTAGGAGAAGGTCGCCCAGAGCACGGTGAAGACGATCACGGCCGAGAACTTGATGCGCTCGGCGAAGGCGCCGACGATCAGGGCCGGCGTGATGCAGGCGAAGGTCATCTGGAAGGCGATGAAGACGTATTCCGGGATGACGACTCCGCTGGTGAAGGTCGCGGCCATGGAAGAGGCGTCGACGCCGGCCAGGAAGGCCTTGCCGAAGCCGCCCCAGAAGGCGCTCGGCGCATCGCCGAAGGCGACGGAGTAGCCGTAGAGCACCCAGAGGATGATCATCACGGCGGTGATCATGGTGCACTGCATGAGGACGGAGAGCATGTTCTTGGCCCGCACGAGGCCGCCGTAGAACAGCGCCAGACCCGGCACGATCATGAACAGGACGAGCGCCGTGGAGGTGAGCATCCAGGCGACGTCGCCCTTGTCCATGGCATCCGCGGCGGCGGCCGGCACGGCCTCGGGCGCCGGCGCGATGCCGGTGTCCTGAGCGAAGGCGGAGACGGCGAGGAAGCCGGTCGCCAGAAGGGTCGACGGCAGAAGTTTCGTAAGTCGCATGGTGATGGCTGGTCCCCTCAGAGCGCGTTGACGTCGACTTCGCCGGTGCGGATGCGCACGGCGGAATCGATGCCGAAGACGAAGATCTTGCCGTCGCCGATCTGGCCGGTCTTGGCGGCGCTGGCGATGGCGTCGACCGCGCGGTCGACCGTGTCGGAGGCCACCGCCACCTCGATCTTGAGCTTGGGCAGGAAGCTCACGGCGTATTCGGTGCCGCGATAGATCTCGGTGTGGCCCTTCTGGCGGCCGTATCCCTTTACCTCGGTCACCGTCAGGCCCTGGATCCCGACGGCCGTCAGCGCTTCGCGCACCTCGTCGAGCTTGAATGGCTTGATGATCGCCATCACGATTTTCATGGACATCCTCGGAGCATTTGGCGGGACGGACCTTTCGGCCCGTCGCCGTCCCCGCCAACGGAACCCCCTGTCCCGCCGGCCACTGCTCTCACCCATCCAAGCTGCGTGCCAAATGCGGCGACGCGGTGACCCGACCACGAAGAGTTCGTGGCAAACGGTCGAAATCGTGATCAAAAACGAGGCGTCGGCCCGCAGCGCCAGGGCTCAGGCAGGGAAGCGCCTCAGGTCGCCTGCCTATCTTTGAGGCGAATGAGGCCTTCTTGGGCAACGGAGGCGACGAGCCGGCCATCGCCGGCGAAGATCGAACCGCGCGTCAAGCCGCGCCCTCTCCCCGAGAAGGGGCTGTCCTGCGCGTAGAGCATCCAGTCCGACACCTTGACCGGTGCGTGGAACCACATGGCGTGGTCGAGGCTCGCGGCCTGGATGCGCCGGTCGAACACCGAGAGCCCGTGCGCGAAGAGGGAGGTGTCGAGAAGTGTCATGTCCGAGAGGTAGGCGAGCACTGCCTGGTTGAGCGCGGGATCGTCGCCGATGTCGGCGACCGCGCGCATCCAGACCCGCTGTTCCGGCGCGAGCTTGGCGTCGGACAGGTAGTGATCGAGCGAGACCGGACGAATCTCGATCGGGCGCGGCCGCTCCCAGTAGCGGCGCACCGGCTCGGGCGCGCCGGCGAGCAGGGCCTGCGCCCCCTCGCCTCCGAGCCCCGTCTCGTCCGGACCCGGCACGTCCGGCATGGAGGACTGGTGGGACAGCCCGTCCTCGGCGACCTGGAAAGAGGCGGCGAGCGTGAAGATCGCCCGGCCGTGCTGGATCGCCTCGACCCGCCGCGTGGTGAAGGAGCCGCCGTCGCGAAGGCGCGCGACCTGGTAGACGATGGGGGCCGAGGGATCGCCGGGCAGGATGAAGTAGCCGTGGAGCGAATGGCAGGTGCGCTCGGGCGGCACGGTGCGCTGGGCCGCAACGAGCGCCTGCGCGATCACCTGACCTCCGAAGACACGCTGCCAGCCGGGATCGGCGCTGAGGCCGCGATAAAGGTTCTCCTCGATGCGTTCGAGGTCCAGCGTGTCGAGAAGCTTGCTGACGGTGGGATCCATGGGCGGTCTCCTCGACCTCGTGACGTCTTACGTAAGATGCGACGCGGCATTGACCATCCGCCGGCGGGTCGCGTCAATCGCGCCCTCGTTGCCCCGGCCGCTCCGCGCGCCTATCTCGGATCCGGAACGCCGACGTTCCGCCCGAGATCCGATCCTTCTTCTCCGCGAGGCCGAGCCGATGTCCGACACTTCTTCGCCGAACGCCGCGTCCCCCTCGCCGAGCGCGCCGTCCGTTCGCGCCGACGTCGTTGTCGCCGGCGCCGGCTATGTCGGCCTGTCGGTCGCCGTCGCGATCAAGGACGCGGCGCCCGGGCTCGAGGTGCTGGTGGTGGATGCCGCGCCCGCCGGCGTCCACGCGCGCGACGAGCGCGCCTCGGCGATCGCGGCCGCCGCCTCGCGCATGCTCGACCAACTCGGCGTCTGGCGCGACCTCAAGGACGAGGCCCAGCCGATCACCGAGATGATCGTCACCGACTCGCGCCTGTCGGAGCCCGTGCGGCCCGTCTTCCTCACCTTCGGCGGCGAGGTGCGACCCGGCGAGCCCTTCGCCCACATGGTGCCGAACAGGGCGCTGATCGGGGCGCTCCGATCGCGCGCCGAAGCGATCGGAGTCGTTATCCGGCAGGACGCGCCCGTCGCCTCGATCGCGCAGGCGCCCGCCCACCTCGACGTGCGCCTCGGCGGCGCGGCAGCGGGCGAGACGATCGCGGCGCGCCTCCTGGTCGCGGCCGACGGCGTGCGCTCGAAGATCCGCGACATGGCCGGCATCCGCACAGTCCACACCGACTACGACCAGTCCGGCATCGTCGCGACGGTTGCCCACGAGCGCCCGCACGAGGGCCGGGCGGAGGAGCACTTCCTGCCGGCCGGCCCCTTCGCCATCCTGCCGCTGAAGGGCAACCGCTCCTCGCTGGTCTGGACCGAATCGCGCCGCGAGGCGGAGCGGCTGGTCGCCTGCGACGAGATGCTGTTCGAGATCGAGCTGGAGAAGCGCTTCGGCCACAAGCTCGGTGCGGTGAGCCTGAAAGGGGGCCGGCGCGCCTTCCCGCTCGGCCTGACGCTCGCCCGCGACTTCGTGCGCCCGCGCGTCGCGCTCGCCGGAGACGCCGCGCACGGCATCCACCCGATCGCCGGCCAGGGCCTCAACCTCGGCTTCAAGGACGCGGCGGCGCTGGCCGAGGTCGTCGTCGAAGCCGCGCGCCTCGGCCTCGACGTCGGCTCGCTCGACACGCTGGAAACCTACCAGCGCTGGCGCCGCTTCGACACGGTCCAGCTCGGTGTCACCACCGACATCCTCAACCGCCTGTTCTCCAACGACAACGACCTTCTTCGTGCGGTGCGCTCCTTCGGCCTGTCGCTCGTCGACCGGGCGCCGCGGCTGAAGGACTTCTTCATCGCGCAGGCGGCCGGCACCTCGCGCGGGGCCTCGCCGCGGCTGCTGCAGGGCGAGGCGATCTGAGGCTGCCCCAAGGTCTTGAGCAAGCCCTTGGAACGATTCCACTCCCTGCCGCACCCGCGACAGGAATTTGTTTCGCTCCGGTGCGAGCAAAGGCAAAGCCCGGCGCGGCGGAACCGTGGCCGCCGGACTATCTATGAGCCACTTGAGATCCGACATGCGCGGTCGCGGTGCCTTGGACGTCAAGCGCCGTCGGCTGCCTTTGTCGCGTTCGCAACCGGGAAGACCATTCATGAGCCAAGCCCAGCCCAAGCCCGCCAGCGTGATCCGCGTCACCGACCGCGAGGGCAAGCGCCACGAGCTGGAGGCCGTCGAGGGATGGCGCGTGATGGAGATCCTGCGCGACTATCGCGTGGGGATCGAGGGCATCTGCGGCGGCGGGCTCGACTGCGCCTCCTGCCACGTCGTGGTGGCCCCGGAATGGGCCGACCGGCTGCACCCGCCGCGCGAGGACGAGCTCGACAAGCTGGACGAGCTGCCGGTGATCGAGCCGACCTCGCGCCTGTCCTGCCAGATCCTCTGGACCGACGCGCTCGACGGTCTCGAGCTCACCATCCCCGACGAGGTCTGATCCCATGGCCGAAGCCAAGGTCAACAAGAAGGGGCCGAAGTTCCCCGTGATCCTCGTCGCCAACGACCTCCTCGACGGCGAGGTGGTCTTCGCCGGCGCGGACGGCGGCTGGACCCCGGAGCCGGGCAAGGCGGCGGTGGCCAACGACGCGGAGGCCGCCGCCGAACTCGAAGCGCGCGGGCAGGCCGAGTTCAAGGCCAACCGCATCGTCGACCCCTACCTCGTCGAGGTGCGCATCGCGGAGAACGGCATGCCCGTCGCGACGCACTTCCGCGAGGCCCTGCGCCAGAAGGGCCCGACCGTTCACCGCTCCATGGGCAAGCAGGCCGAATACGACGTGCCCGCCTGACCGGACGGGCGCGTTTCCAACACGATCGAGACGACCGGCGGATGCGCTGAGGCGACGCCCGCGACGAGGACAGTTCCCATGTACCGCTACGACGAGTTCGACGAGCGCTTCGTGCGCGACCGGGTCCGCCAGTTCCGCTCTCAGGTCGAGCGCCGCCTCGACGGCTCGCTCTCGGACGACGAGTTCAAGCCGCTGCGGCTGAAGAACGGGCTCTACCTCCAGCTCCACGCCTACATGCTGCGCGTCGCGGTTCCCTACGGCACGCTCGACTCGCGCCAGCTTCGCCAGCTCGCCCTGATCGCCGAGAAGTACGACAAGGGCTACGCCCACTTCACCACGCGCCAGAACCTGCAATACAACTGGCCGAAGCTGAAGGACGTGCCCGACATTCTCGACCTCCTCGCGGACGTCGAGATGCATGCGATCCAGACGAGCGGCAACTGCATCCGCAACGTCACCTCCGACCAGTTCGCGGGCGTCGCGAAGGACGAGGTCGAGGACCCGCGCGTCACCGCCGAGCTGATCCGGCAGTGGTCGAGCCTGCATCCCGAATTCGTCTGGCTGCCGAGGAAGTTCAAGATCGCGGTGACGGGGGCTGGCCACGACCGCGCGGCGATCAAGGTCCACGACATCGGCATCCGCATCCTTCGGCACCCGGAGACGAACGAGGTCGGCTACGAGATCGTGGTCGGCGGCGGTCTCGGCCGCACGCCGATGATCGGCAAGGTGGTGCGCTCCTTCCTGCCGAAGGCGGAACTGCTCGCCTATCTCGAAGCGATCCTGCGCGTCTACAACGCGGAAGGCCGGCGCGACAACAAGTTCAAGGCGCGCGTCAAGATCCTCGTCCACGAGACCGGCGAGGAGGAGTTCCGCGCCCGCGTCGAGGCGGAATACGCCAAGCTGAACGGCCCGACCGTCAACGCCCCCGAGGGCGAGGTCGAGCGCATCGCCGCCTACTTCGCGCCGCCGGCCTACGAGACGCTGCCCGAGCGCTCGGAAGCGCTGGAGGCCGCGCGGGCGAGCGACCCGGCGCTCGACCGCTTCGTCGAGCAGAACGGCTTCGCCCACAAGGTGCCGGGCTACATCGCGCTGACCGTCTCCTTGAAGGGCATCGGCGAGGTGCCCGGCGACATGACGGACGCGCAGATGCGCGCCTTCGCCGACATCGCCGAGCGCTATTCCATGGACGAGCTGCGGGTGACGCACTCGCAGAACCTCGTCCTGCCGCACGTGAAGCTCGACGAGGTGGCGGAGGTCTACGCGGCGCTGAAGGCGAACGGTCTGGCGACGGCGAACGCCGGGCTCATCACCGACATCATCGCCTGCCCCGGCCTCGACTACTGCGCGCTCGCCACGGCGAAATCGATCCCGATCGCCCAGGCGATCTCCAAGACCTTCGCCGACGACGACCGCCAGCGCGAGATCGGCGAGCTGCCGATCAAGATCTCCGGCTGCATCAACGCATGCGGCCACCACCATGTCGGCGCGATCGGCATCCTCGGCCTGGAGAAGTCGGGCGTCGAGAACTACCAGATCACGGTGGGCGGCGACGCTTCGGAGAACGCGGCGCTCGGCGAGCGCGTCGGTCCCGGCATCGACGCCGACCAGGTGCCCGGCGCGGTCGAGGCGCTCGTCTCCGTCTACCTTCGCGAGCGCCAGGGTTCGGAGCGCTTCGTCGACACGGTGCGCCGCGCCGGCCTCGACCCGTTCAAGGCGGGCTTCCAGGCCTTCGTGTCCGGCGCCGGCCAGGAGGCCGCGGAATGACCACGACCGCCACCATCCTCATCCGCCCCGAAGGCCAGGTCGCCGACGAGTGGACGAGCGTCGCCACCGCCGCCGACCTGTCGCTGGTCGAAGGTCCGGCGATCGTGCCCTTCGACGCGATCGATGCGGCGCTCGCGGAACGCCGCAACGCGCCGCTGGGCGTTCACCTGCCCAACCACGTCGCCCCCGATGCCGTCGAGCCGTACCTGACCCAGGTCGCGCTGGTGTCCGTCGCCTTCCCCGCCTTCTCGGACGGACGCGGCTTCAGCCTCGCCAAGCGCATCCGGCGCGCCGGGTTCACCGGCCGGCTTCGCGCCACCGGTCCGCTGATCGCCGACCAGTTCGCCGACGCGCTCGCCTGCGGCTTCGACGAGGTGGCGCTTCCCGAAGCGGTGGCGACACGCCAGCCGGCCGAGCAGTGGGTCGAGGCGCGCTCCATCGTTCGCGACCACTACCAGTCCGGCTACGAGGGCGGTGCCTCGATCCTCGAACAGCGCCGCGCCGCAGCCGCGGCCAAGGCGGAGGGCTCCCATGCATGACGGCTCCGACACGGACGGCCTGAAACGCCTCGCGGCCGAGTTCAACGACCTTTTCCCGCGCCTCGACCCGGCCGGGCGCCTGGCGCTCCTCGCCGAGCGCATCCCCGGCCGCGTCGTCTTCACGACGAGCCTCGGCATCGAGGACCAGATGATCACCCATCTGATCTTCTCGAACCGCCTGAAGATCGAGGTGAAGACGCTCGACACCGGCCGCCTCTTTCCCGAGACCTACACGCTCTGGAGGAAGACCGAGGAGCAGTACGGCCGGCGCATCAAGGCGCTCTACCCGCAGGCCGAAGCGTTGGAAGCCCTCGTCGACGACCAGGGCATCGACGGCTTCTACTTCGCGCCGGAGTTCCGGAAGAACTGCTGCGGCGTGCGGAAGGTGGAGCCGCTGGGAAGAGCGCTCAAGGGCGCGGCCGGGTGGGTCACCGGCCTTCGCCGCGACCAGTCCGCCAATCGCTCCGACATGGAGTTCGTCGGCTTCGACGGGGTTCGCGGCCTCGTCAAGGCCAACCCGATCTTCGACTGGACGCGCGACGCCATCGTCGCCTTCACCAGGGAGAACGGCGTTCCCGTCAATCCCCTGCACGAACAGGGCTTCCTATCCATCGGCTGCGCGCCCTGCACGCGCGCCATCCGCCCCGGCGAGCCCGAGCGGGCCGGCCGCTGGTGGTGGGAGGAGGAGACCAAGCGCGAATGCGGGCTCCACGTCGACGGCGCGGGCAACCCCGTCCGCGACCTCGACAACCGCCCCGCCCACGGCGACGCCGCGTTCGAAAGATTGCCGCAATGAAGCCCATGAGCCACCTGAAGCGCCTCGAGGCCGAGTCGATCTTCATCATCCGGGAAGTCGCGGCGACGGCCGAGAACCCGGTGATGCTGTATTCCATTGGCAAGGACTCGGCGGTCATGCTGCACCTCGCCATGAAGGCCTTCGCGCCGGGGAAACCCCCGTTCCCGCTGCTCCACGTCGACACGACCTGGAAGTTCCGCGAGATGATCGAGTTTCGCGACCGTCGGGCGAAGGAGCTCGGCCTCGACCTCATCGTCCACACCAACGAGGAAGGCGTGAAGGCCGGGGTGAACCCCTTCGATTCGGGGTCCCGCGTCCACACCGACGTCATGAAGACCGAGGCGCTGAAGCAGGCGCTGAACAAGTACAAGTTCGACGCGGCCTTCGGTGGCGCGCGGCGCGACGAGGAGAAGAGCCGCGCCAAGGAGCGCATCTTCTCCCTTCGCTCGGCCGAGCACCGCTGGGAGCCGAAGTCCCAGCGCCCCGAGCCCTGGCGCCTGTTCAACACCCGGAAGAAGCCCGGGGAGAGCTTCCGCGTCTTTCCGCTGTCGAATTGGACGGAAGCCGACGTCTGGGACTACATCGTCCTGGAGAAGATCCCGGTCGTGCCGCTCTACTTCGCCGCGCCCCGGCCGATCGTGCGGCGCGACGGCGCGCTGATCATGCGCGACGACGAGCGCATGAAGCTGCAGCCCGGCGAGAGCGTCGAAACCATGATGGTCCGCTTCCGCACCCTCGGCTGCTATCCGCTGACGGGCGCCGTGGAGTCGCAGGCCGGCGACCTCGACGCGATCATCGCCGAGATGCGCGGCAGCCGCACCTCCGAGCGCCAGGGCCGCGTCATCGACCGCGACTCCGGCGCCTCGATGGAAGACAAGAAGCAGGAAGGCTACTTCTGACGATGAGCACGAGCGCCCTTCAAAAGCGGCTCGCCGACGGCGAGACC
>CANJKV010000155.1 GCA_947474855.1 Aurantimonadaceae bacterium | reverse complement strand
GCCGACATGCAGGTGCTCCACTCCATGGGCTACGCCCAGGAGCTGGAGCGGCGGATGAGCCGCTTCTCCAACTTCGCCATCTCCTTCTCGATCATCTGCATCCTGTCGGGCGGCATCAACTCGCTCGCCCAGGCGACCTCGGGCGCCGGAGGGGCCGCGATCGGCATCGGCTGGCCGCTCGGCTGCCTCGTCTCGGCCGTCTTCGCCATCGCCATGGCGCAGATCGCCTCGGCCTACCCGACGGCCGGCGGCCTCTACCACTGGGGCTCGATCCTGGGGAACCGCTTCGTCGGCTGGCTGACCGCCTGGTTCAACCTCCTCGGCCTCGTCACGGTGCTGGGGGCGATCAACGTCGGCACCTACTACTTCTTCTTCGGCGCCTTCGGCCCCGCCCTCGGCATGGAGGACACGATCGGGACGCGCATCGGCTTCCTCGCCCTCATCACCGCGCTCCAGGCGATCATCAATCACGTCGGCATCGGCCTCACCGCCAAGCTCACCGACTTCTCGGGCTCCCTGATCCTCGTCACCTCCGTCGCGCTGGCGCTCACCTGCCTCGCCTTCGCGCCCTCCTGGGACGTGGCCCGCCTCTTCACCTTCACCAACTATTCGGGCGCGGCCGGCGGCGACGTCTGGCCGGAAATGTCGATGGGCTGGGCCTTCCTTCTCGGCCTCCTCCTGCCGATCTACACGATCACCGGCTACGACGCCTCGGCGCACACCTCCGAGGAGACCCGCGACGCCGCCATGGCCGTGCCGCAGGGCATGGTGTCCTCGGTGCTCTGGTCGAGCATCGCCGGCTACATCGTCCTGTGCTCCTTCGTCCTGATGATCCCCGACATGAATGCCGCCGCCGCTCAGGGGTGGAACGTGTTCTTCTGGGCGATGGACACGCAGGTCCCCGCTTTCCTGCGCACCATCCTCTTCGCCGCGATCTTCGTGGCGCAGTTCCTGTGCGGCCTCGCGACCGTGACTTCGGTGTCGCGCATGATCTTCGCCTTCTCGCGCGACGGCGGCCTGCCGGCCTCGAAGGCGCTGGCCCGCGTCAACCCGCGCTTCCGCACGCCCGTCGCGGCGATCTGGACGGGCGCGGTCCTGTCCGTCCTGTTCGTCTGGGGCACGTCCCTCATCAGCTTCGGCGAGACCTCGGCCTACGCGATCGTCGTGTCCTGCACGGTGATCTTCCTGTTCTTCTCCTTCGCCATCCCGATCGTCGCGGGGCTCCTCGCCTATGGCGGGACCAAGTGGCCGAAGATGGGGCCCTGGAACATCGGCCGCGGCGCCTTCATGGTCTCGGCGGTCCTCTCGGTCCTCGCCATGGCGCTGATCTTCGTTCTCGGCGTGCAGCCGCCCAACGACAACGCCCTCTACATCACCCTCGGCTTCCTCGTGATCGCCGGCATCGTCTGGTTCGCCTTCGAGCGCCGCCGCTTCACCGGCCCGCCGATCGGCGACGAGATCGCCCGCCGCCAGGCCGCCATCCGCGCGGCGGAAACGGCGGTCGGCGAGACGCGCTGAGCGGATCGGACACGCAGACCGGCGGGGGCGAGGCGGCGCCCCCCCGCCGCTTTTCATTCAGGAGGAGCCTTCACATGGTGGAACGCCCAGGACGCCTCGAGGGGCGCAGCACGATCGTCTCCGGCGGCGCCGACGGCTGCGGGGCGGCGGCCGCGCGGCTCTTCGCGAACGAGGGCGCGCGGGTCGCGATCGTCGACCGGCAGGTGAGCAAGGGCGAGGCGCTGGCCGCCGAGATCCGCGCGAACGGCGGCGAGGCGGTCTTCACTGAAGCCGACGTGTCGAAGCGCGACGCCGTGGAGGCGGCGGTGGCGGCGGCAACGAGCGCCTTCGGGTCGCCGACCGCGCTGTTCAACCATGCCGGATCGATCGTCGTGAAGCCGTTCCTGGAGACTACCGACGAGGACTACGACTGGCTCATGGACGTCAACGTGCGCTCCATGGTCCTGATGACGCGCGCCGTCCTGCCGGGCATGTTGGCTGCCGGCGGCGGGGCGATCGTGTGCACCTCTTCGATCTCGGCGGTGGCGGCGACCCCAGCCGAGGTGCTCTACGACACGACGAAGGGGGCGGTGCACATGTTCGCGCGGGCGATCGGCGTCGAGTTCCGCGACCGCAACATCCGCTGCAACGCCGTCTGTCCCGGCTTCATCGCCACCGCCCACGGCAACCGCGAGGTCGAGCTCCTCGGCCGCTACGGCGTCGACGCCTCGGAGGCCGCGATCCGGGCGGCGCAGGGGCGCATGTGCCGGCCGGAGGAGGTGGCGAGCGCCGCGCTGTTCCTGCTCAGCGACGAGGCGAGTTTCGTCAACGGCGCCCACCTCTTCGTCGACAATGCCTTCACAGCGATCTGAAAGGAGCCGATCCCATGGCATTCGAGAAGGGCGGCCTCTGGCGCAACTGGGTCGGCAACCAGTCCTGCATCTCCCGCTACAAGGCGGCGCCGGACAGCGAGGCGCAACTCTGCAATATGGTGGCGGAGGCGGATGCCGCGGACCTTCCCGTGCGCGTGGCGGGCTCCGGCCATTCCTTCACGCCGGTGGTCGGCACGACCGGCCTCCGGCTCTCGCTGGAGAACATGAAGGGCGTCCTCGCCGTCGAGGGCGAGCACGTGACCGTCGCCGCCGGCACGCGGATCGGCGACGTGGGGCGGGCGCTGAAGGATCTCGGCCTCTCCCTCTCCAACCAGGGCGACATCGACAGCCAGGCCATCGCCGGCGCCTTCACCACCGGCACCCACGGCACCGGCATCACGCTGGGGTGCCTCGCCTCGCAGATCGCGGGGCTGCGCCTCGTCCAGCCGAACGGCGAGGTGCTTGCCGTCGACGGATCGGACCCGGACATGCTGCTGGCCTCGCGCGTCTCGCTCGGGACGCTGGGCGTCATCTCGGCGATCACGCTGAAGACCGTGCCGGCTTACAATCTCCACGAACATCTCTGGCGCGACGACTTCGAGACCTGCATGGAGCGGCACGACCAGCTCGCCGCCGAGCACCGGCACTTCGGCTTCTTCTGGTGCCCCGTTCCCGAGAGCCGCCACCTCTACTGCCTCGCCGACACGGCCGACGCGCCGCTCTCGACCACGAAGGCCACGTCCGACGTCTGCGAGATGAAGGTGATGGACGTCACCGACCGGCCGCCCATGGAGGCGCCCTTCGAGAAGATCGCCTATTCCTCGGACGTCTACCCCATCGAATACGTGCCGAACTTCCACGAGCTGGAATACGCCGTGCCGGTCGAATGCGGGAAGGAGGCGGTGCGCGTGGTGCGCGACCTCATGCTGACGAAGCACACGAACTGCATCTACCCCATCGAATACCGCTTCACCGCCGGCGACGAGGCCTGGATGAGCCCCTTTTACCGGCAGGACTCGATCACGCTCTCCGTCTCCGGCGGGCCGGGCGTCGACTACTGGGATTACCTGCGCGACGTCGATGCCATCCTCAGGCGCTACGACTCCCGCCCGCACTGGGGCAAGCTGCACTTCCTCGACACCGACGACGTGACGCACCTCTACCCGCGTGCCGGCGACTTCCGGGCGCTGCGGCGCCGGCTCGATCCCGCCGGCCGCTTCCTCAACGACCACGTCCGCATGCTGCTGGGATGATGGATAAGCCGACTTATCGATCGGCGAGGCGGTAGAAGCGCGCGGCGTTGCCGCCGAAGATCTTCCCCAGCGCCTCGGGGCCGAAGCGGGCGGACAGAAGCGTGCGGGCGAGGTTGGCGACCTCGGCGTAGGACGCGGCGAGCGTCGACACCGGCCAGTCCGAGCCGAACATCAGACGGTCCTCGCCGAAGCAGTCCGCGACGTGGTCGACATAGGGGCGGAAGTCCGCCGGCCGCCAGTCGGGCGCGGCCTCCGTCACCATGCCCGAGATCTTGCAGGACACGTTCGGCAAGCGCGCGAGCTCCGCGACGTGCTCGCGCCAGGGATCGATCCGGCCCGCCGCGATCTCGGGCTTGGCGATATGATCGAGGACGGCGCGAAGCGACGGCACGTGGCCCAAGGCTTGCGTGACATGCGGCAGGTGGTGCGGCAGGCAGAGGATGTCGAAGGCGAGGCCGCTCGCCGTCAGGCGTTCGAGACTGGCGAGCACGCGCGGGCGCAGGATCCAGCGCTCGTCGTCGAGGTCCTGGAGCATCGGCCGGATGCCGACGAGGCGCGGGTTCGCGCGGAGGGCGTCCAGCCGCTCCGGGAAGTCGTCGGCGTCCATGTCGAGCCAGCCGACGACGCCGGCGACCATCGCGTCGGCATCCGCGATCTCCAGCATGAAGCGCGTCTCGGCCTCCGTCGGCGCGGCCTGGACGAGGATCGTGCGGGCGATGCCGGCGCGGGCGAGGTGGGGGCGAAGATCGTCCGGCCCGAAGTCGCGCAGGAGCGGCGCGACGCTCTCGTTCATCCAGCCGTAGTCGCCGCGGGCGATCCGCCAGAAATGCTGGTGCGCGTCGATGCTGATCGCCATGGCCCTCTCCCGTTTCCGCCCCCCGCCGGCGAAGCGGCGGCGCTGCCGATGGACAATCCGCATTTGCCAGATGCCGCGTCAACCGATATATGAGTTCGATCCAGCCGCGGGAGTGGCGTGAGCCGCCTGGGCGGACAAACAGCGGAAATAACGGAATGTTGGCGGGCGCGGAGGCTCGGGCAACGGTCGAGCGGCCGGCGCAGAAGGCGGAGCAGATATATGAGCTGCTGCGCCGCGCCATCGTGCGCCTCGACATGGCGCCGGGCGCGCCGATCTCGGAAAAGGAACTGTGCCTGCGCTGGGGGGTGTCGCGCACCCCCGTGCGCGAGGCGCTGAAGCGGCTGGCGGAAGAAGACCTCGTCGACGTCTTCCCCCATTCCGGCACCTATGTCTCCAAGATCTCCTACGAGGTCGCGGAAGAAGGTTTCGTGATCCGCCGCGCGCTGGAGGTCGAGAGCATCCGCCGCGCCGCCGGCTTCGTGACCACCTCCGACATCGCCCGCCTCGACGGCCTCGTCGCCGAGATGCGCGACATCCTGCGGCGCGGCGCGCTGAAGGACTACATCGAGGTCGACGACGCCTTTCACGCGAGCATCGTGGCGATCAGCCGCTTTCCCCGCATGTGGAAGTTCGTCCACCTGATGAAGGCGCATCTCGACCGCATGCGCCACCTCTCGGCGCCCGTGCCCGGCCACCTCGCCGAGACCACCGAGCAGCACGCGGCGATCGTGCGGGCGCTGGAGCGGCGCAACCCCGCCCAGGCCGAGCTCGCCATGACCATCCACCTCGACAGCTCCTTCGCCGTGATGAGCGCGGTGCATGCCGGCGGCGTCGAGGCCGAGACACTTGAAGGACACTGATATGCTCGACGTTCTCGAACGCGCCTCGCCCCTGATCCGCCTGCATCCGGCCGACAACGTCCTGATCGCGCGCGCGACGCTCGATCCCGCCAAGACGCCGACCGTCGACGGCCTTGGCCTTCGCGACCGCATCGGCCAGGGCCACAAGGTCGCGACCGTCGCGATCCCCCAAGGCGCGCCGGTCACGAAGTACGGGCAGACCATCGGCTTCGCCAGCCGCGACATCACTGCGGGCGAACACGTCCACACCCACAACCTCGCCATGGCCGAGGTCGACCTCGTGCACGAGTTCTGCGTCGGCGCGCAGGAGCCGGACTACGTGCCGGAGGAGAGCCGCGCCCGCTTCATGGGTTATCGCCGCCCGAGCGGAAAGGTCGGCACGCGCAACTACCTCGCCATCGTCTCCTCGGTGAACTGCTCGGCGACCGTGTCGCGCGCCGTCGCCGCCCACTTCGCCCCGGCGACGGGCCGGCTCGACGCCTACCCGAACGTCGACGGCGTCATCGCCATCACCCACGGCATGGGCTGCGCGATGAACACGGAGAGCGAGGGCTACCGCTATCTCGCCCGCACGCTGGCCGGCTACGCCACCCACCCGAACGTCGGCGCCGTCCTGATGATCGGGCTGGGATGCGAGACCAACCAGATCCCGCTCCTTCTGAAGCGCCAGGGCCTGACCGAAGGCGAGGCGCTGCGCACCATGACGATCCAGGGCACGGGCGGCACCCGCGCGACGATCGCCGCCGCCATCGCCGAGATCGAGGCGATGCTCCCGGCGCTGAACGCCGTGGAGCGCACGCCGGAATCGGCCGAGCACATCACGCTGGCGCTCGAATGCGGCGGGTCGGACGGCTATTCCGGCATCTCGGCCAATCCCGCCCTCGGCTACGCCGCCGACCTCCTCGTGCGCCACGGCGGCACGGCGTGCCTCGCCGAGACGCCGGAGATCTACGGCGCCGAGCACCTGCTGACCCGCCGCGCGGCGAGCCCCGCGGTCGCCCAGAAGCTCCTCGACCGGATCGAGTGGTGGCGTGACTACGCCGCGCGCGGCGACGCGGAGCTGAACAACAACCCCTCGCACGGCAACAAGCAGGGCGGGCTGACGACGATCCTGGAGAAGTCGCTCGGCGCCGTCGCCAAGGGCGGCGCCTCCCGCCTCCAGGCGGTCTACGAGTACGCGGAGCCCATCGACGAGAAGGGCTTCGTCTTCATGGACACGCCGGGATACGACCCGGTGGCGGTCACGGGGCAGGTCGCGGGCGGCTGCAACCTCATCTGCTTCACCACCGGCCGCGGCTCGGTCTCCGGCTTCAAGCCCGCGCCCTCGCTGAAGCTCGCGACGAACACGCCGATGTTTGAGCGCATGCGCGAGGACATGGACATCGACTGCGGCACGATCGTCACCGGCACCGAAACGATCGAGGAGAACGGCCGGCGCATCTTCCAGCTCATCCTCGACACGGCGTCGGGCAAGAAGACCGTCAGCGAGAGCTTCGACTACGGCGACAACGAATTCGTGCCCTGGCAGCTCGGCGCGGTGATGTGAGGGGTCAGAACTCCAGGCAGATCTTGCCGAAATGCTTGCCC
The DNA here is from genome assembly GCA_947474855.1 of Aurantimonadaceae bacterium. Classification (GTDB taxonomy): domain Bacteria; phylum Pseudomonadota; class Alphaproteobacteria; order Rhizobiales; family Rhizobiaceae; genus Antarcticirhabdus. Next base: position 4,878 of record CANJKV010000155.1, on the reverse strand, counting down.
GACTCCTCGTGGCGGAAGGCGTCGGCGATCTCGTCCAGGGGAAAGCTGCGGTCGATCACCGGCCGGATACCCGTCGCCTCCAGCCCGCGCACCATGTCCTCCTGGTTCCGGCGGCTGCCGACGATGAGGCCTTGCAGGCGCTGCTGGCGGGCCATGAGGAGCGCGGTCGGGATCTCGCCCGAGCGCCCGGTGAGGACGCCGATCAGCGCGAGGTGCCCGCCGATCCGCGCCGCCCGGATCGATTGCGGAAGCGTCGCGGGGCCGCCGACCTCGACCACGTGGTCGACGCCGCGCCCGCCCGTCCACTCGGCCACGGCCGAGCCCCATTCGGGGTTGGCCTTGTAGTTCACGGTGAAGTCGGCGCCCATCGCGCGCAGCCGCTCCAGCTTCTCGTCCGAGGACGAGGTCGCCGCCACCCGCGCGCCCATGGCTTTCGCCATCTGAAGCGCGAAGATCGAGACGCCCCCGGTCCCGAGGACGAGGACGTCGTTCCCGGCCTTCAGACCCCCGTCGACGACGAGCGCACGCCAGGCGGTCAGCCCGGCGGTGGTCAGCGTCGCGGCCTCCGCGTGGCTCCAACCCTTCGGCGCGCGGGTGAACCAGGAGGCCGGCGCGACGACGCTCTCGCGCGCATAGCCGTCGATCCCGTCACCGGGCACCGTCTTGAAGTCGGCGACCGCCGCCTCGCCGTCCTGCCAGAGCGGGAAGAAGCAGGACACGACCGCGTCGCCGGTCTGGAAATCCTCCACGCCCTCGCCGACGGCCTCCACCGTGCCGGCGCCGTCCGACATGGGGATGCGCCCCTCCTCGGTCGGCATGCGGCCGGAGACGACGCCGTAGTCGTGGTAGTTCAGGGAACTCGCGCGGATGCGGACCCGGATGGCGCCGGGGCCGGTCTCGCCCGGATCCGGCAGGTCGTGGAGGCGGAGGCGGTCGAGGCCGCCGGGCTTGTCGAGGCGGATGGCCTTCATGCCGGATGGGCTCCCTTGGGATTCTCGTGGTTCTGACGAAAAAGGCGCGGCGCCGGAGATCGATCCGGCGCCGCGCCCTCAATGTGCTGGTACGGGAAGCGGTTGCCCGCGCTCAGGCGAGCGGGGCTTCCTCCGGCTCGTCGCTCTCTGTCTGCGTCTCGTCGACCTCGTCGGAGAAGCGGACGCGCTCGATGGCGGCTTCCGCGAAGGCTTCCGCCACGTGGGCGAAGGCGCGGCTCGCGGCTTCCGAGGTCGGGTGGCCTTCCTCGGGCTCCAGGAGGAAGACCAGGAAGGAGCGGCCGGTCGCCATGTAGTCCGTGTCGAACTCGAAAGGCACGAGCTCGTCGCGGTCCGGCAGGTTGGTATCGACGATGCAGCGCCAGCGAAGGCCCCCGGCGACGCCCGGCAGCTTGAAGTTGACGACGTCGTGGTGGGCGTTCATGACGATCAGCATGGTCGCGTCCGTGCCGGGGCGGCGGACGCCTTCCGACTGGGCGCGGCCGTCGAGAAGGACGCCGAAGCAGCGCGCCCCGGTGTCGCTCCACTCGGCCTCGCCCATCTCGCCGCCGTTCGGCGACATCCAGGCGACGTCCTTGACGCCCAGCTCTTCGTCGAAGGTGCCGTGCAGGAAACGGCCGCGCCGGAGCATCGGCAGCGACTGGCGCAGCATGATCAGCTTCTGGACGAACTCGGCGAGGCCGCGGCCTTCTTCCGTGACCTTCCAGTCGATCCAGCCGATCTCGTTGTCCTGCGCATAGGCGTTGTTGTTGCCGTTCTGCGTGCGGGCGAACTCGTCGCCCGCCAGGATCATCGGCGTGCCGCGCGAGAAGAGCAGCGTCGAGAAGAAGTTGCGCAGCTGGCGGAAGCGCACCTCGTTGATGCTTTCGTCCTCCGTCGGACCTTCCACCCCGTAATTGTAGGACAGGTTGTGGCTGTGGCCGTCGCGATTGTCCTCGCCGTTGGCCTCGTTGTGCTTGTCGTTGTAGCAGACGAGGTCGTTCAGGGTGAAACCGTCATGGGCGGTGATGAAGTTGACGCTCGCCCAGGGGCGCCGGCCTCGCTTGTCGAAGAGGTCGGCCGAGGCCGAGATCTTGCCGGCCACCGCCGGGATCTTGCCCTCGTCGCCCTTCCAGAAGGCGCGCACCGTGTCGCGGTAGCCGTCGTTCCACTCCGCCCAGCCCGGAGGGAAGCGGCCGACCTGATAGCCGCCGGGGCCGCAGTCCCAGGGCTCGGCGACCATCTTCACTTCCGTCAGCAGCGGGTCCTGCATGCAGGCGTGGAGGAAGCTCGACTCCTCCGAGAAGCCGGTCGGCTCGCGGGCGAGGATCGTCGCGAGGTCGAAGCGGAAGCCGTCGACGCGCATCTCGCCGGCCCAGTAGCGCAAACTGTCCGTCACCATCTGCATCACGCGGGGATGCGAGGTGTTGACCGTGTTCCCGGTGCCGGTGTCGTTGATGTAGTAGCGCTTGTTGTCGGGCAGCAGGCGGTAATAGGCGCTGTTGTCGATGCCCTTGAAGGAGAGCGTCGGACCCAGCTCGTTGCCTTCCGCCGTGTGGTTGTAGACGACGTCGAGGATGACCTCGAGGCCGGCATGGTGGAAGGTCGAGACGAGCTCCTTGAACTCGTTGACGAAGGGCGTCGCGAGATAGCGCGGATCGGGCGCGAAGAAGCCGAGCGTGTTGTAGCCCCAGTAGTTCCGAAGGCCCTTCTCGACGAGGTAGCTGTCGTCCACGAAGGAGTGGATCGGCAGGAGCTCGACGGACGTGACGCCGAGGCTCTTGATGTAGTCGACGACGTCGCGGTGCATCAGGCCGGCGAAGGTGCCGCGATCGCTCTTCGGCACGGTCGGATGACGCTGGGTGAAGCCCTTGACGTGGGTTTCATAGAAAATGGTGCGCTCCCAAGGCACCTTCGGGCGGCGCTCGTCGCCCCAGGTGAAGGCCTGGTCGACGACGCGGGCCTTCGGCACGAAGGCGGCCGAGTCCCGTTCGTCGAAGGACAGGTCCTTGTCGGCGTGGCCGATCGTGTAGCCGAACAGGGCGTGGTCCCACTGCACCGCGCCGACGTGCTGCTTGGCATAGGGGTCGATCAGGAGCTTGTTCGGGTTGAAGCGGTGGCCGGCGTCGGGCTCGTAGGGGCCGTGGACGCGGTAGCCGTAGACGAGGCCCGGACGGGCGTCGGGAAGGTAGCCGTGGAAGATCTCGTTGGTGTATTCCGGCAGCTCGATGCGCTCGAGCTCGGTCTTGCCCTCGCTGTCGAAGATGCAGAGCTCAACCTTGGTCGCCGTCGACGAGAACAGGGCGAAGTTGACGCCGAGCCCGTCCCAGGTGGCGCCGCGCGGGAAGGGCCGTCCGCTCTCGATGCGCGCGCGCTTGAGCGCGGGCCGCCCCGTGATGCGGGCGGCTTTGAAGTTGTTCTCGAATTTCACAGGGCCACCCCAGGTGCCGAAGGAATTGGACCGGAGGAAAGCGCGCGAGGCGGCGAGAAGTTCCTTGCGCCCTAGCGACTTGTTGCAGTGCGGCGCGCCGATGCGCGTCCGTCAGCGGAGCCGGGTCAGGCCGCTGCCGAGGCGCGCCGGGCGCAGATGCTCCACGTCCTGGCGCGTCAGCCCGATGTCGTCGAGGAGGCAGGGGTCGAGCTGGTCGAGGGCGCGGAAGGTGGCGTGGGCCCGGCGGCGCCGGGCGGCGGCTCGAAGAGCGGTGCGGATCATCGCGGGAACTCCCGGAAAAGGACCCGCAGGCGCGGCACGCGCGGGTCCGTGAATGGAAGAGCGATGATGGGCCGGCCGCGTTGCGGGCGCATGTCGCGGGCCGGGAACCGGGTTTCGGCTCCGTGTCGGCCGCGTTGCGAGGGACTCTAGGTTCCGCCGGCCAGCCGGGCGCGGCCCGCCGGGGTCAGCCCCCAGGTGATGCCGACCTGGGTGACGAGCCCCACCTCGTCGAGCCGCTCCAGGTCGGCGCCCTCGGGGATCGTCCCGTGACCGTCCTCGGCAAGGGCGTCGAGCGTCTTGCGATCGATGTCGGTGAGCTCGGCTCCGGTCGGCCGGAGCTGCGTGTTCATGTCGTCCATCTGGTTTCGTCCCGTCTACGTGTCTGGGACCTCCCGAGCGACGACATAGGGTGGTCTCCGCCCGCCCGCCACGCCGATCGGATCATGATCGCGCGAGCCCTCGCGTGCTGCGGCGCGAAATTAGGTCAGCATTGTTGACTTATTTGATCCCGCGTGCGAGGCCAGCGCGAGGAGGAGCCTCCCCATGAATCCGACCGACCTGTTCGCCACCCGCTCCAGCCGGATGCGGGCCTCCGAGATCCGCGAGCTCCTGAAGCTCCTGGACCAGCCCGACATCATCTCCTTTGCCGGCGGCATCCCGGACCCCGCCCTCTTCCCCAAGGCGGCTTTCGCCGAGGCCTATGCCGAGATCCTTCAGGGGCCGGGCGCGGGCGCGGCGCTCCAGTACCAGGTGAGCGAGGGCTATCTGCCGCTCCGGCGCTGGCTGGCGGGCGAGATGGGCAAGCTCGGCGTGCCCTGCGACGAGGGGAACATCTTCATCACCTCCGGCTCGCAGCAGGGCCTCGACTATCTCGGCAAGCTGTTCCTGTCGCCGGGCGACACGGCGCTCGTCACCTGGCCGACCTATCTCGGCGCGCTCCAGGCCTTCAACGCCTACGAGCCGCGCTACGACCGGCTGAACCCCGACGGCGGCAACACGACGCCCGCGGCTTACGCCGACGCGGCCGCGGCGGCGGGCGGGCGCGTCAAGCTGTCCTATCTCGTGCCGGACTTCGCCAATCCCAGCGGCGCGACGCTCTCCAAGGCACAGCGCGAGGCGGTGCTCGACCTCTCGGCCGAGCTCGGCACCGTCGTCATCGAGGACGCGGCCTACCGGGCGCTGCGCTACGAGGGCGAG
>CANJKV010000154.1 GCA_947474855.1 Aurantimonadaceae bacterium | reverse complement strand
TTGATCTGCTCGATGCCGATCGACTGCTCGCGGCAGGCCGCCGAGATCTCGCCCACCAGCTCGGCCGTCCGGCGGATGTCGGGAACGAGGCGCTGCAGCATCGCGCCCGCCTCCTCCGAGACCTGCAGCGTCGACACCGACAGCTCGCCGATCTCCGCCGCCGCCTGTTGGCTGCGCTCGGCAAGCTTCCTGACCTCAGAGGCGACGACGGCAAAGCCCTTGCCGTGGGAGCCGGCGCGGGCCGCCTCGATGGCGGCGTTGAGGGCGAGGAGGTCGGTCTGGCGTGCGATCTCCTGCACCACGTTGATCTTCTCGGCGATGGTGCGCATGGCTTCAACCGACTGGGCGACGGCGATACCGGTCTTCTCGGCGTTCGTGTTCGCCTGCGTCGCGATCTTCTCGGTCTGGGCGGCGTTCTCCGCGTTCTGGCGAACGTTCGCCGTCATCTCCTCGACGGCGGCGCTCGCCTGCTCGGAAGCCGCCGCCTGCTCGGTCGAGCCCGACGAGAGCTGCTCGGCCGTCTGCGCCGACAGGGCCGAGCCGGACGCCACCTGCGCGGCCGAGCTGCGCACGTCCGAAACGATCGACGACAGGCTGGACGACATGGCGGCGGCGGCGTTCTGCAGGTCGCCGATCTCATCCGAAGCGCGCGAACGCTCGACGGGCACGCTGAGGTCGCCCTGAGACATGCGGCCGAGGGCGGTTCGGACCAGCTGCAGCGGCCGGAACATCGGGCCGGTGACGAAGAAGATGGCGAGGCCCGCGATGGCAGCGATCAACAGGTTCGACACGAGCATCGTGCGCAGAGTCGCGTTGATTCCGTCGAGATAGATTCCCTGTTCGAGCCCGACGAGAAGCATGCCGATCGTCTGGCCGGATGCGTCCTTGATAGGATCGTAGGCGGTGAAATAGGGGGTGCCGACGATCTCGGCCTCGCCGCGGAACGGCTGACCGCCCTTGAGAACGGTGGCGTCGACCTCGGCCGAGGTCAGCTTGGTGCCGACCGCCCGCGATCCGTCGGGCTTGCGCACGTTGGTCGCCACGCGCGTGTCGCCGAGGAAGATCGTCGCCGCACCACCGACCAGCGACTCGATCGCGTCGACTGCCTCGCTGTCGTTGTTGAGAGGACGCGAGCCGAGCTTCAGGACGCCGTTCTCGACCGAGAAGACCTCGTTGTCGGGATTGAGCATGCGCCAAGCGACGCGGATGTTCGAGCTGAGCCGCGCGGACGACTTTATATGCGCGTCGTCCACGGCCGCTTGGCGCGACTGCCAGACGTTGACGACTGAAACCACGGCCAGCCCCGACAGGGCGAGCGCGACTACCTTGGCACGAATCGAGAGCCGAAACCGTGAGCCCGACATTGATGATCCATGATCGTTGATGATTGGAAAGGCGCCGGACGAGGCAATTCGCGCCCTCCGTTGCTACCCAACTATTGGCCGACTGACGTTAACAATTTCGGTCAATCGGCTGATCGTATGGTCACTTCTTGCGCATTTGCCGGAATTCGAGGCTGCTCCGCGAGTGGCAAGGGGTCGGCAGCCTCTCGGCTGCCGACCCCTTGCCGAGTGATCGTGGAATCGGCGCTCAGTCGGCTCCCCAGAGCTTCGGCAGCTGCTGGAGAACGGTCAGGACCGACAGGAAGCCGAACAGGAGGAACGCCCAGACGAGGGCGGCGACCCGCCCGGCGCCGGGGCGGATCGCCAGCACCAGGACCTTCCGGTTGAGGAGAATCAGGAGGCCCGAATAGATGAACATCATCAGTCCGCCCACGCAGGCGGAGATCACGAGCAGCACCAGCGGCTGCGTGAGTCCGGCGAGGAGCACGACCACGCCCACCGCGACGAGCCCCCAGACGAGCCAGAAGTAGAGCCGGCTCTCGTTCTTGTCCTTGAGGTAGGAGGTGCGCAGCACGTCGGCCGCGAGCCGGCTGGTATAGTCGACGATGCCCGTCGCCGCGCCGAACAGCGAGAAGGCGCCGATGAACCAGAACAGCACCCCGAACCATCCACCGGCCCGCTCGGCCAGCACCTGTCCCTCGCGCTCCACGAAGGCGACGGAGTTGGCGAGCCCTTCCTCGCCGAACACCGTGGAATAGGCGAGGAGCGAGGTGAAGGTGATCGTGATGAAGGTGATGAGAACGAAGGTGAGCATCTGCTCCCAGTTCGCGAACCGCCACCAGCGCTGCCAACGCGCCATGTTCTCGGCCGTGGGCTCGAACACGAATCCGATCGAGGGCGCCGCCTCCGGCTGGCCGGTGACGGGACTGGTGATCCGGGGGACATAGGAGCCCATCCCGAAGCCCTTGTCGCGGATCCAGTTGGACTGGCAGAGGTTCTGGCCGCCGCCGGCTCCGGCGAAGGCGAGCGCGCCGAGAAGCAGGGCGAAGCCCAGCTCCTCGACCGGGATCGAGGCGGCCGTCGCGATCTGCGGCAGCGCCGCCCAATCCTCGGCCTTGATGACGAAGATCGAGGCGATGACGATCAGCAGGCCAACCGCCGCGATCTTCACCATCTGCAGGCGCTCGAGCATGACGTAGACGACGGGCGCCAGCGTCAGGATGAGCCCGATCGCGATCAGGAGGCCGATGGCGATCCAGCGCGGCTCGCCGCCGACGATGTAGGACAGCATGGTCGCCGAGCTCGTCGCCCAGCCGGGCCAGAGATTGGCGAAATAGGCGAGCAGAGCGAAAACCAGGCCCCAGTGACGCCAGAAGCGGCTGAAGCCCGTGAGCACGGTCTCGCCGGTGGCGAGCGTATAGCGCTCGATCTCCATGTTCAGGAAGAACTGCGTCATCACGCCGAGCAGCGCGGCCCAGACGAAGGCCATGCCGACCTGGCTGGCGATGTAGGGATAAAGGATGAACTCGCCTGAGGAGAGGCCGACGCCGGCGGCGACGATGCCGGGGCCGATGATCCGGCGCATGTTGGCGGGCGGCGCAGGAAGCTCCCGCACGGCCGGGCGGCCCAGCACGTGGGTCGGAAACAGGTCCGCGGCCGAACCGTCCCCACCACCCTGTTGAAGCGACATTTGTTTCCCCCTCGGATGCGTTGCTCCAAACGTGTTGCAGCAACCCCGAGCGTCAATCTCCAAAAGGCCAGAACCGCGACGGTTGATGATGCGAGGCGGGTCTGCCGAAGGCTTTTCCGGCGCCTCCCGGCGCCATCATCGCCCATCCGCCTCCCCGAGGCGCTGCCGGCTCGGGACTTCGCGTCATGCCCCGGCTGGACGTGCGATGTCCGTGCGGGCATCGTCGGAAGCCGGCATCGGCCCCGCGCGACGACGCGCCTGCACCTCCCCGAGCCGCTCGCGCGCCAGGCGCGCCGCGCAGTCGACCGGGGACAGGGGACGGTCGAAAAGAAACCCTTGTCCGAAATCGCACCCGAGGGCGCGAGCGAGTCCGGCATGGTCCTGCGTTTCCACGCCTTCGGCCACCGTTTCGGCGCCGAGATCGGCGGCGAGGCCGCAGATCGCCCGGACCACCACCTGGTGATTGGCGCTTTCGCACGAGCCCTGCACGAAGCTGCGATCGATCTTGATCGTGTCGAAGGGAAAGCGCGTCAGGTAGCTGAGCGAGGCGTAGCCGGTCCCGAAATCGTCGAGCGCGGTGCGGATGCCCGTTCGGCGAAGGGCGTCGAGGGTTGCCAGGGCCGCTCCGTCGTCACCGATCAAGGTCGACTCGGTGATTTCGAGCGTCAGCCGGCTCGGTTCGATCCCGTGTTCGGAGGCGGCGTCGGCGATGCTGGCGATGAGGCCCGGGTCCGAGAACTGGCGGGCCGAAAGGTTGATGGTGACGCGGACGTCGTCGGGCCAGTGCGAAACGCTGCGGCAGGCTTCGCGGATCACCCATCGTCCGATGGGCAGGATGAGGCCGCTGTCCTCGGCGATCGGGATGAAGTCGGCCGGCGAAACGACGCCCCGGGACGGATGGCGCCAGCGCAGCAGCGCTTCGAAGCTCTCCGTCCGGCCGGTGGGGAGGCTGACGATCGGCTGGAATGCGAGAAACAGCTCGCCGCGCGCGACCGCATGCTCCAGGTCCATCGAAAGCGCGCGACGCGCGGCATAGGCCGTCTTGAGCGAGGCATCGCAGATTTGCAGCGTGCCGCGCTGCTTGTCCTTGGCGGCGTAGAGGGCGAGGTCCGCCCCTTTGAGGAGATCGGCCGGTCCAGTGTCGTCGGCGCCCAGCACGGACACGCCGATGCTCGCGGAGATCGCGACGGGCACGCCCGCCGGAAGAAACGGCCTTTCGAAGCAGCCCATCACGTGCCGGGCGCTTTCGGTTGCCCGGTTTGCGGCGCCCGGTCCGACGAACAGCGCCGCGAACTCGTCGCCGCCGAGCCGGGCAAGAGAGGCGGCATCCGTGAGGACGGGCCGCAGGCGGTCGGCGGTCTCGCGCAGCAGCGCGTCGCCCGCGGCGTGGCCGAGCGTATCGTTGACATGCTTGAACAGATCGAGGTCGAGCATGAGCACGGCGATCGAGCCGGGTTGCGGGCTGGCCTCGGCTGCTCCTTCGAGCGCCTCGTTGAAGGAGCCGCGGCTCGCCAGTCCCGTCAGGGGATCGATCTCGGCGGCATGCCGGGCCCGCTGCCGCATCCGGCGCAGGAGCAGGACCAGAGCCAGCCCCGAAAGCGTCAGGCAGACGACCTGCACCGTGATGGTGCGGAAGATCCAGCTCAGCCGCCATTCGCCTTCGGCGACCCTGCGCGAGGCGATCGATGTCGTGAGGGATGCCAGGCGCGCCGCCTTGGCGTTCAGGGGCTCGAGAGCTGCCAGGGCCTTCAGCGCATCGGCTTCCGTGCGCAGGGTCTCGATCGTGGGCGCGACGGAGCGCACGACGTCTCGCATCTCCTCCACCAGAACCGACGCTTCGGGATCGTCCCGGCGCAGCTCCAGGGAGTCGTTCGCCGCCAGAACCTCCATACGGTTGAGCACGATGTCGAGGCGCAAGGCGACGTCCTCGTCGCTCACCTCGCTGTGGGGCATGAAGCGGGCGGCGATCGTCGCCTGGAGCCGCGTCAGTTCGGGCGCGGTGGCCATGACCTGGTAGACGACGTTGTTCTCGGTCGACCTCGAGATCCGCCCGACATGCTGGGCGCCCGCGAACAGCATGCCGATCGCGGCCAGCGCCATCGCCGACGTGGCGCCGACGAGCGGGATCTCCCAACCGCTTCGGAAGCGAAATCTGCGACGCATGCGGGACACGGGGCGGATGATCAGAAGACGTCGAGGCGCGCGAGCTGCCAGGCGCAGCGCGCGAAAACCTCCTGGCGCTTCAGATCCTGGCGCTGGTCGAACGGATAAACGACGAACAATGGACCCTTGTCGGAGACGGGCATCGGCTGCCCGTCCCGGCGCATGGCGAGGATCGCCCCATCCGTCGCCAGCTCCTTCATGGGAAGTTCGGTGACGTAGTCGTTGAGAGCCGTGGCGCGGATCGTCGTGCCTTCGGCACCGAGGTGGTCCATGAGGACGGAAAGGGGAACACCCTCCCAGACGGGGACGCCCTCGGTCCAGGGCGTGGCGGTGGCGAAGCTGCGGGCGCCGAGCGCTTCCAGCATGTCCCTGTCGAAGACGGCTTCCACGCCGTCGTTGACGACCTTGATCCTCCCGCCGACGCGCAGGATCGGCTTGCCGAGCGGACGGGGAAGGGCGGGGCGTTCCGCAACGGCGCGGGAGGTGAGCGACAGGACCGATGCGGCCGCGAGGATGCCGAGCGCGCGCCTCCGCGTGGGATGGAAAGTCATGGAGGGCATAATCCTTCTGATCATGGATCCAGCATCCAGGATTCCTCCTAACGTTTTCTTCCACCGCGCCGGCACGTAGAAATGCCTGAAGCCTGGGGATCGGAAGAACAGCGGTTGTTCTCCAAGCTTCGTTGCTGGGCAACGTTTCTGGCGCGAGCCACTTTCGCGAACGGCCCACTCGGCCGACTTGCCGCTGGTGATTGCCCGACTGGACGAAAGGAGCTCGGCTCGCAGTCCGTACGTGCGCGAAGAAAACTCTTGCTGGTCGGTGCCGGGCGAGCTTTGATCGTCCGCGGTCGCAACATCGACCGGGAGGGTCGCGATGCGCGTGATGGTGCTGGTCAAGGCGGACGCCGACAGCGAGGCCGGCCGGATGCCGCCGCCCGAACTGCTCGAAGCGATGATGAACTTCAACGAGGAGCTGACGAAAGCAGGCGTCCTCGTTTCCGGCGACGGGCTGAAACCCACGTCCCAGGGCGTGCGCGTCCACTTCTCGGGCGACCGGCGCACGGTCACCAAGGGACCGTTCGCGGCGATCAGCGAACTCGTCGCCGGCTTTTGGATCTGGGAGGTCGACTCGATGGAACAGGCCGTCGAGTGGGTGAAGCGCTGCCCGAATCCGCAGTTGTCGGCCTCGGACGTCGAGATCCGCCCGTTCTACACGATGGAGGACTTCGCCGAGATTTCGACCCCGGCGATCGACGCGCAGGCCAGGCGCATCGATGCCGAAGTGGAGCGGCAGCACGGCCGATCCACGCCGCCGGGCGCCTGAGGCGAGGGGGCGAGCGGGCACCAGAAACCGTCTCGGCCATCGAACCGATCGGGTTCGAGGCTGCGGCTCCTGGAGCCGTTACGCGCCCGCGGTGAGGCGGAGAACCTCCTCGACCCGCTCGTATTCGACCAGCTCACCGGCGTAATGCTCGGCCAGACCGGCGAAGCCGTCGACGTCGGTCATGACGAGCGTGCCGGGCGCGCGAAACGGGCCGAGATAGATGTCGCCGCTCTGCGCGACGAGAACGGCATCGCCCGTTTCGGGAACGAGGCAGGCATGGATCCGGGTAGCGGGCTCGCTCAGCCCATGACGGACCGAAGCCGTTTCGATCTCCCCGAGCGCGGCGTGCCAGGCGAGCGAGGACCCGGCCTCGTGCCAAAGAACCGGCTCGCCGAGGCGGAAGGGCAGCTCGGCGGCGAAGCTGTCGAGCCAGGAGGCGCGGGTGGCTGAGATCGCAAGGCTCCGCGCTTCGGCCTCCTCGTCGGACACGTCCCAGTCCTCGGGCGGCGCGAGGCAGATCCCGAGAAGCAGGCAGGATACCGCCTCCCCGTCCGCACCCGCCCCGATCAGGGGCAGGTCCGCGGAGCGCACCGCCTCCTCGGCAGCGGCAAGAGCGTCCGCCTTGCTCGACGCCGTTTCCTGGAACAGCGCGGCAAGGTCCGTCGTCAGCCGCGCGGCGGCCGCGGGTCCGACGGACAGGAGGTCCGCGGCGTCCGACGCCAGAAGCGTCGGCAGGACGACGATCGCGGCTTCCTCGGCGAACATGCCGGAGGCGCGCAGCGAGGCGGCGAGAACCGCGAGGCATGCCGGATCGTCCGCGAAGGTGAGGATGTCGCCGCGCCTGCCGGTGACGGGGAAGAGGATCGGCTCGAGGTCGAACTCGTGCTCCTCCCCGGACGGCGAGGTCGCCACCATCCGCCCCCAGGCGGCCTGCGCGAAGACGTCCCGCCGGAACTCGTCGTAGCCGTCTTCGAGGAGGTCGCGAAGCTCGGGCTCCAGGCGCCGCCAGGCCTCGTCGAGATCGGCAAGAGCGAAGTCGAGTTCCATCGGCCGGTCGGCCGAGTAGGCCGCTGCCGCCCCGAACAAAGCGCGCTCCGCGGGCGTCTTGCCCCGCCTGGCGGCCTGCCGGGCGAGCTTGGCCGCGTAGCGCCGATCCTGTCTGTTCGTCACGCTCGATTCCTGACTTTTCCGCGCGGCGGCGCCCGGCGCCGCTCCAAACCCGTCGCGCCCGCGATGCGGCGCAGTTCCTGCGTCCCTTCTCCGGGCTCGCAAGGCCGGGACACCCACGATGACCGGGCGCCAATCCCTCCCGTCAGGCGGGGTCCTTGTCGTAGACGGTGGCGCCTCGGGGCATGCGAACCCAGGAGTGACGGCGGCAGTCGTAGATCGAATCCTCGGGCGCCGGGAAGGTCGGATCGGCGAAGCCGCCGACTGCGATCAGCACGGCCGAATCCGGGACGCCGTCCTCCGTGTGGAAGAGATTGGTGCCGCAGACCGGGCAGAAGCGGAAGCGGAATGCCGTGCCGCCGTCGCCGTGGCGCACGTAGTCGGTGGCGGTTCCTTTCACCTGATAGGGCGGGGAAAAGGCCGCGAGCGTCGCGAAGACGCTGCCGGTGCGCCGCTGGCAGGAGAGGCAGTGACAAACCCCGACGCCGAGCGGCTCGCCGCGAACGAGAATCCGCAGTTGGCCGCAGGAGCAGGAGGCCGAGCGATAGCCCTCCGGGCGCAGAACCGAGGCAGGGCTCATGCCGATGAACGCCCGTCCGCCCGCACGCGCCGGGCGGCGGCGCGCGGTTCGTTTCTGGCCACCGGCGCCTGCGCCGCCTCGGCTTCTGGCTCCATGCGGAACGACGTCGGAAGGGTTGTCATCAGCTCGTCGGGAAAGGCGGTTGGGATCGGTCGTCTCGACGCCTAGCGGCGCGCGCCGGGCGAGACAAGGACGTTCCGCCCCGGACCTTGCGCCGCCCTGTTCGGCGCTCGCCGCTTCTTGGCTCTTCTTCGCGAGCGTTCAGGACGCGAGCCGGCGCGGCGCCACCGTCGGGTCCGACCCGGCCGCCGTCACGGGAGCGGTCGAGCCGCGGGAGCGGGGCAGCGATGGACCCGGCTGTTCCGAAACGTCGTCGGCGATCAAGCGGGCACCGCGCTCGTAGGTCAGATAGCGCCAGAGCCACTGCATCGAGACGAGAATGCGATGCTGGAAGCCGACCAGCAGGTAGACGTGGACGATCGCCCAGGCGATCCAGGCGGCGAAGCCTTTGATCTTCCGACGCCCGTGCTCGAAAACGGCGGCGTGCCGGCCGACGATCGCGGCGTTCCCCCGGCTCTCGTAGCGGAACGGTTCGAGCCGTGCGCCGGTCTGCGCACGGCGCGCGAGGCCGCGGCCGAGATGGATGCCCTGCTGCTTGGCGACCTGCGCGAGGCCGGGCAGCGGCCGACCGTCCTCGGCCGCGAAGCTCGCGACGTCGCCGAGCGCGTAGATCCCCTCAAGGCCGGGTACCGCGAGGGTGGGTTCCACGACGATGCGCCCGGCCCTGTCGGTCGCCGCGCCGAGCTGGCGAGCGAGCGGCGAGGCGCGCACGCCCGCCGCCCAGATCACGAGGCCGACCGGCTCGCGCCGTCCACCCACCGTGATCGCGGTTTCGCCGATGTCCTCCACGGCATCGCCGGTGCGAACGGTGACGCCCAGCTTTTCGAGGCGCGCCCGCGCATAGGCGGACGCTTCTTCCGAGAAGCCGCCGAGAAGCCGCGGGCCGGCTTCGATCAGGCTGATCCGGGTCGCCGCCGGGCTGATGTTGCGGAAGTCGCGCACGAGCGTGTAGCGGCTGAGCTCGGCGATCGAGCCGGCGAGTTCGACGCCGGTCGGGCCGCCGCCGATGATCGCGATGCTCGTCAGCCGGTGCTGCTCGGCAGGATCGGTCTCGCGCTCGGCGCGCTCGAAGGCCAGAAGCAGCCGCGAGCGGATTGTGCGCGCGTCCTCGATCGTCTTGAGGCCGGGAGCCCAGCGCGCCCACTCGTCGTGTCCGAAATAGCTGTGGGTCGCCCCGCTGGCGAGCACCAGGCTGTCGAAGCCGATCGCCTTGCCGCAGGTGAGGCGCAGCGTCCGCGCGGCGGGGTCGATCGCTTCTACCTCGCCGAAGAGCACCTGGACCGAGGGATAGCGCCCGAGGATCTTGCGGATCGGCTCGGCGATGTCGGGCGCCGACAGCGCGGCGGTCGCCACTTGGTAGAGAAGGGGCTGGAACAGGTGGTGGTTGCGCCGGTCGACCACCGTGACCGGCACACCGGCGGCGCCCAGCGCCCGCGCCACCTCCAGGCCGCCGAAGCCGGCGCCGACGATCACGACGTGCGGCCCGGCGGTGCGGGAGAGAGCCTCCGGGGCCGCTTCGTCGGCTCCTGGGAGCGTGGCCTGCGCGGAACCGATGTCGACGCTCGTCATCCTGGCCTCCTCGGGCGGTCTCGCCTGCCGCATCCCCGGCGCGGGCGCCGGTCGCTCCGCATCAGTTGGTGGTCCGGCCGAGATCGTCGAGCCTGAACCTCGTCGGGAGCGCGTCGGGATCGGGCTCGAAGGGACGCCTGACGATCTCCTCGGTGCTCAGAAGACGCTTCTCGTCCCGTTGTTCGCCGCGAATCGTGTCGGAACTGCTTTTAGTCATCGCTGGAAATCTCCTGCACATTCTCAGCAATTCGCATAAAGACACTGCTGTTCCCGCAAGATTATTTAGGCGGTATGGGTCGCACGCAGGCTGCGTGTATTGATTCGACTGCGACCATCGGCACCGAATCGAGGTGGATGAAAATTATAAATTTATAAGATTTCCTGGATTGCTCGTCCGAACGGAGATGACGCGAGCGCTCGAGTGATATCGAAGCGGGCGCCGAACCTCGTCTGCGGGCGCGACCGGCGAACGTTGTTTGTGGATGCGACGCCGCGGGATCCGGATGCGCGCGCCGCGAGCGTTCGATGATCGCGAACTCTGCATCGCGATCCCCGAGGGTTATGCCGGAGACGCCGGCCACGTATGTCTTGCCGAAAGGCGGGGGCCGAACGCTCGGCCACCGGTGCGCCTTGCAGGAGACGCCGCATGAAGAAGATCGGATTTCTGTCCTTCGGGCACTGGTCGCCGTCGCAGCGGTCGGGCACGCGCTCGGCCGGCGACACGCTGCTGCAGTCCATCGACCTCGCCGTGGCCGCGGAGGAACTCGGCCTCGACGGCGCCTATTTCCGCGTCCATCACTTCGCCCGCCAGCTCGCCTCGCCCTTTCCGCTGCTGGCGGCGGTGGGCGCGCGCACCCGCCGCATCGAGATCGGCACCGGCGTCATCGACATGCGCTACGAGAACCCGCTCTACATGGCCGAGGACGCGGGGGCGGCCGACCTCATCAGCGGCGGCCGGCTGCAGCTCGGCATCAGCCGCGGGTCGCCTGAGCAGGTGATCGACGGCTGGCGCTACTTCGGCTACGCGCCGGCCGAGGGCGAAACCGATGCCGACATGGGCCGGCGCCACGCGGAAGTCCTCCTGCAGGTGCTGAAGGGCGAAGGCTTCGCCGAGCCCAATCCGCGCCCGATGTTCCCGAACCCGCCGGGTCTCCTGCGCATCGAGCCGCATTCGGATGGCCTGCGCGACCGGATCTGGTGGGGTTCGGCCTCCAACGCGACGGCCATCTGGGCGGCGAAGCAGGGCATGAACCTCCAGAGCTCGACCCTCAAGGAGGACGAGACGGGCGAGCCGTTCCACGTCCAGCAGGCCAGGCAGATCCGCAGCTTCCGCGAGGCCTGGAAGCAGGCCGGACATGCCCGCGAGCCGCGGGTCTCCGTGTCGCGCTCGATCTTCGCGCTGGTGAACGACCAGGACCGCGCCTTCTTCGGGCGGGGCAACGACAGCGATCAGGTCGGCGTCATCGACAACATGCGGGCCGTGTTCGGGCGAACCTACGCGGACGAGCCGGACCGGCTGATCGAGCAGCTGCGCAGCGACGAGGCGATCGCGGAAGCGGACACGCTCCTCCTCACCGTGCCGAACCAGCTGGGCGTCGACTACAATGCCCACGTCGTCGAGGCGATCCTGGCCCACGTGGCGCCGGCGCTCGGCTGGCGCTGACATCCTCCGAGCGCGCTATCCGTCGTTCCACTCCGCCGCCCGGCGCCTTCCGTTTCGGGCGGCGGATCCCGTCGAGGATCGATAATCCACACAACCTGGAGATATGTGCAGCCGGGCACGATCTTCCCGGCTAAGAGTCCTTTTCTTGTAAATACTTGCTGGTGCCATCCTATGAACGACGGGGCGGGTCCGCGCGCGGAGCGAGTATCATGGATGCTGGCCGAAGAGCCGGATTGGATTGCTGGCCACCCGGCGATGCCGGCGTGGGGGGCCCCGAGGGGGAGGCGGGC
>CANJKV010000153.1 GCA_947474855.1 Aurantimonadaceae bacterium | reverse complement strand
GCTATCTCGCCATGCATCTGGAGGCGCGCCCTTGCGGCGCGTTTTTCTTTGGAAACCGGCGAAGCGAAGGATCCTCCCGCGTCGCCAGACGATCGTGGTGGAACCGATGAAGATCAAGAACTCGCTGAAGTCGCTGAAGGGCCGTCATCGCGCGAACCGCATGGTCCGCCGCAAGGGCCGCATCTACATCATCAACAAGGAAGCCCCGCGCTACAAGGCGCGCCAGGGCTGAGCCGGCGCAGCGCAGGCTCGATCCTCCGCTTCACGGCAACGTCGATTGCCGCATCGGGCGCGTGCCTCTAGCTTGGAGGCATGCGCCTTTTCTCGTCTGTCTTACGCCCGCTCGCCGCTTTCGCCCTTCTGACGCTCGCCGCGGCCGCCGCCGGCGCGCAGGAGCTGGCGCCCCTCTCCCCGTCGCCGCCGGGGGTGATCCAGCCCGGCGAGCCGCCCGGCGGCTCCGGCCGCTCGCCGATGATCGTCCCCGCCCCCGACGACCGTGCGCCCGCCGCGCCGGAAACCTTCGGCTCCGGCGCCTCGCCGGCCGTTCCCGGCGGCGCGCCGCCCCTTGATCAGGCGGCCGAGGCCGGCACGAAGGACGAGCGTCTCGACGCGCTGTTCACCGAGCTGCACCGCCAGCCCGTGGCGCTCATCGCGGAGAAGACCGCCTCGCGAATCGAGCAGGAATGGGTTCATAGCGGCAGCGCGACGGTTGACCTCCTGATGAGCCGCGCGGCGTCCGCCATGGCGAAGAACAACAACGCCGCCGCGCTCGACCTCCTCGACCAGGCGCTCGTCCTCGATCCGGACTTCGCCGAGGCCTGGAACCGCCGCGCGACGCTCCACTTCGCGATGGACGCCTACGGCAAGTCGATGGTCGACATCGAGCAGACCCTTCAGCGCGAGCCGCGCCACTTCGGCGCGCTGATGGGCCTCGCGCTGATTCTCGAGCGCACCGACCGCAAGGCGCAGGCGCTCGACACCTATCTGCGCGTTCTCGCCATCTACCCGACCCTGCGCTCTGCGCAGGAAGCCGCCGGACGCCTCGCCGACGAACTGACCGGCCCGACGATCTGATACCGCCGCTCCTTCGAACAGACCTGTTCGAGGGAGCAAGGCAAGCCCGAACGGGCGTCCGCCCTCATGGGTGGAATCCTTTGTCCTGACGAAGTCAGGGCAAAGGCGCGCTGGTATGAGCCGCCCCGGCTTGACCTTCGCCGGCGAACCGGCTCCGACTGCGCCCCGGCAAAACACGGAGTGCGACGGCGATGGCGGCCAAGTGGGACTTCTGGATCGACCGCGGCGGCACCTTCACCGACATCGTCGCCCGGCGTCCGGACGGCTCGCTCAAGGCGCACAAGCTCCTGTCGGAAAATCCCGAGAACTACCGCGACGCCGCCGTGCAGGGCATCCGCGAACTCCTCGGCCTCGAGCCCGGCGCGGCGATCCCGCCGAACACGATCGCCGGGGTCAAGATGGGCACGACGGTCGCCACCAACGCGCTCCTGGAGCGCAAGGGCGAGCGCACGCTTCTCGTCACGACCGGCGGCTTCCGCGACGCGCTCGCCATCGGCTACCAAGCGCGCGCCGACATCTTCGCCAAGCGGATCATCAAGCCGGAACTCCTGTACGGCGACGTTATCGAGGTCGACGAGCGCGTTCGCGCCGACGGAACGGTCGAGGCGGCGCCCGATCTCGACGCCCTGCGTCGCGCCCTGGAAGCCAAGCGGGCGGAGGGCTACGCCTCCGTCGCGATCGTCTTCATGCACGCCTTCCGCTACCCCGCCCACGAGGCGGTGGTCGCAGCGCTCGCCCGCGAGATCGGCTTTCCCCAGGTGTCGGTCAGCCACGAGGTGTCGCCGCTGATCAAGCTCGTCGGCCGCGGCGATACGACGGTGGTGGACGCCTACCTGTCGCCGATCCTGCGGCGCTACGTCGACCAGGTCGCGGGCGAACTCGGGCTGGGCGGGGGCACGGATGCCCCGCGGCTGATGTTCATGCAATCGTCCGGCGGCCTCACCGAGGCGCACCTCTTCCAGGGCAAGGACGCGATCGTCTCGGGGCCGGCGGGCGGTGTCGTCGGCGCCGTGAAGACCTCCGAGATCGCCGGCTTCAACAAGGTCGTCGGCTTCGACATGGGCGGCACGTCCACCGACGTTTCCCATTATGACGGCGCCTTCGAGCGCTCCTTCGACACGGAGGTTGCGGGCGTGCGGATGCGCACGCCCATGATGTCGATCCACACGGTCGCGGCGGGCGGCGGCTCGATCCTCCACTTCGGAGCCGGGCGCTTCCGGGTCGGCCCCGATTCGGCCGGCGCCGATCCCGGCCCGGCGAGCTATCGCCGCGGCGGGCCTCTCACCGTCACCGACGCCAACGTCATGGTCGGCAAGCTCAGGCCCGATCTCTTTCCGCCGATCTTCGGTGCGAGCCGCAACGAGCCGCTCGACGAGGCGGCCGTGCGCGCGGGCTTTGCCGAACTCGCCGCGCGGATCGGCGACGGGCGCTCGCCGGAAGAGGTCGCGGACGGTTTCCTGCGCATCGCCGTCGAGAACATGGCGAACGCGGTGAAGACGATCAGCGTCCGGCGCGGCTACGACGTGTCGGACTACGTGCTCACATCCTTCGGCGGCGCGGGGGGACAGCACGCCTGCATGATCGCCGACACGCTCGGCATGCGGACCGTGCTGATCCATCCCTTTTCCGGCGTCCTGTCGGCCTACGGCATGGGGCTCGCCGACACGCGCAGCGTCCGCCAGCGCACGGTCGGCCTACCGCTCGCGGAGGCCGACGAGGCGCTCGAGCAGGCGCGCGAGGAACTCGGCGCCGCCGTTCTCGACGAGATGGCGGCGCAGGGCCTCGCAGCAGCCGCGGTGACGGTCGAGGCGCGGGCGCACCTGCGCTACGATGGCACGGACACCGCCCTTCCGGTCGATCTCGCGAAGGCCGCCGGCATGGCGGCGACCTTCGAGGCGGCGCACGAGAAGCAGTTCGGCTTCCGCTTCGAGAACCGACGCATCGTCGCGGAGTCGCTGGAGGTCGAGGCGGTCGGGGGCGGAACGCCGCTGCCGGAAGCGGCGCGGGATACGACGAACGAGCCGCCGCGCCCGGGCCGGCACGTGCCGGTCTTCTCGGCAGGCACCTGGCGCGAGGCGCCCGTCTTCCGCCGCGAGGATCTGTCGCCCGGCCAGGGCGCCGAGGGACCGGCGCTCCTCGTCGAGGCGCACCAGACGATCGTCGTCGAGGACGGCTGGCGCTTTGAGGTGACCGCGCTCGACCACGTCGTCCTCACCCGCGCGTGCGCGGCCGAGCGCGAGGAGGCGATCGGAACGCAGGCCGATCCGGTGCTCCTGGAGGTCTTCAACAACCTCTTCATGTCGATCGCCGAGCAGATGGGCGTGACGCTCCAGAACACGGCGTCGTCGGTCAACATCAAGGAGCGGCTCGACTTCTCCTGCGCCGTCTTCGACGCGGACGGCGCGCTCGTCGCCAACGCGCCGCACATGCCGGTGCATCTCGGCTCGATGGACCGCTCGGTCGAGAGCATCATCGCGCAGAACCGGGGGAGCATCCGGCCCGGCGACGTCTTCGCGTTAAACGCGCCCTACAACGGCGGCACGCACCTGCCCGACATCACGGTCGTCACGCCCGTCTTCGACGACGCGGGCGCGACCATTCTCTTCTACGTCGCCTCGCGCGGCCACCATGCCGATGTCGGCGGCGTCGCACCCGGCTCGATGACGCCGCTCGCGCGCACCGTCGAGGAGGAAGGCGTCCTCTTCGACAACGTCAGGCTGATCGATCGCGGACGCTTCGACGAGGAGCGCATCGTGCGCATCCTCGGCGACCATCCCTACCCCGCACGTAACGTCGCTCAGAACGTCGCGGACCTGCGCGCCCAGATCGCCGCGAACGAGAAGGGCGTCCACGAGATGCGCCGGATGATCGCGCAGTTCGGGCTGGAGACCGTGCGCGCCTACATGGGCCACGTCCAGGACAATGCCGAGGAGAGCGTGCGCCGCGTCGTCGAGCGGCTGTCCGACGCCGAGTTCGAGTACCCGACCGATCAGGGCGCGACGATCCGCGTGAAGCTGACCGTCGACCGGACCAAGCGCGAGGCGACCGTCGACTTCACGGGCACGAGCCCCCAGGGTGACAACAACTTCAACGCGCCCGAGCCGGTGACGCGCGCGGCCGTGCTCTACGCCTTCCGCGTCATGGTGGAGGGATCGATCCCGATGAATGCCGGGTGCCTGCGCCCGATCCGCATCGTGGTGCCCGAGGGCTCGATGCTGAAGCCCGCCTACCCTGCCGCCGTCGTCGCGGGCAACGTCGAGACCTCGCAGCACGTCACGAACGCCCTGTTCGGCGCGCTCGGCGCGCTGGCGGCGAGCCAGGGCTCGATGAACAACCTCACCTTCGGCAACGAGACCTACCAGTACTACGAGACGATCTGCTCGGGATCGCCGGCCGGCCGCTTCAACGACGGAACGGGCTTTGCAGGGACCGACGCCGTCCACACGCACATGACGAACTCGCGGCTCACCGATCCCGAAATCCTGGAAACGCGCTATCCCGTGCTCCTGGAGGACTTCCGCATCGTCGAAGGCTCGGGCGGGAGCGGTGCGTATCCCGCCGGCGACGGCACGCGCCGCACCATCCGCTTCCTCCAGCGAATGGACTGCGCGATCCTGTCCTCCCACCGGACGCTGCGTCCGCACGGGCTGGACGGGGGCGAGCCGGGCCGGATCGGCCGCACCAGCGTACGCCGCCTCGACGGGCGGATCGAGGAGCTGAGGGGATGCGATCAAACGGTGCTGGAGCCGGGAGAAGCGGTGACGGTGGAGACGCCGACCGCCGGCGGCTACGGCCGGTCGGCATGAGCGCGCGCGGCATCCGGGCCATCCTCTTCGACAAGGACGGCACCCTTCTCGACTTCGACGCGACCTGGGGGCCGGCAACCGCCTCGGTGCTCTCGACGCTGGCAGGGGGCGACGCCGCCTGCTTCGCCGAACTCGCAGACATCGGCGGCTTCGAGCCGGCGACGCTCACCTTCCGGCCGGATTCGCCGATCATCGGAGGCGACATCCCGGACTTCGCCCCGGCCTGGGCGGCCCGGATCGGGGTTCCGTTCGACGACGCTTTCGTCGCGCGGGTGGATGACCTCTTCCGCGCGGCGAGCCTCGTCTCGCTGACCGGCTACGCCGACGTTTCGGCCTGTCTGGATCGGCTCGCCGAAGCGGGGTTCCCGATCGGTCTCGCGACCAACGATTCGGAAAGAACAGCGCGAGCGCATCTCGACAAGCTCGGCCTTCTCGGCCGCTTCGCCTTCGTCGCGGGCTTCGACAGCGGCTGGGGCGGCAAGCCGGGCCCTGGCATGGTCGCCGCCTTCGCCGAGGCCGTCGGCGTGCCGGCCACGGCGGTCTGCCTCGTCGGCGATTCCCCGCACGACGTGGAGGCGGCCCGGCGCGCCGGCGCCCGCCCCGTCGGCATTGCCCGCACGCCGCGCGCGGCGCAGGTGCTCGGCACGTCCGCCGAGCACCGCGTCGCCTCGCTCGACGAGTTCTGCGCCTGGCTCGAAGCTCCCGCTCTTGAAGCGAAGCCCGCAGCCGGCGCATAAGCGCGCGGACCAGCGGGAGGAGAGCCATGGCCGACGACGATCTGAAGGGTTCCTGGCTGGAGCGCCCGGCCCATCGCGACTGGCTCGAGGGCGAAGGTCGCCGCCTCCTGCGCTTCGCCGCGGCCTCGCGCATCGAGCGTGGCGGCTTCGGCATGCTGGACGAGGCGGGTCGCCTGCCGCCAAACGCCGAGGCCGACACCCTCTTCACCGCCCGCGCCGCCCACTGCTACGCCGTCGCCGCGCTGCGCGGCGTGCCAGGCGCGAAGCCGCTCGCCGAGCACGGCGTCGCGGCCTTGCGCTCCGGGCTCCTGCGCGACGAAGCGCGCGGCGGCTGGTTCGAGAGCGAGCGCGCCAAGCGCGAGAACGGCCGCAAGACGGCCTATATCCAGATGTTCGTCGCGCTCGCCGCGTCCTCCGCGCTCCTGGCAGGCTGCGACGGCGCGCGCGCGCTCCTCGACGAGGTTCTGGCGCTCATCGAGGCGCGCTTCTGGTCGAACGACGAAGGCCGCGTCCTCGAGAGCTACGCCGACGACTGGAGCGACCTTGAGGACTATCGCGGCGGCAACAGCAATATGCACGCGACGGAGGCCTTCCTCGCCGTCGCCGACGCGACGGGCGACGAGGTCTGGCTGGACCGCGCTCTCTCCATCGTCCGGCAGCTGATCCACGAGGGCGCGAGCGCGAGCGGTTACCACGTCACCGAGCATTATCGCGCCGACTGGACGCCCTGGCCGAACTACAACCAGCACGATCCCGCCCACTCCTTCCGGCCCTTCGGCGTCACGCCCGGACACGCCTTCGAGTGGAGCCGGCTGGCGCTCGGCGTCGAGGGCTCGCTTCTGCGCGCGGGCCGCGACGCTCCCGATTGGCTGGCGAGCGACGCGCGGGCGCTCTTCGAAGCAGCGCTCGAGGTCGGCTGGGCGCCCGATGGACGGCCCGGCATCGTCTACACGGCCGATTGGGCCGGGCGCCCCGTCGTCGACGCGCGCCTGCACTGGCCCGTGACGGAGGCGATCTCCGCCGCTTCCATGCTGCTTCGCCGCACGGGCGACCCGCTCTTCGAGCGCTGGTACCGTCGCTTGTGGGACTACGCCGAGACCTATCTCATCGACCGCGACAAAGGCTCCTGGCGGCACGAGCTGGACGCGCTGAACCGGCCCGCCGCGGCCATCTGGCCCGGCAAGCCGGATCTCTATCACGCGTATCAGGCGACGATCCTGCCGCTGATCGAGCCAGCGCCGGCGCTTGCGCGGGCGGTGGCGGACCAAGGCGGCGCGTGAGACCAGGCGGCCGCGCCCGCTCGGAGCGGCCGGTTTCCCCTGCCGATCAGGCGTTGGGATCGGTCTCGGTGCTCGGAGCGGGAGCAACGCGGTCGTTGGAGACCATCTGGTCCAGCAACCGGTGAAGCGCCTTGCGCACATCGGGCTGGAGAGAACGCATGCGCATGAGCAGCTGGAGCTCGCCGGGGCTCAGCGACGGCGATTCGGTCGAGCCCTGCGGATCACCGAAGAAATAGGAGATGTCGCAATCCAGCACGGCGGCGATCTGATGAAGGCGGCCGGCACTGACGCGATTGACGCCTTTTTCGTACTTCTGAACCTGCTGGAACGTGACGCCGAGCGCTTCGCCGAGCCGTTCCTGCGACAAACCTTTTGCCAGGCGAGCGAGACGGATCCGCTCGGCGATAATCTTGTCGAAATCCGACACAGCCCTCGTGTTCTGCACGGGTTCGATCTTCGGTGAGGTTTTCATCGGGAATTCTGCAACACTGACACGACCCTTCTGGTCGGGTACCTACAAGTTCGGTTGTAGATCGTCCACCAGACGCGTCAAGCAGTTGTTTGTTGCCATGCCTGCCATTCTTGGGGTGATAAAAATCGATGCAATGAAGCAATGGATCGATCGACGCTTGCCATGAGCGGCGCCAAATCCTCGCTTCACAAAGACCTTTCGTTTTGCGTGTGAGCGGCGGAATTGGACGGCCGGTGTTTTTTCGGCGCGCGAAATGAAAACTATGCGCTGGCTACCGGCATGCTCTCAGTGGCGCGCGTCGGGCGCTGAGCCTGCCGAGAAGCGGAGGTCGTCC
Source organism: Aurantimonadaceae bacterium (assembly GCA_947474855.1). Taxonomy (GTDB): domain Bacteria; phylum Pseudomonadota; class Alphaproteobacteria; order Rhizobiales; family Rhizobiaceae; genus Antarcticirhabdus. The sequence goes on along the minus strand of CANJKV010000153.1, from coordinate 4,234 downwards.
GACCCGACGCGCGAAAGCCTCAACCCGCCGGCGAGAGGCCTCGGGCGGGCGGCCGGCCCGCGACGAGGACCCGCGCCCGGGCCGACGAACCGCTGGATAGTGGGTGGATGCGGCTTTTCTATCGCTGCGAGGGATGCGATGTGTGGCGCTGCAAAAAGTTTCGCGGCGCATCCCGCCCGCCACGGTGCCGGCTTCCGCCATCTCGACGGTGACACCATGCAGAACCCCTTGACTCGTCTTGCGAGATTCGGCCGTGCGACGGCGGCGGCCCTGGCGCTTCTCGGCGTCGGCACCGGGGCGACGCTCGCCGAGCCGCGCAGCGACATCGTGGTCGGGATGGCCATCGAGCCCGCTGGCCTCGATCCGACCGCCGCGGCCCCGGTCGCGATCGGCCAGGTCGTCTGGCAGAACGTCTTCGAAGGGTTGACGCGCATCGACGGCGAGGGCCGGGTCCAGCCGCAGCTCGCCAAATCTTGGACGATCTCGCCCGACGGGCTCGTCTACACTTTCGACCTGGCGGAGAACGTCACCTTCTCCAACGGCGCGCCGTTCGACGCCGGGACCGCCAAGTTCTCGCTCGACCGCATGCGGGCGGCCGACTCGACCAATCCGCAGAAGCAGTTCCTGGCGAACGTCGTCTCGACCGAGGCGCGCGATCCCAGGACGCTCGTCGTCACGCTCTCCAAGCCCGCCGCCAATCTCCTCTTCTGGCTTGCCTGGCCGGCTTCCGTGATGGTGGAGCCCGGATCGGCGGCGACCAATCGCACGCAGCCCGTGGGCACCGGTCCCTTCAAGCTCGGCGAGTGGCGCCAGGGCGACCGGCTGACGCTGGTGCGCAACGAGACCTACTGGAACGCGGCGGACGCGCCCAAGCTCGACGGCGCGACGTTCCGCTTCATCGCCGATCCGCAGGCTCAGGCCGCGGCCCTTCAAAGCGGCGGCGTCGACGCCTTCCCGGAGTTCGGCGCGCCGGAACTCTATGCCGGCCTCGAGACCAACGACCGCTTCGAGACCGTCGTGGGCGTGACCGAACTCAAGGTCGTCGCCGGCCTCAACAACCGCATCAAGCCGCTCGACGATCCGCGCGTGCGCCAGGCGCTGATGATGGCCATCGACCGCGCGAGCCTCGTCGAGGGCGCTTATTCCGGCTACGGCACGCCGATCGGCAGCCACTACACGCCGAACGATCCGGGCTTCCGCGACCTGACCGCCGTCCATGCCTATGATCCGGACAAGGCGCGGGCGCTCCTCGCCCAGGCAGGCTATCCCGACGGGTTCGCGCTCTCGATCAAGACGCCGCAGATGGCCTACGCGACCCGTTCGGCCGAGATCCTGCAGGCCATGCTTGCCGAGATCGGCGTGACGCTGACGATCGTGCCGACAGAGTTCCCCGCCGCCTGGGTGGACCAGGTGCTGACGCGGCACGACTTCGAGATGACGATCGTCGCCCATGCCGAGCCGCTCGATATCGCCATCTACGGCCGCGACAACTACTATTTCGGCTACGACGACGCGGAATTCAAAGCCGCAATCGCCGCGGCGGAAACCTCGCTCGACGAGGAGAAGCGGCTGGAGGCCTACGGCACCGCGCAGGAGATCCTGGCGCGCGACGTGCCGGCGCTGTTCCTGTTCGTGATGCCCAAGCTGGGCGTCTGGGATGCGCGGATCGAGGGCCTCTGGCACGACGAGCCGATCCCCGCCAACGACCTGACAAGCGTGTCCTGGCGCGAATAGCCGGGCCGGCGCCGCCCCGCAATGGCCGCCCTGGTCGCCGGCCGGCTCGCCGGTCTCCTGCTGACGCTGTTTCTCGTCTCGGTCGCCGTCTTCGCCGCCATGGAGATGCTTCCGGGCGACACGGCATCGGCGCGTCTGGGCACGCAGGCCACGCCCGAGGCGCTCGCCGCGTTGCGCGCCGAGCTCGGCCTCGATCGGTCGGCTCTCCAGCGGTATCTCGGCTGGATCGGCGGCGTCCTCACCGGCGATCTCGGCACGTCCTTCACCTATGGCGTGCCGGTGGCGAAGCTCGTCGCCGACCGCTTGGCCGTGACTCTGCCGCTGGCGGGTCTCGCCCTGGTGCTCGCGGTCATGGTCGCCCTGCCGCTCGGAACGCTTGCCGCCGCCCGCGCCGACCGGGCACCGGACGCGGCGGCGGCACTCTTCGCGCAAGGGGCCCTGGCGCTGCCGAACTTCTGGATCGGGCTCCTTCTCATCCTCGTCTTCGCGACGACGCTGCACTGGATGCCGGCCGGCGGCTTTCCCGGCTGGGAGGCCGGTATCGGCGCAGGCCTGAAGGCGCTCGTCATGCCGGCGGTGGCGCTCGCCCTGCCCCAGGCCGGCGTTCTGACGCGCGTCACCCGTTCGGCCGTCCTCGACATGGTGAACGAGGACTTCGTGCGCCTCGCCCGCGCCAAGGGTCTGACGCGCCGGCGCGCGATCCTGCGCCATGCCCTTCCCAACGCCCTGCCGACGATCCTCACCGTGCTCGGCTTCCAGTTCACCTTTCTCGTCGCCGGCGCCGTTCTGGTGGAGAACGTCTTCAACCTGCCCGGCCTCGGCAGCCTGGCGCGCCAAGCGCTGGTGCAGCGGGACGTCGTGGTGATCCAGGACGTCGTCCTGATCTTCGCGGCGCTCACCATCCTCGTGAACTTCATCGTCGATCTCTCCTATCTCGTCCTCGATCCGCGGCTGAGGGCGCGACGGTGAGCCGCCGACTGCTGATCGGCGGCGCGATCGTCGCGGCCCTCGCGGGCGCCGGGCTCCTGTCGCTCGCCTGGACGCCGGGGCGCGTCTCGGGCTTGCGCATCGCCGAGCGGCTGAAAGCGCCCCTCGAGGCGGGCATGCTCGGCACAGACCAGCTCGGACGCGACGTCCTGTCCCTCCTGATGGCGGGGGCGGCGAACTCGCTCGGCATCGCCTGCGCCGCCGTCGCGACGGGGCTCCTCGCGGGCGCTGCGATCGGGCTCCTCGCGGCAGCGCGCGGCGGCATCCTCGACGCCGCTCTGATGCGGGTCATGGACGTCGTCTTCGCCGTTCCGCCCATCCTGTCGGCCATGATGCTGGCAGCTTTCCTCGGCGGCGGCCCGGGAACGGCGACGATCGCCATCGCGGTTTTCACCGTGCCGGTCTTCGCGCGGGTCGCGCGGGCCGGCGCGATGCGCGTCCTCAAGCGCGACTTCGTCCTCGCCGCCCGCGGTGCCGGCAAGTCGTCCGCCCGCATCGCCGCCGAGCACGTCGCGCCGAACGTCGCGGGCGACCTCCTCGTCCAGGCGACCCTTCAGCTCGGCCTCGCCATCCTGACGGAAGCGGGCCTGAGCTTCCTCGGCCTCGGCCTCGCGCCGCCCGCGCCGAGCTGGGGGCGCATGCTCGCAGACTCGCAGACCTTCTTTCTCCAGGCGCCCTGGCTGGCGCTGGCGCCGGGATTTGCCATCGCGCTCGCCGTCCTCGGCTTCAACCTCCTCGGCGACGGGTTGCGTGACCGCTTCGATCCGCGGCGGTCGCCGTGACGGGCGCCCCTCTCCTGTCGGTGCGCGGCTTGTCGATCGCGCTGCCCCTGCCGGACGGCGGGTCGCGCCCGCTCGTCTCAGACGTTTCCTTCGATCTTCGACCGGGCGCGAGCCTCGGCATCGTCGGCGAGAGCGGCTCGGGCAAGACGCTGACGGCCCTCGCCGTCATCGGCCTCGTCCCGGACGGGCTGACGGTCGAGGGCGAGATCCGCTTCGAGGCCACCGACATGGTGTGCGCCCCGGAGCGCCAGCGGGACGAGGTACGCGGCGCGGGGATCGGCATGGTGTTCCAGGAGCCGAGCGCAGCCCTCGACCCGGCCATGCGGATCGGCGGGCAGATCGCCGAGGCGCTGCGGATCTCCGGCCGCCGTCCGAGAGCGGAGGAGCGCGAGCGCGTCATCGACCTCCTCGCCGCCGTCCGGCTCGACGATCCCGCGGCGCGCGCCGGCGCCTTTCCGCACGAGCTGTCGGGCGGCCAGCGTCAGCGCGCGGCGATCGCGATCGCCCTCGCCCGCCGGCCGCGCCTCCTTCTTGCCGACGAGCCGACGACGGCGCTCGACGCGACCGTGCGGGGCGAGATCCTCGACCTCCTCGCCGAGCTGACCGCGCGCGAGGGCATGGCGCTGATCCTCGTCAGCCACGATCTCGCCGCCGTCGCGCGGACCTGCACCGATCTCCTGGTCCTCTACGCCGGCACGCGCTTCGAGGCGGGCGCCGCGGCCGAAGTTCTC
>CANJKV010000152.1 GCA_947474855.1 Aurantimonadaceae bacterium | reverse complement strand
GCCATCGTCGCCGTGGGACAGGATGACGCGGGTGGTGGCCACGTTCAGCGCCAGTCGCAGCATGGTGGCGAGCAGGAGAACGGTCGGGAAGGCCGAGAACTCCAGCGGCTTCTGGATCCACAGCGCCACCATCAGGATCAGGATCGACAAGGCGATCGAGATCGAGATGCCGAGGTCGATCACGAAGGCCGGGATCGGGACGAACAGCACCGTCAGCATGAAGACGACGGCGAGCGCGAAGCCGAGATCGCGACTGCTCTTCTTGGCAACGGGCGGCGGGTTGAGGCCGACGCTCTCTATCAGGGCCATCGCGGGGCAAGCTCCGTTCCGTCCGGACCGCCCGCATCCGTGCGCGCGGCCCCTGCCCCGCTTGTCGTCCCCCTCGCTGGTGCCGAACTGGAAACGAAACCTTAACACCCCGTGCCCCGGCGACGCGACGACCGCGTCGGCCTGCGCCGATCGCGACAATTGTCGCGAGTACCTTATCCGGGCATTCACCGAGGATACTGAATAGCGCCGCCGTCCGCCATTATTAGCCTGCCAAACGACTCGTTAGGCATCCCTCTTCACCGCTCATCACCTTCCGCGCCGCATGATCATCTCCAGAAGCAAGAAACAACAACGGGGATCATCATGAAGATTGTTCTTTCCGCCATCATCGCAGCTACCGCGATGCTGTCCGTCCCGGCGAAGGCGTCCGATGCCTTCGTCACGCAGGTCGGCGACGGCAACGCGTTCTCGGTCGTCCAGGTTGGAAGCAACAGAACGGGCACGAAGGCGCAACCGCTGATGCAGAGCGGCAGGAACAACGTCCTGCGCATCGATCAGACCGGCTCCGACAATGCGGTCGGGCTTCAGCGTGGCCTGCAGGTCGGCGACGCGAACATCGCCACCTTCGCCCAGACGGGCAGCGGCAACCGCGCCGACTTCCTGCAGGAGGGCGACCGCAACCGGATCGCCATGATCCAGGACGGCAACGCGAACGTCTTCGACGCCGTTCAGCGTGGCAACGCGAACAGCATCTCGGGCTTTCAATCGGGCAACGGCAACTTCGCCTCGGTCACGCAGGGCGGCAGCGGCCATGTGGCGGCGTTCAGCCAGACCGGCATGAACAACAGCATCACGATCCGCCAGAACTGATCGCCGGGAGGTGGGCGGGCGGTCGACGCGGACGACGCCCCTCCCGGTGCTTGGCTCGCCGGAGCCGCACGATGAGAAACGGGCCGCCGCCCGCTCGCCACCGCAGCATGGTGGCGAGCGGGCAGCGGCCCGTTTCTCGTGCGCTCGGTGACATTGCGCCTGGCGTCCGGGTGGCGGCGGACGACGGGGTGTCAGCCGAAATCCGACCTCCGGCTCACGCCGGCGGCGGGTTGTTCGGGCCGAAGCGCGTGTTGGGTGTGACCGTCACCGGCAGGCGGCGCGTGGACGCCTCGTTGGTGGAGTCGGTCCCGGCATTGTCTTGCAACGGCGCCGACGCGGGTGCGCTGGCGACCCGCGCGCCGACGGGCTGGGCGATGCGGACGCTTCCCGCGGATGCGACCTGTTCTTCCTGCAGCGGCGAGCGATAGCCTTCGCGGGCGATGAATTCGGCGATCACCTTGCGGCCGGCCTTTCGGTCGGCGAAGTCCCAGACGCCCTTGCGCGCGCCGTCCACGACGAGCCCCATCACGGCGACCTCGATCGCCTCGCGCACGCCCACCGTCACCGGCTCGTTGCGGGTCACGCCGGACTCGATCTCGAGCAGTTCGTTGAGCGCGACGTACTTGAACGTGCCGGCCTGCAGCCCGACCGAATAGATCGTCTTGGACGTGGTGATGCTCTGGAGCACCTGTCCGTTGGACACCGACACGGCCCGCAGGCTCACGGTGATCGTGTCGCGCCGGTACTTGGCGTCGCCGCCGATGCCGAGGAAGCGCGCGCCCGCGCCGCCGGTCATCGTGTTGGTGTCGTAGCCGACGATGCCGCCCTCGATCAGGATGCCGGCAAAGCGCAACGGCGGCAGATTCTGCGCACCGGGGCTGTATTGCTGGTTCGTCGTCGAGATGATCTGACGCTCCTGCAGAAGGTTCTGCAGACCGCTTCGTTCGACCACCGAGAACCACTTGCCGTTGCCGGCAATCTGGAGCGCGTCGATCAGGAAGGCGTTGGCGCCCTGCGTGACGGCGCGCGAATACTCCGTCGTGGTATCGCTTTCCTTGTACTGTCCGGTGAGATCCGGAAAGGCGTAGACGGCGACGTCGACGACGCGGGCGGGCGGCGGCAGGTCCTTCAACCGCTCGCCGATCTGGGTCATGTTGGACACCTGGGGCGGCTCGGCCAGGGGACTCAGGCCATCCCCGTCCGTCTGGCAGCCAGCCAAAATCATTCCAGCGGCCAGGACGGCCCCTGATGTCAATCCACGCAGCTTCACTTCAATTCCCCCTCGAAGCCCCGACTATCCGACGTTCCCTCTGTACGAGAGGATCAGAAGGAGACCGGGACGAGCACTCGCGTCGTATTCACGCCGTCGTTGACGGTGAGGTCCACGTTGTTGCCGACCCGGCGAAACTGAATCGTGGTTCCTTCGAGGATAAACGTCCCCTCTTCGCGCGCATCCTCGCCGAAGATCGCGTTCACGATCTGATCCGACACCGCGAAGAGAAGCCGGCGCTGAAACGTTTCGGCGAAGAGCTGAGCCGGAGTCTGGTTGGCGATGCCCGCCGATCCGCGGGAAGCCTGCGCAGCGTACTTGTTCTGCGCGCTCGCGCTTTCCAGCAGGTAGGGACCGTTTCCGACGAAGCCGCCGAAAGACGGATTGACCGGCTGGTACTTCAGGTTGCCGGCAGACGCCGCCCCGCACGCCATGTAGACGGCAATCGCCGACACCAGGATTCGTCGCATGATGAACTCTTTTCAAACTGCAAGCCGGATACTGCCTCGGCGCTCGTGAAATCGTAGCTTGCAAGCCAGGATGGTGTCCACATCAAGACAAGCGGTATCGAACGTCTATCGAGATTCCGGTCACACGAGCGGCACGGAAGCAACACACCGAGAAAGTAAGCAATATTTACTTACGTTCACCGGCCGGACTGCTCGACGATGATGGGGCCGCTGCCGCCCGTGCTGCTCAGCACCACGGGGTCTCCCGCGTTGCCGTTGCCGGTCTGATGGATCTCGAGTTCGACGCCGACCGAGTCTTCGAGCACAAGGCTTTGCGAATTGTCGTCCCCGCGCTGGCGCATCAGGACGTCGTTGTAGCCGCCGCGCAGGATCCGGATCCCCGACCGGTTGCGCGACCCGTACTGCTCCTGCACGGTCGTGTTGCCGTTGCTGGAAACGATATCGACCGCGGCGGAATTGTTGGCTCCGAACTGCCGGATGATCGACGTGTTGTCGTTCCCCTGCTGGAGGATGGATGCCCAGTTGCCGCCGTCTTCCGACAGCGGAGGCAGGAACACGTCTTCGCTGCCCGACATACCGCTTTCCAGGACAAGGTCGCTCAACCCATCGCCTGCGCCGCCCGCGACGGTTCCGTCCGCCTGGCTGATGAAGGCCGGCGACTGCGCGATTGCGGGAGCGGCGCCCAGCATGCCTGCGCCGGCGACGACCAGGGCCGAGACCGGCCGAAGAACCATTCGCATCGAGATCAAGAGACGCTCCATGACGAGACAAGCAACGCGCGCGCAGACCGAGCGCGAGCGATTGCGCGCTGGACGACCTCGCGGCACCAAGGGTGGGAAGGCGATCCTCCCCACCCTCCGGAGGTGTGATCCCTCGGAGGCGGGTAAGTCCTCAGAGGGCGTTCACGTCAAAGGCCGCCAATCCCGCCCTGGTCGATGCTGGCCGCGTTGGCGTTACCGGTCTGGACGATAGTAGCCAGGTCCCTGCTGCCGTACTGGAGCGTGGCGGCATAATTGCCGTCGCCAGTCTGGCCGACACCGGCCATGTTGCCAACGCCTGGCTGTTCGTTGGATGCCGTGTTGTCATTGCCGGTCTGATTGGCGACGTAGAGGTTTCCGTAACCTTCGACGACCGAGGAGGCAAAGTTGCCGATACCGTCCTGTATGACGGTGATCTCGTTGGAATCACCGGGCTGGTAGTTGTAGATCCTGTTGCCCTCACCGGACTGCAAGGTTAGCGCGTCGTTGTAGGAGCCGGTCTGCTCCGAATAGGCGAAGTTCGAGCTGCCCTCCTGCGTGGCGTTCAGCTTGTTCTCGTCGCCGGCCTGAACGAACGACGCGCGGTTGCCTTCGGCTTCGCCGTTCTCATTGCCGCGCTGAGTGATCGTGGCCGAGTTGTTCGAGGACCCCGACCCGCTCTGACGACCGTCGACCGTGTTGTTGAAAGTGGACTGGTCGACCGTGACGGTCGAGCCGGAGCCCTCCTGGAGGATGTCGGCGGAGTGGCCAGCGCCGGCCTGATCGACGATGCCGTACAGAGCAGCGCCGTTCTGGCTCACGACGGCGGCGCTGCCCGTGCTATCCAGCTGGTTGATGAACGCTTGATTATTCATCTCCTCCTGCGCGAGCGCGGTGGTGGCGGACAGCGCGGCGATGACGGCGGCGGCTGCGAAGATCTTCATGGTAGTCAAACCCCCTGGTGGAGACCGCCGCCCCCCATGGACGGTGTCGGCCTCTGGAAAGGGTCATAATCTTCGACCGGCCCCAGCGTCAATCAGACGTTAAGCGTTTGGTTACCCTAATAAAGCCTTACATATCCTTATCAACTATGGTCGGCATAATATAAGATCCAGTTAGTGAAATTCGTTCTACCGATCAAACCCTTGACAGATCTGGGATCATCTCTGAAAGGCCTTTCACCGGCGTCTGCCGCGGAGCCGATCACTCGCGCGAGCCTGCAGCCGATCACGATCGCGTGCCGGAATATGCTTGCAGTATTTGACAGTAGTCGAAGCATCCGCCCAAGCATTCTGGAGCAGAGACCACGGTCGCGGTTGCGCTTCGCAAGCCGCGCACGCGCCACGAACGCAGAAAGGCCCGCGCGGCATCGTCCGCGCGGGCCTTTCTGCGTTCGTGGCGTCGTCGGCGCCCGCTGCCGGGCCGAACGTCCGGCCCTCAGAAGCCGGTCTCGATCCTCGAATAGGATTCCTGCGTGAAGGCGTAGACCTGCGCGCCGGTGAAGGAGGCGGTGAGCGCGATCACGACGAAGATCGCCAGGATCTTCGGCACGAAGGTCAGCGTCACCTCCTGGATCTGGGTCAGCGCCTGGAAGAGTGCGATGATGATGCCGACCAGCATCGCCGCGCCGACCGCCGGGCCGCAGGCGGCCACGATGGTCCAGACGGCGGACTGGACGATGTCGAGGGCGTCGGCTTCGTTCAAGGCTCTGGCCCTTCCCTATTCGATCGTCGTGCCGGCGCCGAGCGCCATGGTCTTGCCGCTCGTCAGCGTGGCGGTGACACCGTCGTCGGTGATGCGCACCGATTTGACGACGCCCGAGGTCGCGCCGTCGCCGGAGGTGACGGTGCGGCCGACCAGCGAATCGGCCTGCGTCAGCGCCGTCAGCGTCGTCATCGCCGCCAGCTTGCTGTTCAGCTTGATCGACTGCTCGACGTTGGAGAAGGAGGCCAGCTGGCTCATCTGCTGCGTCGGGTCCGTCGGGTTCAGCGGATCCTGGTTCTTCATCTGCGCGACGAGGAGCTGCAGGAAGGCGTTGTAGTCGAGGCCGGTCTTGATGCCGTCCTTCGTCGCCTGGGAGACAGCCGTCGCGGCGGTGGTCGTCGCGCTGGTCGGATTCACGGTGGTCATCGGGCGGCTCCCGCGGCGGCGAGGCGGTGGACGTTGGCGAACTCGGCGGCAGCCTGCATCTGGGCGCGGCTTCCTTCGAGGATCTCCTCCTCGATGTGGAAGAGCCCGCGCAGGCGCTTCAGGGCGTCGAAGGGCCGCTCGCGGCCGATCATGTCCATGATGTCGTGAAGCCCCGAGCGGACGTCGACGTTCTTGAAGGCGGCGAGCAGCATCGGGCAGGTCCGGTCGAAGACCTCGCGCGCCGTGTCGGCCCCCGCCGGGTCGATCAGCATCATCTGGATGATGAAATAGAGCTGGCGCAGCGGCGTCGTCGCCTGCGCCTCCTGCAGGACGTGGCTTTCCAGGAGGAAGGTCACATCGTTCAGGAACTCGAGCTGGACCTTGCGGTCGGCCTTGAGCACCGCTCCGTTGACGAAGATCCGCTCGCCGGCCCGCAGCGTGATGCGGAGCGTTGGCGTCGTCATGCGGCAAGCCCGTCCCGGATCATGGTGGTCACCTCGATCATGCCCTGGAACGAGCCGGACTTGCCGAGCCGCACCGCCTCGGCTTCCTTCATGATCCAGAGGCCGATCGAGATGAGGTTGGCGCGCAGCTCGTCCGGCAGGGCGTTGTCCGAATTGGCCAGGTCCTCGACAAGGATCGACCAGAGGTTTCGCGTGACGTAGATGGCCTCCACGGCCTCGCGCGAACGAGGCCCGGCCTCTTCGGCCCGTTCCAGAAGCGAGATCGCGTGGCCGAGCGCCTGGCGCTCGCGGTCGCGTGCCGTCGCGCCGCTTTCCTGAGCAACCTCGGCATAGGAGAATTGGTACATTCCCGGTCCTCGTTCGGGGGTTATGCGTCATGCTCGGTCGGCGGCGGGGCCGGCCGTCAGAGATAGTCCAGGATGTTCAGCGCCCGGATGCGGCCGGTGACCTCGGCCGTCGCCTGGAGCTGGGTCAGGAGGTTGTTGACCCGCAGCGCAACTTCCGCCGGATCAACGTCCTCCAGGCTGCCGTAGGACTTCGTCGCCGTGTCCATCTGCACCGTCAGCTGCTCGTTGGCCGACGTGATACGGCTCAAACGGAAGCCGATCTCGGTTTGCAGCCGGATCACGCCGTCGATGCCGGCCTGGATATCGGTTCTGGCCTTGGTGACGACGAGACTGCGCATCTCCTCGCTCATGCCGGCGATATCCAGGTCGGCGATGAGGGAATATGACGCGGCAAGCTTGCGGAAGGCCGGATCGTTGGCGCTCAGCGACGAGGTGATGGATTCCGACGGGGAGATGCGCGCCGTCATCTGCGCGTCCGAGGCGTCGGACCAGCTCTTCGACCATTCGGCGTCGCTGAACAGCGCGTCGAAGCGATAGGTCGTGCCGCCGGAGGTGAAGCCGGCGCCCAGATAGGCCTCCATCTGGGCCTTGGTGACGTTGCTCGGGCTGTCGGCCGAGCCGGTCGCGGCGGTCGCGGCGGTGACGAAGGCCTTGAACTGATCCTGCGTCGCCTTGGAGCCGGTTCCGCCGGTCAGCGCGGGGACGTCGGTGTTCGCTCCGCCGAATAAGCCCTGGCCGCCGAATGAGATGTTCAGGGCGCCGGCCATCTGCTCCAGCGAGGACTTGGCCTGTTCGACGGCGACGCCCAGCGTCTTGCTGTCCTTGACGGCCAACGTGCTGGTCAGCGCGGATTTCATCGCCTCGGCGCTCTGGGAGAGTGTCGAAAGCGAATCGTCCATCAGTTCCAGGTTCGACATCACCGCCTTGTTGGAGGTGATCTGGCTCTTGAACGACGATTCCTGGCTGCGGAAACTGACGGTCGCGGCGGTCTGGCCGCCGAGCGTCAGGCCGACGTCGGCGTGGCGCATCGAGCCCGTCTCCTTCTCGGCCTTGGCCAGCTCGAGCTGGAGGCGCTGGATCACGGTGCGCGACGAATTGCTCATGGAGAGCGACGAAACGGTCATGGCGGTGCGGAGCCTCGTCAGATGGCCTGGAGGAGCGCCGCCAGCATCTCGTCGATGGTCGAGATCAGCTTGGAGGACGCCTGGTAGGAGCGCTCGAGATCGATGAGCAGCGTCATCTCCTCGGCAAGGTTGATGCCCGTCGCGTCCGACAGGGTCTCCTGCGTGCGGGTGAGAAGGGTCTGCTTGTACTCGCTGTCGGTGGTCGTCTTGGACCGGTTGGCTTCGAGCCAGCCGACCGAGGATGCCGCGAATTCGGCGATGGAGCCCGTGGTGGCGGCGCCCAGTCCCGGCGCGTAGCCGCGGCTCTCGGCGAGCGCGTCGGACAGGCCGGTGAGCCGCCCGGTGAAGCCGGCGAGGTTCGACACGTTGTAGGCGTAGCTCGCCCCGTTGAAGCCGTCGCGCAGCACGAAGGGGTTTGCCGCCGCGCCCGCGTCGATCGCGATCGAGGCGGCGAGCCCCACCGTCGCAGGGATCGACTTCACGGTGGACGTGCCGAGCGCGCCGCCGGTCACGAGCCCGCCGTCCTTCGCGGCTGCGGGGGGAACGACCGTGAGCGTCGCGGTCGGCGGTGTGCCGGCTCCCGTCGCTGTGGTGCGAAGGGTCAGAGCGCCACCGACGTTCACGACGGTCGGCCGGCTGCCCGCCGGCGCCGCCTGGTCGATCATCTCTTGGAGCGTGTCGGCGAAGGCGTCCGCGTTCGCGATCTCGTCGGCGGTCAAAATGACGCTCGCCGTCGGATAGGACGTGCCGTCATAGGTGAACGTGAAGGAGAAGGCGTCGCCGGCTACGAGATCTCCCTTGTCGAAGGTCCCGATGACGCGGCTCGCGACGGTGGTCGCGATACCCGAACCCGGAGAGGTGAAGAGCCCCGGCTGTGCGGCCAGGGCCGCGGCCCACGGAGCGCCGAGCGCCTCCGAATAGGTGCCCCGATCGGTCTCCGAGAAGGCGGCGACCAGGTTGCCCGCGATCTCGTCGAGCTGGTTGCCGTAGGTGACGGCGGTCTTGTCGCGCAGTTCCACGAGGCCTGCGATCTTGCCGGTCTTGATGGGCATGAAGGCGTTGTCGCCCGTCACCGTCACGCCGTCGATCTTGAACGCGTTGCCGGGGGCGCCGTAGGCGAGCGTGCTGGAGCTGAATTCGACCGGCCGCGGAATGCGCTCGAACAGCGTCACGCCGGAGTCGGTGTAGAGCACCATGTCGTTGTTGGCGCGGAAGCCGACCGAGACGCCGACATATTCGGACAGCTCCGCCACCGCCTGGTCGCGCTTGTCGACGAAGTCGGTGACGTCGGTGCCGCCTGTCGTGCCCGCGATGACCTGCTCGTTGAGGTCTTTGATGCGGGCGAGAATGTCGTTCATCGACTTGGCCGCCGCGACCAGCTCGTCGTCGGCGTCCCTGCGGATGGTCTCGACCGTCGCAGCGCCCTGGTTCAGCGACGTCGCGAGATCCTGCGCCGCCTGAACGGCCGCTCTGGCCAGCTCGTAATTGTTCGGCAGCTTGGCGGCCGCGTCGATCTTGTCCTTGAGGCTGGCGACGAGTGCGGCCGGCGAGCGGCCGAGTTCGGGATCGCCGATCCTCTCGCTGATCCGGCTCAGGCCGTCGGCGACCGTCTTGGTCGCGGCGAGCGAGGACGTCGAGTCCAGCATGTTGCGGAACAGGACGGAATTCTGCGACTGCGCGACCGACGCGATCTCGACCCGGCCGTTGATGCCCGTGACGACGTTGGCGTACTTGCGCGTCGCCCCTGCCGTGTTGAGGTTGGCGATGTTGCGCGACACCAGCTGCGTGTTGGTCTGGGTCGCGACGAGCGACGACTTCGCCGTGTTGAGGGCGGAGGAAAGCGACATGGAACGGGTCCGCCGAGCAAAGGGGGATGGATGCGGGCGCCCGCGCGGGCGCCCGTCGATCGCGGCGTCGAGGAATGGCCGTCGGCGCGAGGCCGCCGGCGCGCGGCTCAGCGCTTCAGGTTGACGAGGACGTCGAGGATTTCCGAGCCGGTCTGGAAGACCTTGGAGTTCGCGGTGTAGGAGCGCTGGGACTCGATCATCGTCGTCAGTTCGGACGCGAGGTCGACGGTCGAGCTTTCCAGCGCGCCCGAGATCAGCTTCCCGATGCCACTCTCGCCGGGGAAGCCGACGAGCACGGTGCCGGACTCCAGGCCCGCGCTGAAGACGTTGCCGGGAAGCGCCGACATGTTGTCCGGGCTCTCCACCATGGCGAGCGGGATCTTGTAGAGGTTGATTGAGGCACCGGATTTGAACTCGGCCCGCACGATGCCGTCTTCGCCGATCGAGACCTTGTCCACGACCTCCGGCGGGTTGCCGTTGGCGGAGGCCGCCATGGTCTGCGTCTTCTGATCCTTTTGCGTCGTCTTGTCCAAGCTCAACTTGAGCTTCTGTCCGTTGGGAATCTGGACAGTAATCGCCTGGTCAGGATTTACGAGGTTCCCGTAGCTATCGAACTCGACCTTGGTGACAACGACTCCGGCCGCGTTTCCTTCAGGAGTGATCGCGGGATTCTTGTATGGGAAGGGAGCATCCGCTCCGGAGCCCTGGTCGGCTCGATTGAAGATCACGTACTCCCACTCGTCCTTCGGAGGCGTTCCCACGGCGGCAGCCGTCTTGGTCATATACACGTCGAGAACGACTTCCTTGCCGGAGTTGTCGTAAGTGACGATCGACTCCTTCGCCGAAAACTTGAGTGCCTGAAGATCGGCCGGAGTGGCTGTGGGCGTGGTGATCTCGTTCGGCTTCTTGCCGTTGACTTCATTGTTTGCAGCAACGGCGCCCGTCGCCTTGACGACTGCTGAACCCTTATCCAGTCCCATGCGCAATGTCGCCTGGTCGCTCGGCTTCGAGATGAGCTGCGTGGCGTTCAGATTGACGTTCACGAGCCCGGCATAGCCGTTGGCGACGCCGTTCGTATCGCCTTCCGGAAGCGGGTAGCCCTGGAGAATGTAGCCTGCGGCGTTGACGAGGTCGCCGTTCCCGTTCTTCACGAAGGACCCGGCACGAGTGAGATACTTGCCGGTCTCACCGTCTCCGACGACCATGTAGCCCTTCCCGGATATGGCCAGATCGATGGCCTGGGAAGACGAGGAGTTCGAGGTGTAGGAAAGACCGCCCTGCTCCGAGATCAGGGTGCGGGCCTGGGTTTGAACCACGCCGGAATTGTAGAGGCCGGACGAAGACGGCAGGATCAGCGAGGAGAACTCGGTGGTGACCCGCTTGTAGCCGGTCGTATTGGCATTGGCGATGTTCTCGGACACGGCCGACAGGCGGTTGGCCTGCGCGTTCATGCCGGAAGTCGAGGTGCGCATGGCGCCGCCGATGCTCATGGGTCCGTCCTTGTGCAGCTTGGAACTGAGCTCGTTTGTAGCCTTGACGGCTTGCGCGAAACTGCTGGATTTGTTGCCGAAAAGTAAACGACAAGATCAAACGAAGAAGCCTCCGGCCGATCTCTTGATCGGCCGGAGGCTCCAGGTAGGAACGGATAGGGTGTTTCGCTTAGGCCTCGGCTCAGACGCCGATGCCGTAGCCGAGATAGCGCTTGGAGGAGACCGGGTCGTAGCCCAGGCGCATCTTCAGCTTCTTGCGCAGCTTCGAGATGTGGCTCTCGATGACGTTCTCCTCGACGTTCTCGTCGAAGACGCCGTAGATGGCGGAGAAGAGCTGCTGCTTGGACACGCGGCGGCCGCGGTTGGCGACCAAGTATTCGAGGATGCGGCGCTCGCGGCGGGGCAGCGCCATGGCGCGCCCGGCGACCTCGGCGTCGCGGCCGTCGGCGAACACGGCGATCTCGCCGATCATGGTGCGGGCCGTGTCGACGGCGTCGCGGCGACGGATGGCGCCGACGCGGGCCAGGATTTCCTTGACGTGCACCGGCTTGGCCACGACGTCGTCCACGCCGGCGGCGAAGAGGTCGAGCGTGCCGTCGAGGCTCTTGGACTCCGAGAGCGCGATCATCGGCGCCTTGGACCGCGAGCGGATGAGGCGGGGGCTGACGGCACGCTCGTCGAAGTCGCCGAGAAGAAAGGCCTCGACGGCGGAGATGTCGGTCTCCGGCGCAGTCTCGACCCAGTCGCGGAACTCGCTGGCGGAGAAGCCGGTCGCCGAGACACCCTCGCGACCGAAGAGCGACTGGTAGCCGCTCGTCACCAATTCCCGGTTATCCACAACGACGATCATTTGAGAGCCCCTCAGTGCCGTTCTTGCCTGTGGAAAAACCCTAACCTGACCCGAATCTGGACCCAATCCTCAAATTTCATGGTCCAT
>CANJKV010000151.1 GCA_947474855.1 Aurantimonadaceae bacterium | reverse complement strand
GGGATAGGCGGTGGAGATCGTCAGGGAGGGCGGGGCGACGTTCGGATACTGGGCGATCGGCAGCGAGGGCAGCGAGATCACGCCGGCCAGGACGATGAAGATCGCGACGACCCAGGCGAAGATCGGTCGGTCGATAAAGAAACTTGGCATCGGGTCGGGCCGTCCTTACTGGGCGCTGCCGCCGGAAGCCGGCCGGGCCGGCTGCTCGGACTGGGCGACGTCGCGCCCGGGAGCGGGCGTCGGGGTCGGCGTCGTTTCCGCCGCGCCGGCCTGCCCGGCTTCGGCGGACGGTGTCGGCGCAGCGTTCGCTTCGGCGGCGGGCGCAGCCTCGGGCGCGCCGGCAGGTGCGGCGGGCGGCTGCGTCAGCGGGTTGACCCAGGGCACGGGCACGACGGTGGCGCCGGGGCCGGTCTTCTGGAAGCCGTCGGCGATCACCTTCTCGCCCGGCTTCAACCCTTCCGAGATCACCGAGCGGGTGCCGAGGACGCGGGCGACCGTCACGTTGCGCACCACCACCTTGTTCTCGGCATCGACGATGTAAAGCTGGGAACGGCCGGCGGTATCGCGCTGCACCGACTGGTTCGGAACAGCGATGGCGTTCTCCTCGATGCCCTGCTCGATGGCGACGCGCACGTACATGCCGGGCAGGAGGTCGCCGTTCGGGTTCGGGAACTCGGCGCGCAGCGTCACCTGGCCGCTGGTCTCGTCGACGGTCGCTTCGGCGAACAGGAGCTTTCCGGGTTCGGCATAGTCGGTGCCGTCGTCCATCTTCAGACGGACCTGGGCGACGTCGGGCGCGATTTGGCGCAGCTGCCCGCTTTCCAGCGCCGCGCGCAGTCGCAGGAGCTGCGACACCGGCTGCTGGATGTCGGCATAGACCGGATCGAGCTGCTGGATGGTCGCGAGCGGTTCGGTGCTTGTTTCGCTGACGAGCGCGCCCTCGGTGGTCTGCGCCCGGCCGATGCGCCCGGAGATCGGGGCGCGCACGGTCGCGTAGTCGAGGTTGATCTCGGCCGCGCGCTGGGCTGCCTGGGCCGACAGGACGCCGGCCCGGGCCTGGGCGAGGGCTGCCTCGGCCGTATCGAGCTGGGCCTGGCTGGCGGTCCGGTTGCGGGCCAGCTGGCTGATTCGGTCGTAGTCCTGCTGAGCCTGGAGCTGCTGGGCCTGCGCGCTGGCGACCGACGCCTGCTGGGCCTGGACCTCGACCTGATAGGTGGCCTTGTCGAGCTCGAAGAGCGGCTGGCCCTCCTCGACGAAGGTGCCCTGCTCGAAGACGCGCTGGACCACGATGCCGCCGACGCGCGGGCGCACCTCGGCGATGCGCGTGGGCGCGATGCGGCCGGGCAGTTCCGAAATCACGGGCAACGCTTCGGTCGTCGTCTCGATCACGCCGACCTGGGACGGCGGCGGGGCGCCTCCGCCTTGGGCGCCGCCGCCGGCAGCCCCTTCGCCGCCGGCGCCGTCCTGACAGGCGGAAACGGCCAGCGACAGAGCGGCGATGGCAGCCAAACGGATGAAGCGAAGACGCATGAACTGATCCCGATCACTCGCGAACGAATGATCGTTCGCATGGGCGCCTTAGCAGATATTCGGCTGCATTGCGATGCACAAAACATTTATAGGCGGCTCAGTACCCAGAAAAAGAGTCCGTAGCCGCTCCACCGTGCCGATCGACCGACGGCCACTGCAGCAGCCTTGCGCCGGACCGATGCTTGGTCCAACCCTCGCCCGGAAACGAGACGGAGGTCGCCATGACCGAGACCACGCTGACGATCGCCCGGCCGGACGACTGGCACCTGCATCTGCGCGACGGCGCCATGCTCGCGGCCGTGTTGCCGCTGACGAGCGCCGTCTTCGGCCGCGCCATCGTGATGCCGAACCTCAGGCCGCCGGTTCGCACGATGACCGAGCTTCGCGCCTATCGCGACCGGATCCTGGCGGCCCTGCCCGACGGGCACGTCTTCCAGCCGCTGATGACGCTTTATCTCACGGAAACGACCGATCCGCGAGATATAGGCGAGGGCGCCGCGTCCGGCGAGCTTTCGGCGGTGAAACTTTACCCCGCCGGCGCAACGACCAACTCGGATGCGGGCGTGCGCGATTTCGCCAAGGTCCGTCCCGTGCTCGAAGCCATGCAGGCGGCCGACGTGCCGCTCCTCGTCCACGGCGAGGTGACGGATCCGGCGGTCGACATCTTCGACCGCGAGGCGGTCTTCATCGAGCGCGTGCTCATTCCGCTGCGCTGCGACTTTCCCGGCCTGCGCGTCGTGATGGAGCACGTCACGACGCGCGAGGGCGTCGCCTATGTCGAAGGCGCGGAGGGGCGGATCGGCGCGACGATCACGCCGCACCACCTGATGATCAACCGCTCCGACATCTTCCGGGGCGGCATCCGGCCGCACCTCTACTGCCTGCCGATCGCCAAGCGCGAGGAGCACCGCCTGGCGCTGCGCCGGGCCGCGGTCTCGGGAAAAGGGCGCTTCTTCCTCGGCACCGATTCGGCGCCCCATCCGATCGGCGACAAGGAAAGCGCCTGCGGTTGCGCCGGCGTCTTCAACGCGCCGGTGACCATGGCCTGCCTTGCCCAGGTCTTCGAGGAGGAGTGGGCGCTCGACCGGCTCGAGTGGTTCGCCTCGCGCAATGGTCCTGCCTTTTACGGCTTGCCGGTGAACGGGGACACGATCACGCTGGAGCGCGGCGCGCCGGGCGCCGACATCTTCTGCGACGTGGCCATCGAAGGCGGCGACGATACGGGGGGCGTTCGCGTGTTCCGGCCGGATGCGGGCCTGTCCTGGCGGGTGCGACCGACGGCCTGAGGCCTGCGGTTCCCCTCGCCGCGAACGATCGACGTCACACCGCGGAAACATGGAGCCGCTACCCCTTCCGCCCGCCTCGCGCTTGGGTCACAATCGCGCGGCCGATACGCCTTCGGGAGGGGAAACATGGCTCGCTCGACAACCGTCCGCTGGCTTCTCGGCGCGCTGGCCGCGACGGCCCTCGGCGCGGCGCTTCCCGGCGCGGCACTCGCGCAGGACGGCTCCGAGATCCTGCGTCGCATGGAGCGCGTCTCCAGCGCCGACCTGTTCGGCGGCGACTACGAGACCATGCAGGACGTCGACCTCGACCTCTGCGAGACGGCGTGCCTCGCGGACAACAAGTGCGCGGCCTTCACCTTCAACGAGAAGAGCCGCTGGTGCTTCCTGAAGAGCGAGGTCGGCGAGGAGCGCCCCGTGGCCGGCGCCGTGTCGGGCCGCGTCGCGACCGGACCCGCCACCGCCACCGCCACCGCCGCTGTTTCCGACGAAGCCTCGCTCGACCGGCGCGACGCCGACCTCGACTTCCTGCCGCGCACCAGCCGCGACGCCGCCAAGCGCCTCCGCCTGGAGCTGACGGAGGCCACGCGCGATCCGGCCTTCGATGGCCTCACCCTCGACCAGATCGCCGAGGGGGCTGGCGCGTCGCTGTCGCAGGCCGACGCCGTCGCCGCCTGGTCGGAAGCCGCCAAGCGCGAGCCGCTCGTGCATCGCGCCTGGATGGGCCTCTTCGAGGCGGCGCTGGCCTACCAGCCGGAGGAATACGAGGCGCAGGTCGAGAACGCGCGGCTGCGCGACGGAGCCGCGATCAACGCTTATCTCACCGCCGCGAGCGAGCCCGGACGGGCCGCAGCGATGGACGCCATCGGCCGCTCGCTCGAAGCCCAGTCGAGCTGGAAGGCGGCGATCAAGGCCTATCGCGCCAGCCTCGCCGTGGCGGACGACGCCGACGTCCGGGCGCGGCTCGACGCCGTCGTCGCCGAGCACGGCTTCCGCATCCTGGAGCACACGGTCGACAACAACGCCGCCAATCCGCGCATCTGCGTCAGCTTCTCCGACCCGCTCGCGCCCTCGATCCTGAACTCCGACAATCCCGGCGACTACCTGTCCGTCCAGAGTGGCGAAACGCTCCCCGTGACGGCGAGCGGCAGCCAGCTCTGCGTCGAGGGCGTGCGGCACGGCGAGCGCTACCGCGTCGTGGCGCGCTCGGGCATCGCCTCGCAGGATGGCGAAACGCTGGCCCGTTCCGCCGACCTCGACGTCTACGTGCGCGATCGCGACCCCTCGGTGCGCTTCGCCACCAACGCCTACGTCCTGCCGGCGGGAGGCAACGCGACGATCCCCGTCACCACGGTCAACACCGACGAGATCAAGGCGCGCGTCCAGTTCATCGGCGAGCGGGGCCTCGCCTCGACGCTGGCCGAGAAGCTCTTCCTGTCGCGCCTCTACACCTATTCCGTCGACTCGATCGCCGAGACCCGCGGCGAGGACGTGTGGAAGGGCTCGGTCGGCGTGCGCAACGCCGTCAACGAGGAGGTGACCACCGCCATCCCCGTCGCAGAGCTGGTGCCCGACCTCAAGCCCGGCGTCTACGTCCTGACAGCGACGGCCGAGAACGCTTCGCCCAACGCCAGTGAGCCGGCGACGCAATGGTTCGTCGTCAGCGACATCGGCCTCGCCTCCTTCTCCGGCGCGGACGGCTTCCACGTCATCTCGCGCTCCCTCGGCACCGCCGAGCCGATCGAGGACCTGGAACTAACGCTGGTCGCGGCCAACAACCAGATCCTCGCCACCGCGACGACCGACGCGACGGGGCAGGCGGTCATCCCGGCCGGCCTCCTGCGCGGCACCGGCGGCGACCGGCCGGTGGTGCTGACCGCGGCCAGGAACGGCGCCGACTTCAATTTCCTCGACCTGGAGGCCGCGCCCTTCGACCTCACCGACCGCGGCGTCGAGGGCCGGGCGCCCGTCGGCGCGCTCGACGTCTTCCTCACGCCCGAGCGCGGCATCTACCGCACCGGTGAGACCACCCACGTCACCGGCCTCGTGCGGGACGCGAAAGGCGAGGCCGTCCACGGCCTGACGCTGACCGGCATCGTGACGCGGCCGGACGGCGTCGAGTTCGGCCGCCGCCAGCTCGCCGACGGCGGCGCCGGCGGCTTCGCCTGGGACACGGCGCTGCCGGCCGGCGCCCAGCGCGGCATCTGGCGCTTCGCCGTTCACACCGATCCCGAAGAGCCGGCGGTCGCCGAGACCAGCGTGCGCGTCGAGGACTTCCAGCCGGAGAAGCTCGACTTCACCCTGTCGGCCTCGAGCGAGACCTTCGATCCCGAGGCGCCCCCGACGATCTCTGTCGACGGGCGCTACCTCTTCGGCGCGCCGGCCGCCAACCTCGACGTCCAGGGCGAGGTGGTGGTGAGCGAGGCAGCGGGGCTCGACGGCTTGGACGGCTACCGCTTCGGCCTTTCCGACGACGCGGTCGAGACGATCCGCCAGCCCTTCGATACGGTGAAGCTCGATGCCGACGGCAAGGCGGAGGTGAGCCTTACCGCCTTCGCGCCGCCGGCGACCACCAAGCCGCTGCAGGCGAGCCTGCAGGTCCGGGTCATCGACGCGGGTGGGCGCCCGGTCGAGCGCGACCTCCAACTGGCGCTTGCCGGCGCCGCACCCCGGATCGGCATCAAGCCGCGCTTCGAGGGTGCCGTGGACGAGGGCGGCGAGGCCGGCTTCGACGTCGTCGCGCTCGACGCCTCCGGCGCGCGGGTCGCGCTGTCGGGCACGCGCTGGACGCTGAACCGGGTCACCACCGACTTCCAGTGGTATGGCGCCAACGGCGACTGGAACTACGAGGTCGTGCGCCGCTCCGAGCGCATCGCCGACGGCACGTTCGACCTGCCCTCGGACGGGGCGCCGGCCGCGCTGACCGTTCCGACGCAGTGGGGCGAGTACGAGCTGCGGGTCGAGGCCGCGAGCGGCGACGTCGTTCCTGCCAGCGTCGACTTCGAATCCGGCTGGTACGTCGCGGCCCGCGCCATCGACACGCCGGAGGTCGCGAGCGTGTCCCTCGACAAGCCGAGCTACAAGATCGGCGAGACCGCGCGCGTGCGCGTCGAGCCGCGCTTCGCCGCCAAGGTCGACGTGCTCGTCCTCGACGAAGGCGTCGTCGCCCGCCAGACCGCGGATATTCCCGCCGAGGGCGGGGAGGTGACCTTCCCCGTCACCCGCGAGTGGGGGCCGGGCGCCTACGTCCTCGCCACCGCCTTCAGGCCGATGAGCATCGAGGAGAAGCGCATGCCGGGTCGGGCGATCGGCCTCGCCTACGGCAGCGTCGATCCGGCCGAGAAGAAGCTCCAGGTTTCGATCGAGGCGCCGGCCGAGATCCGTCCGCGTCAGATCGTCGACGCCACCGTGCGCGTCGCCGGCCTCCAGCCAGGCGACCAGGCGTACCTGACGCTCGCGGCGGTGGACCAGGGCATCCTCAACATCACCGACTTCCAGCCGCCGTCGCTCTCCGAATGGTACTTCGGCAAGCGCCGGCTCGGCGTCGAGATCCGCGACCTCTACGGCAAGCTGATCGACCGCATGCAGGGCGCGCCCGGCACCGTGCGCTCGGGCGGCGACGCCTCCGGCTCGCTGGACGCGCCCCCGCCGATGGACGAGCTGGTCTCGATCTACTCGGGCGTCGTCACCGTCGGGCCGGACGGCACGGCCGCGGTGCCGCTGCCGATCCCCGACTTCAACGGCTCGCTCAAGCTCATGGCGCTGGCCTGGACGAAGACGGCGGTTGGCGAGGCGAATGCCGACATGCTCGTGCGCGACCCGGTCGTGGTCGAGGTCAGCCGGCCGATCTTCCTCGCCCCCGGCGATTCGACGCGCATCGCCGTCGATCTCACCCACGTCGACGGGCCGACCGGTGAGGCGGTGCTCAGCCTCACCGGCGGGGAGGGCGTCGTGTCGCTCAGCGGCGGCATGCAGTATCCGGTCGACGTGTCGGAGAAGGCGCGCGCCCGCGTGCTCGTTCCCGTCCTCGCCTCGCGCGTCGGCGACGCCGAGATGCGGCTGTCCGTCAGCCTGCCCGGCGGCGAGCGCCTGGAGAAGACCTTCACGCTGCCCGTGCGCTCCAACGCGCCCGAGCAGGTGGAGAAGAGCATCGTCCAGCTCGCCCCGAACGGCGGGCGCTTGTCGCTCGACCCGGCGATCCTCGCCGACTTCCAGCCGGGCACGGGTTCCGTGACCGTCAGCGTCACCGGTGCCGCGCAGTTCGACGTCGCCGGCGTGGTGCGCGCGCTCGACCGCTATCCCTACGGCTGCACCGAGCAGCTCGTCAGCCGGGCGATGCCGCTCGTCTACCTCGACAGGACGGTGGTCGCGGCCGGTCTCGGCCAGGAGGGCGTCGACGACGTCAAGGAGCGGGTGCAGAAGGCCGTCACCGCCGTTCTCGCCAACCAGTCGTCCAACGGCTCCTTCGGCTTATGGGAGCCGGGCTACGGCGACCTCTGGCTCGACGCCTACGTCACCGACTTCCTGACCCGCGCCCGCGAGGCCGGCTACCAGGTGCCGGAGGAGGGCTTCACGCTCGCCGTCGACAACCTGCGCAACTCGCTCGCCTATGTCAGCGACGCGCCGGACTGGCCCGCGGTCGCCTACAGCTACTACGTCCTCGCCCGCAACGGCCGGGCGGCGATCGGCGACCTGCGCTACTACTCCGAGAACGAGCTGTCGAACTTCCCGACGCCGCTCGCCAAGGCGCAGCTCGCCGCGGCGCTCGCCTTCTACGGCGACCGGGTGCGGGCCGAGCGCGTCCTGTCCGACGCGGTGCGCGACGCCGAAGCGCCGGGCGCCGGGCCGGAGGCGCGCAGCGACTACGGCACCAAGCTGCGCGACGAGGCAGGCGTCCTCGCCGTCGGCCTGGAGAGCGGCGTCGACGGGGTGTCGCTGAACGGGCTCGTGGACGCGGTCAATGCCGGTCGCCGCGACGCGCGCTACACCTCGACGCAGGAGGATGCCTGGTCGCTTCTGGCCGCACATGCCCTTCTCGACCGCGACCCGCCGGCCCTGACGGTCGCCGGCCGCGACGTGAACGGCGCCTGGTCTGGCGCCTTCGACGAGGCGAGCCTGCGCGCCGGCCCCGAGGTCTCCAACCGCGACGACGCGCCCGAAAGCGCCGCCGTCACCGTGCGCGGCGTGCCCACCGTCGCCGGACCGGCGGAAACCAGCGGCTACTCCATCGAGCGCCGCTACTACACGCTGGAGGGCGAAGAGGCCGACCCCGCGGCCATCGCGCAGGGCGACCGGCTGGTCGCGGTGCTCGAAGTCGTGCCGATCGACAACGGGCCGGCCAAGCTCGTCGTGGACGACCCGCTGCCGGCGGGCTTCTCGATCGACAATCCGGCGATCCTTCGCGGCGGCGACGTTTCCAGCCTCGACTGGCTGGAGCTCTCCAGCGAGGTCGCGCACGTCGAGTTCCGCGCCGACCGCTTCGTCGCGGCCTTCGACAAGGACAAGGACGACACCGCCATCCGCCGCTTCGCCTACATCGTGCGGGCGGTCTCGGCCGGCGAGTTCGTCCACCCGGCCGCGCTCGTCGAGAACATGTACGACCCGAGCCGTCGCGGCACGACCGCGCAAGGGCGTGTCACCGTCGTCGACGGCGCGCGGTAGGCGGCTGAGGGCGGCTGCCGATGTCGCGGTTGAGGCGGCTGGCGCAGGGCGGGAGCATCGCGCTCCTCATCCTCCTGGCGTTCGGGCTCGCGGCCTTCGGCGCCTTCGAGCGCGCCGTGGAGCGGCGCGTCGCCGGCTTCGCCGAGCCCGCGGTCGGCACGGAGGTGCTCGGCCGCCACGGCCGCCTTCTGCGCGCCTTCGCCGCGCCCGGCGGCGTGTGGCGGCTGGATGCCGGGCCGGACGACGTCGACCCGCGCTACCTGCGCATGCTGCTCGCCTGGGAAGACCGGCGCTTCGAGGCGCATGGCGGCGTCGACGTCCGCGCCTTCGGCCGCTCGCTGATCGAGATGGCCGCGCACGGGCGGGTCGTGTCCGGCGGCTCGACGCTGACCATGCAGGTCGCGCGCATGCTGGGGCGCCTGCCGACGGGGAGCTTCGCGGCCAAGCTCGACCAGATCCTCGGCGCCGTCGCGCTGGAGCGTACGCGCTCGAAATCCGACATCCTGCGCCTCTACCTGCGCCTCGCCCCCTATGGTGGCAACGTCGAGGGCGTGCGCGCGGCGAGCCTCACCTGGCTCGGCAAGGAGCCGGGGCGCCTCACCGCGGCGGAGGCCGCGCTTCTCGTCGCCATGCCGCAGGCGCCCGAGCGCATCCGGCCCGACCGCTTTCCCGAACGCGCCAAGCGCGCCCGCGACCGGGTGCTCGCCCGGATGAGCGAACTCGGCGTGCTCGATGCCGCGGAAGCGACGCGCGCCATGGCCGAGCCCGTGCCGAGCGCCCGGCGCGAGCTGCCGATCCTGGCCGCGCACGCCGCCGCGCGCCTCCACGCCGAGCGGCCCGATGCCCGGCGCATCGACCTGACCCTCGACGAGACGGTCCAGGCCGACCTCGAAGCCTATGCGCGCGGCGCCGTTTCCAAGCTGCCGAAGCCCGTCAGCCTCGCCATCCTCGTATCCGACCCTTCCACGGGCGAGATCGTCGCGAGCGTCGGCTCGCCGGATCTCTTCGACGCTTCGCGGCAAGGCTTCGTGGACCTGACGCGCGCGCTGCGCTCGCCGGGCTCGACGCTCAAGCCCCTGATCTACGGCCTTGCCTTCGAGCTCGGCGTCGCCCATCCCGAAAGCCTCGTCGACGACAGCCCCGCCGCCTTCGCGGGCTACGCGCCGGAGAACTTCGACCGCGTCTTCGAGGGCACGATCACCGCGCGCCGGGCGCTGCAGCTCTCGCGCAACCTGCCGGCGGTGGAGCTTCTTTCGGCGGTCGGCCCGAGCCGCCTCGTTTATCGCATGCGCCGGGCCGGGGCCGAGCCGGAACTCGGCGACCGGTCGCTGCCGGGCCTCGCCATCGGCCTCGGCGGCCTCGGCTTGCGCCTTACCGACCTCGTCGCGATCTATGGCGGCCTTGCCAATGGCGGCCTCGCCGAGCCGCTGCGTGTCGAGCCCATCTCCGGCCTCGACCGCCCGGTCCCCAAGCGTATCCTGTCGGAGCAGGCCGCCTGGTACGTGTCCTCGATCCTTGCCGGCGCGCCGGTGACGGCCAAGGGCTCGCCCGGCACGATTGCCTGGAAGACCGGCACCTCCTACGGCTACCGCGACGCCTGGACCGTCGGTTATGACGGGCGCCACGTCGTCGGCGTCTGGCTCGGCCGGCCAGACGGCGCGCCGGTGCCGGGCCTCGTCGGCCAGGATTCGGCCGCTCCGGTGATGCGCGATGTGTTCGCCCGTCTCGGCAAGCCGGTGGCCCTGCCGGGACCGCCGCCCGGCATCCTGGCCGATGCCAGCGCCGCCCTGCCGCCGCCCTTGAAGCGCGTCGGCCGCGCCGCGACGGAGGCGAGAAGCGGCCTCGCGCCCGAGATCGTTTATCCCCCGGACAAGGCGCAGGTGGAGGTCGGCTTCAGCGACGCGGCCGGCGGCACCCTGTTCCTCAAGGTCCGCAACGGCCGGCCCCCATTCACCTGGTATGCCGACGGGCGACCTGTGGCGCGGGACGTCCTCGGGCGCTCGGCGCAATGGTCGCCGGACGCCACCGGCTTCGTCGCGCTCTCGGTCGTCGATTCCACGGGGGCGGCGGCGCGTACGCGCGTCCTAGTGAAGTAGCCGCTCGCCCCTCCTTGTGCTTCACGGGTCAGTTGATACACTCCGCAACAACTGACTTGAAACATTAGGTGATCCGCGCCGCGTAGCCGCGCGCCGATCGCCGGAGATCGTGTGTGAGCATCCATGAGCTGGATCGGAGACATCGGCCCCCTTCGACATCCGTAAGACGAAGACGCAAGGCTCCCAAGGCCACCCCGCCCGAAGCGGGGCCGACTGGCCGCGCCGAGCGCAAGGGCGAGGCGCCGGCCGGCGCCCGGCCGAACGGCGACGAGCCTTTGACCAAGCGCCAGAAGCGCCGCCGCCGGAAGGGTGGGGGTGCGGGCAAGGCGCAGCATCCGGCCGCTGGCAGCGCGCAGGCCGAAAAGCGCGCGGCGGCGGACAAGGCCGCGAGCGGCAAGCTCGCCCAAGGCGCGCGGCAGAACCGCCGGCGCGGCGGGCGGCGTTGGGGCAAGCCGAGCGACAAGCAGCCGGCTGGCGAGCGTTCGCGCGCGCCTGAAGGCGCGGTCGCGGCCGCCGAGTCGCGCGCCCGCCAGCCCGCCGCGCGTCCCGCCCCGCCGGCCCAGGCCCGGGCAAACGCGCAGCCGCGCGGCAGCGAGCCGTCCAACGCTTCCGTCAACGGCGCCGCCGTTCTGCCGGACGGCGAGCGTCCTCGGCCGGCGGCCTATGCCGCGCTCGACCTCGGCACCAACAATTGCCGCCTGCTCGTCGCGGTGCCGACGAAGCCGGGGCAGTTCCGCGTGATCGACGCCTTCTCGCGCATCGTGCGCCTCGGCGAAGGTCTGGGGCGCACCGGGCGCTTGTCGACCATTGCCATGGACCGGGCCATCGCGGCGCTGGAGATCTGCTCGCACAAGCTCTCGGCGCGGCGCATCGCCGCCTCGCGGCTCATCGCGACGGAAGCCTGCCGCGCCGCTTCCAACGGCGAGGAGTTCATCGAGCGCGTTCGCGACCGTACGGGCCTCCAGCTCGAGATCGTCAGCCGCGAGACCGAGGCGCGTCTCGCCGTGTCCGGTTGCGGCTCGCTTGTCGACCGCTCCGCCAAGGGCGCGGTGCTCTTCGACATCGGCGGCGGCTCGACGGAGATCGCCCTTCTCGACCTGCGCAGCGGCTTCTCGCGGCGCCTGTCGAACCACATCGTCGCCTGGACCTCGCTTCCCGTCGGCGTCGTGAACCTCGCCGAGCGCTATGGCGGGCGAAACGTCACGCCCGAACTCTTCAAGCGCATGGTCGACGAAGTGACGATCCTCATCGCCGGCTTCGGCGGGCGCGACAAGCTGGAGGCGATCGTCGGGCAGCCGGGGTTCCACCTTCTGGGCACCTCGGGCACGGTGACGACGCTGGCCGGCGTCCATCTCGGCCTGGAGCGCTACGACAGGCGGCAGGTGGACGGGCTCTGGCTGACCAGC
>CANJKV010000150.1 GCA_947474855.1 Aurantimonadaceae bacterium | reverse complement strand
CGGCTGGTGACGACGGGGCTCTTCGAGTTCTCGCGCAATCCCGTCTTCCTCGGGATGCTGGCGATGGCGGCGGGGCTCGCCGTCGCGGTGCCGTCGCCGCTGATGATCGCCTGCGCCCTGGCATTCTGGGTGGCCTGCGAACTTCAGGTGCGCGACGAGGAGACCTTCCTCGAGAACGCCTTCGGTCAGGACTACCGCGACTACAAGCACGCCGTGAGGCGCTGGATATGACATCTGAAAAGGACACGACGATGATCGGCAAGCTCGCAGCCGCTACGGCGGCCACCCTCCTGTCCAGCTCGCTCCTGGCCGCGGCCGCCGAACGGGTCGAGGTGTTCTCGACGTCCGGCTGCGGCTGCTGCATCGGCTGGATCCGGCATCTCGAGGAAGCCGGCTTCGAGGTTACGAACGAGAACCTCGCCATGGCCGACCTCTACGCGAAGAAGACCGGCGCAGGTCTGAAGCCGGGTCAGACCTCCTGCCACACCGGCTTCGTCGGCGGCTACGTCGTCGAGGGACACGTTCCCGCCGCGGAGGTGACGCGCCTGCTCGCCGAGAGGCCGGACGCGGTCGGAATCACCGTCCCCGACATGCCCGCCGGTTCGCCCGGAATGGGGGAGAGCGACGAGCCCTACGAGGTGCTGCTCGTCGCCCGGGACGGCTCGACGTCGATCTTCGCCCGATATCCCCTCGCCGGGAACGACGCCTCCCGGTGAGGGAGAGCTTCGCCGAACCGGGTTCGCCCGCCGGCCGAACTTGGTTAAGAGCTTCTTGGCGCCGACGAGGTAGAAGGCTGCCGACGACACACGCGGGCGTCACGCGGTACGAGGATCCCGGATCGCCGTCTCGCTTCGCCCTCGAACCGGAACGACGATTGTGCTGCGAAGACTGAAGTCCGCCATCTCGGCCGTCGCCCTGACCCTGGTGCTGGGCGGCTGCGTCAACGTCATGGACGACGTGCTCGATCCGGCGCCGCACCTCCAGCCGATCCCGGCCGCGTTGATGGTCGAGATGCGGACGAAGGGCATGACGCCGGCCAGCCCGATCCTCGTGCGCGTCTTCAAGCAGGAAAGCGAGCTGGAGGTCTGGAAGCAGGCGGCGAGCGGCCGTTACGAGCTGTTGAAGACCTACCCGATGTGCCGCTGGTCGGGAAAGCTCGGACCGAAGGTCAAGGAGGGCGACCGGCAGGCGCCGGAGGGCTTCTACACGGTGACGGCCGGGCTCCTGAACCCGAAGTCCCGCTACTACCTGTCCTTCAACCTCGGCTACCCGAACAGGCTCGAGCGGGCGCTGGGCTACACGGGCGATTCGCTGATGGTCCATGGCGCCTGCGCCTCCGTTGGCTGCTTCGCCATGACCGACGAGGCGATGGGCGAGATCTACGCCCTGGCGCGGGACGCGCTCGCTGGCGAGAAGAAGTCCTTCCAGGTACAGGCCTTCCCGTTCCGGATGACGCCCGAGAACATGGCCCGTTACCGCTCCGACCCGAACATCGCCTTCTGGCGGAACCTGAAGGAAGGCTACGACGCCTTCCGCGTCCGCCGCACGGAGCCGAAGGTCGCCGCCTGCGGCGGCAAGTACGTCTTCGGCGTGCCCGACGACGTCGCCGCGACCCTGGATCCGCTCGCCGAATGCCCACCCTCGGTGACGGGCGGCACGCCCGACCTCCTCGCCGTCAGCTCGGCCGACGAGGAGGCCGTGAAGGCGATCCTGACGACCCGCCAGCCCTCCAAGCCCGTCGCCTACGTCGACGGCGGCATGCACCCGAGCTACCTCCAGACCCTGCGGAAGCTCGGGCCCGACGGCCTCGCCCGGGCCTCCTCGATGAGGCGCGTCCCGATCAGCCGCCCGGACGTGCTTCTCGGTGGCGTGCCGGTCGACTGACACCAGGACGCCGGATTCCGCGTCGAAGATCTGCAGGTCACTCGCGTACGACCTCCGTCCAACCGTCGTTCGTGCGCACTCCCACGGTGTCGAAATCCAGCCCCGCCGCCATGACGTATCCTGCCGGGCCGATCCGCGAGCGACGCACCAGAGCCAGCCCGCGAATCCATGCATCATTCATGCAGCAAGGAGCGACCGCACGACTTCTTCGACTCCGCCAATGGATTGCCGAGGGTGGTTCATGCACGCGGAAGGTCGTCGCACCTTTGGTCACCCAGGACCTGCGCGAGAACCGGACTATGCGGCGCCGCGCGAAGTCGCGGGAGTCAGGCCGATGCTTCTGCAGGAAAACGGAACCCGGTTGCCAAACCTGGCCGGTCCGTATCGCACGACGACGATGACGTCCGGCGTCGAGATCACACCGATGAACGGCGGGAAACCGCCCTACATGTCCTGAGAGCGCAGGCGTCGGGGATGACCTTTCCTCCTCCGGTCGTCGCGTGACGAGGCGAGGGGGCATGCACGGCAAGATCGTTCCGCAGTCGAAGTTGAGCGAGTGGAAGGGGCTCGATCGCATCAGCCAAGTCGTCCACGACATGGGTTTCGTTTACCGGGAGCAGGAGAAGGACGATCTCGGCATCGACGGCGAGATCGAGATCTGCACCGCCCGACCGGACGGCAAGGGGCGGATCTCCACCGGCAAGATCCTG
Source organism: Aurantimonadaceae bacterium (assembly GCA_947474855.1). Classification (GTDB taxonomy): domain Bacteria; phylum Pseudomonadota; class Alphaproteobacteria; order Rhizobiales; family Rhizobiaceae; genus Antarcticirhabdus. The sequence goes on along the minus strand of CANJKV010000150.1, from coordinate 9,446 downwards.
AAGGTCCAGTCGAAATCCGGCGCTTCGTTCATCGTCCAGGACACCGACACGACGTTCCGCGCCAAGGTTTCCGAGAAGGACCTGCGCTACTGGCACCAGTTCGACGTGCCTGTCATCTTCATCATCTACCATCCCGGGGACGACCGTCTCTACTGGCGGTACGTCCAGGGCTACATCGAGGACGAGCCCGACGTCTTCGACCCGCCGATCTCGTTCGCCTTCGACAAGGAGGCCGACCGCTTCGACGAAGGCGCGTACGATCGCCTGTTCGAGCTGTGCAACCTCGCGGCCGACAGGGTCTCGCACGACGTCGGCGAGACGCTCTACACGAACGTCCTCCCCGTCGAGGAGCTGCCGGGGACGATCTGGGTGACGCCGGTCCTCCCCGAGCGCCGATCCCGCTTCCACGAACGCGTCGGTGGAAGCACCCTGCGCAAGCCTCCCTACGTGTTCCGCGCCGGCACGATCATAACCCTCACGGATCCGGAGGCCAGCGACAACGCCCTCCGGGAAGTGGTCGAGAGCGGCACGTCGGAGTCCTTCGACCTCATGGACTGGGTTCAGCAGGACGAGCAGAACGAGGACGACCTGCGAGCCCTTCTCAGGAGCGCCTTCCATCGTCACCTTCGCCGCCTCGGCATGCATTTCGACAAGGACTACAGGAAGTATTTCTTCAACGACGGCTTGAGCCCGGATGCGCCGATCAGGCGGAGCTGGATGAGCAGCCGCACGGGACGCCGGCAGGAGCGGCTCGTGGCGAAATTCTACGAGTACGGAGACAAGTACCCGATCAAGTACTTCAAGCACTGGGCACTCAGCTTCCATTTCCAGCGCTTCGGCGAAAGATGGGGGCTGATGATCGATCCGTCGCTGGTGTTCACCCGGGACGGAACGGCGCGGGTGACGGGGAAGGGTGCCCTGAAGCACCTTCGGCAGGCGCGGGCGAAGCAGTACAACAACATCTACATGAACGACGTCCTGTTCTGGACGCACGTCCTGTCGGACGGGCGGGACGACTTCGCCGTGTCGATCGAGGGCGTCGACGTCCTGCGGATCCGGGGGCGACCGACCATGGTCGATGCGCCTTTCAGCGTGCGCACGAGCGAGAAGGGGGTTTCGGAATGATGGCGGAAATCGAGCTTCTCCAGGAGCCCTTTCTGGAGTTCAACGACCACTTCCTCCATCCCGACAAGAAGACCGGACTGGCCGAGTACGGCCCCTTCGGCCGGACGCTTCCGGGGCGCCATCCCCGGGAGATCAAGGTCGGTATCGTGGGGACGCGGACCACGCTCGCGCTCTGCGAGAGGTGGCTCGAGGAATGCCGGAACCGCATCGAGTCGGACCGGTCGCAGAAGCGGACCGTCCTGGCCGACGACGAGTACTTCGACGAGGATCTCGTCATCGAAGCGCTGGTGAAGAGGCAGGCGCCGGACTTCGTCGGGCTGAATCCCGACGGCCCCTTCGCGACGGAGCTGCTCGACGCCGAGATCTGGAAGCAGACGTTCCGGGACAAGGACGCGCAGGAGATCGCCGATCTCACGAGCCCCGTCGACCGCGTGGAGAAGGCGACCAACCTGATCATGGAATATGCCGAGCGGGTCGCCACGACCACGCCGCCGCCCGACGTCATCATCGTGGCGATGCCCCAGATGCTGCTCGAAGACTCGACCGTCGCGGAACTCGGCGACGGATCGTGGCTGAACCTGCGGCGGAGCATCAAGGCCCGTTCGATGAAGCACGGGGTGCCGATCCAGATCGTTCGGGAAGACACCCTCAGCGGCAAGAAGAAGGGTCTTCAGGACAAGGCGACCCGTGCGTGGAACTTCGCGACAGGCCTCTACTTCAAGGCCAACGGCGTCCCGTGGCGGGGACACGGCCTGGAACAGGACACCTGCTACATCGGCGTAACGTTCTACCAGTCGGAGGACGAGACCGGACGCAGGATCATGCGGAGCGGTATCGCTCAGGCCTTCGACTACCTCGGACAAGGCGTGGTGTTGCGTGGAAGTCCCTTTGAATGGGACGTGGACGAGCAGGGCCGGACCCCGCATCTCACGACCGAGGGCGCGACCGTCCTGATGCGGGACGTGCTGACCGAATACGCCAAGGTCCGCGGCCTGCCGCCGAAACGGGTGGTGGTCCACAAGAGTTCACGATTCTGGGGCGCCTCCCATGCCGCCTACAACGAGCTTCGCGGTTTCCACGAAGGCATCGAGGAGGTGAATCCGAACGCCGTCGTCGATCTGGTGACGTTGGCACGGAGCGAGGTCCGGCTGATCCGCCAAGGCGAGTATCCGCCTCTGCGCGGCACCTTCGCCCTCGTCGGCGAGAGCTACCCGGTGCTCTACACCCACGGCTTCACGCCGTACTTCGACACCTATCCCGGGGTTCACGTGCCCCAGCCCTGGACGGTCCTCGAGCACCACGGCGACAGCGATCTGCGCCATCTCGTCCGGGAGATGCTGGCGCTCACGAAGATGAACGTCAACAACGCCTCCTTCTCGGACGGAGAGCCGATCACGCTGGGGTTCTCTCGGAAGGTCGGCGAGATCCTGCGCCACGTCGGATCCGACATGCCCGTCCGCCCGGAGTACCGGTTCTACATGTAGGACCCGGCGCCCGGCCGACGTGATCGAGAAAAGATGACGCGATGTCGGGAGTTCCGGGAACGCTGTTCCGGGACAAGCTGGACACCGCCGCAGCCACCATGGATGTCGAACCGACGGTGAAAGAGCCTTCACGTGCCCCATTCCTACCCGCCACGCAGGTGGTTGTGGATGTCGGTGGCGGCGACGGCTGCATGTCCCCAAGCCACGGCGATCTGGTTGAGGCTGCTCGCCACGTCTCCGGCAGCCCACAGGCCCGGCACGCTCGCCCTCTGGTGCTTGTCGACGACGACCGCTTCGCATGCGGCGTCCAGCTCGGCGCCAAGCTGCGCCGCGAGACCGGATCGCGCACGCGTGCCGAGCGCCGCGTAGATCGTGTCGTAGGACAGGCGTTCACCGCCCGCCGTCCGGACGATCATGCGTTCATCGTCCTGGCGCACGAGCGCCGCGATCTGCTCTTCGACGATCCCGATGCCTCGGCTCGCCAGCCGTTCCCGGTCATCCGGCGAAAGGCACTGCGCGCCGTCCGTCAGGAGGAGACGGACCCGGTCGCTGTAGGTCCGCAGGAAGACCGCCTCGGCGACGGCGCCGGGCCCGTCGCCGAGCACCGCGATGTCGTCGTCTATTGCCTCGAAGGCGTCGCAGACCGGGCAGATCCGGATCAGGCCAGCGGAGATCGCCTCGGCTAGTTCCGGCATGGCCGGCTCGTTGTCCTGGACGCCCGTGGCGAGGAGGACGGTTCGGGCTTGGATCGCGGCTCGTCCACCGTTCTCGTCCATCGACAGGCACGTGAAGCCTTCGTCGTGCGTAGCCAGGGTCTCGACCTCGGCACGTCTCGCGTGGACGCCGAAGACGCCTGCCTGCTCGACGTGCCGCCGCAGGATCTCGGGACCCGTGACGCCATCCGCGAAGCCTGGGACGTTGTGGCTCCTGGGGATCCTGGACGCCCGGCTCGCCCCCGTGTCGACGACGGCGACGCTGCGCCTGAAGCGCGTGAGGTAGACGGCGGCCGTCAGGCCCGCAGGGCCGGCCCCGACGATCAGGCAGTCGTAGGTTCGGTCTTCCAAGGTCTTCGATATCCGACAGGTTGGCTACACTCGACCAATGCCGGTCGTCCTCTTCGGTTCGTCACGCATCCCGTAGCCGACCTGTCGTTTCCTGCGCCGTCGGCTGCCGCCTCAAGGGCCGGGCAGGTCGCCGCGCTCGCGCAGGAGCGAGACGACGCCTACGGCCAGGATCGACAAGGCCGCGAGGAAGACGAGCGTGACGTAGGCGCCGGCATGCGCCAGCAACGCGGCTCCGGCGGTCGGTGCCACGGCCTGCGCGACCTGGGCAGGGCGCGCCAGCCGGCCCATGACGCTCGCGTACGTGCCGGGGCCGAACAGGGCGAGAGGCACGGTGCCCCGGGCGATGGACAAGATGCCGGCGCCCGACCCGTAGAACACCATCGCCGCGGCGACGGGCAGAAGGTCGTAGGCCAACGAGCAGACGCCGATGGCGGTGAGCACGACGGCGGCCCGCATCGTCCACAACGGATGGTGTCGTCCGCGGCCCGACATCTCGAGGAGGCGGGCTCCGACCTGCGACGGCCCGACCATCGCGCCGAACGCGACCGCCGCCGCCAACGTCTCGCCGCGGGCCTGGAGGAGCGTCAGCAGATGGACGGAGACCAGTCCGAAGATCGTGCTGCAAAGGACAAGCAGCACGACGAGGAGCATGAAGGCCCGCCGCTCCTCGGCGCACGGAGCGCGACGATCGTCATGCCGCTCCGTCGTGGTGTCTCGGGTGGCGCCTGCGGGGACGACGGACAGGACGAGCGGAAGCGAGATCCCGGCGTGCAGGGCGGCGTAGGCGAAGCAGGCGCCGCGCCATCCCACGTGCTCGACCATGAACGCGGACAGCGGCCAGCTGACCGTACTGGCGAACCCGCCCCACAGGGTCAGGGTCGTGATGGCCGACCGTGCATCGGACCCGTACAGGCGGCCGAGCGTGGCGAAGGCCGGGTCGTAGAGTCCCATGCCCATGCCTGAACCGACGACGACCCAACCCGCGAGGAAGACGGTCAGGCTCGGCGACAGGCCGAGGACGGCGAGGCCGAGCGCCAAGAGCAAGGCGCCCGCCGCCAGCACCGGGCGTCCGCCCCGCTCCGCGATGGCCGCGCCGACGCGCGGAGAGGCCGCGGCCGAGACGAGTAGGCCGACGCTGACGCCGCCGACTACCCAAGGAAGGGGCCAGCCCGTGTCCACGGCGATCGGGAGCGCGAGCACGGCCGGTAGATAGGCCGAGGAGCCCCAGGCCAGGATCTGGAAGACGCCGAGCGCCGAGACGACCTGCCAGCGTGGCTTCACGACACGACCGGCAGCCAGACCCATAGCGCGACGAGGGTCGCGACGAGGACGGGCGGGGTCAGGACGAGACCGACCTTCATGTACTGCCCCCAGGTGATCCGCTGCCCCTTGCCCGCGAGGACGTGAAGCCACAGGAGGGTCGCGAGCGAACCGATGGGCGTGAGCTTCGGCCCGAGGTCGTTGCCGACGACGTTGGCGTAGACCATGAGTTCGCGGGTCAGGGGTGCCACGTCCGCCCGGTCGATGGCGAGCGCCCCGACGAGGGTCGCGGGCATGTTGTTCATGACGGAGGCGAGCGCCGCCACGACGAAGCCCGTGCCGACGGTAGCGACGAGCGTGCCTTGGGTCGCGAGCCGGCGCAGGATATCCGCCGCGATGTCGGTCAGCCCGGCGTTCCCGAGGCCGTAGACGACGAGGTACATGCCGATCGAGAACAGGACGATCTGCCACGGCGCCCCCCGCAGCACCTTCGGCAGGTCGACCACCGCACCGCGTCCGCCGGAGAACCACCGTCCCGCGATCGCCATGAGGACGAGGGCGGCGGCCCCGGTGACGAACGCGATCGGCACGCCGAGCGGCCCCGTCACGAAGTAGGCGACGAGCAGAAGTCCGAGGAGCGGGAACGCCGCTCGGAACACGGCCGGGTCGCGGATCGCGTGGCGGGGCTCCTCCAGTTCGTCGACGCGGTAGGTCGCGGGCACGTCGCGGCGGAACCAGAGCCACAGGACGAGGATCGTCGCCGCCAGCGAGACGAGGTTCACCGGCACCATCACCGCGGCGTAGCGGCCGAAGGACACGTCGAAGAAGTTCGCGGTGACGATGTTCACGAGGTTCGACACCACGAGCGGCAGGCTGGTCGTGTCGGCGACGAACCCGCAGGCGACGACGAAGGCGAGCGCCCCCGCGGGCGGGAAGTTCAGGCGCAGGAGGATGGCGAGCACGATCGGGGTGAGGAGCAGCGCCGCCCCGTCATTGGCGAAGACGGCGGCGATGGCGGCACCAAGCAGGACGACGAGCGGGAATAGCCGCCGTCCGTTGCCCCCGCCCCAGCGGGCGACGTGGAGCGCGGCCCAGGCGAAGAACCCGGCCTCGTCGAGGACGAGCGAGATGACGATCAGCGCGACGAAGGTGAAGGTCGCGTCCCAGACGATGTGCCAGACCGTGCCCACGTCGCCCCAGCCGACAACACCGGTCGCCAACGCGACGGCGGCGCCGGCGAGCGCCGACCATCCGATGCCGAGGCCCCGGGGCTGCCAGACGACGAGAACGAGGGTGGCGACGAAGATCGCGAGGGCGAGCATGGAAGGTCCGGGGCAGGGAGGATCAGAGGGTGCGCTGGTTGACGCGCTCGGACAGCTTCTCGGCGCTCTCGACGCGCTCGGAATAGCGGTCCGTGAGGTAGTCCGAGCGACCGCGCACGAGGTGGGTGAACTTCACCAGTTCCTCACAGACATCGACGACGCGGCTGAGATAAGCGGACGGCTTCATGCGGCCCGCCTCGTCGAACTCGAGGAACGCCTTGGGGACCGACGACTGGTTCGGGATCGTCACCATGCGCATCCAGCGGCCGAGGATGCGCATCTGGTTCACGGCGTTGAAGGACTGCGAGCCGCCCGACACCTCCATGACGGCAAGGGTCTTGCCCTGCGTCGGGCGCTTGGCGCCAAGCGCCAGGGGGATCCAGTCGATCTGCGCCTTCATGATCCCGGTCATGGCACCGTGCCGCTCCGGGCTGACCCAGACCATGCCCTCGGACCAGTCGGCGAGGTCGCGAAGTTCCTTTACCTTCGGGTGGTCGGGCTCCGCCCCGTCGGGGAGCGGCAGGCCGCGGGGGTCGAAGGTGCGCACCTCGCAGCCGAACCAGCGCAGCAGGCGACCGGCCTCCTCGGACAGGAGGCGGGAGTAGGAGCGCTCGCGGATCGAGCCGTAGAGAACGAGGATGCGTGGCGGGTGCGTCGGCGCACCGGAGCCGGCGAGCGCGTCCACGTCGACCGGGCGAAGCTGGTCGAGGTCGACGGACGGCAGGTCGAGGGCGACGGGGTCCGTCATCGGCCGGTCTCCTTCTGCCACAGGACGGCCGAGGCCGAACACAAGCCCATGGCTTGGCGGGTCGCGAGCACCGCGGCCGGTGCCTCCGTCCGTTCGACGCGCCGGAAGCCGAGCGCCGCGAGGAAGGTCCGTTCCCTTGTCGTGAAGGCGAATGCGTCGGCCGCGCCCTGCATGCGGCCACGCTCCATCAGGTCCGCCGTGATCGCGCCGCCGATGCCGTGCCCGCGGTGCTCGGGAACGACGGCGATGGACCGCAGGAGGACGGCGGGCCCAAGGGGTTCGAAGCCGCCGATCCCGACGAACTCGCCGCCCTCGTTGGCGTAGCGCAGGAACACGCGGCCGGGCTCCGCCACGTCCTCGGTCGGCAGCCCTGCCTCGGACAGAAGTCCGACGAGGCCGGCGGAATCGGCGACCGCGGTCGCGACGAGCGTGCGGGTCATTCCCGGGAGCCTCCGACGGTCTCTCCGTCCTCCTTGGTGAAGGTTGCGACTGGATTGTCGAGGAGCGCCAGCACCTTCTCGGACGGGCGGCAGAGCGCGGCGCCCTTGTCCGTCACGACGATCGGACGGTTGATCAGGATGGGGTGCTCGGTCATCGCCGCCAGCAGTTCCTCGTCCGTCAGCTTTGGGTCGTCGAGACCGAGTTCGGCGTAGGGCGTGCCCTTCTCCCGCAGGATGTCCCGCGGCTTCAGGTTCATAGCATCGAGCAGCTCGGCGAGCGTCTCCCGGCTCGGCGGCGTCTTCAGGTATTCGATGACCTGCGGCTCCTCGCCGGACTGACGGATCATCTCGAGCGTGTTGCGGGACGTGCCGCAGGCGGGGTTGTGGTAGATCGTGACGCTCACGAACAGGTCTCCGACGAGCATGAGGGGGCGAGGAGGTCGGCGCCGAGGTTCCCGCAGATCTCCGGGTTCCCCGAACAGCAGTCCTCCGTCAGGAAGGCGAGGAGCTGGCGCATGTCGTCGTAGCTTGCCGCGTAGAGGATGCGGCGCCCGTCGCGCCACGAGCGCAGGAGCTTGGCGCGCTCCAGCGTCGCGAGGTGGAAGCTCATCCGCGTGGGCGGGATGGATAAAGCTTCGGCGATCTCGCCCGACGGCATGCCGTTCGGGCCGGCACGGACGAGCATCCGGAAGGCCGCGAGGCGGTCGGCATGGGCAAGGGCAGATAAGGCTACAACGGCTGAATCGTCGTTCATTGCCCCATATTGCAAATATCCTTGTAATGTTCAAGGCACGGCGTCGTCGCGGCTCGGCGAAGCAACCATCGACGGATCATCGAGAATTCCCCTACTTCCTGCGACGGCGTCCTTCCGACCGTCGCCGAGTCCGGACGGATGGAGCGTCGAGCGGGTCTTGACCTTCCAATGGTGGGAAGCACCATCTTCCGATCCGACATGAGATCGGAGACGACACGATGAACCGGATGATCGCGAGCGGCGACCTCGAACGGGCGGAGAAGATCCGGACCTTCGAGATCGAAGGCATGAGTTGCGCGTCCTGCGTCGGACGCGTCGAACGGGCGATCCGCGACGTCCCCGGCGTCACGTCCGCGAACGTCAACCCTGCCACGGAACGGGCGGATGTCACCCTCGCGCCGGACGTCGACCCGACGTCCGTGGTCGCGGCGATCGAAGGGGCCGGCTACGAGGTCCGCACGGCGACCGTCGAGATAGGCATCGAGGGCATGACCTGCGCCTCCTGCGTGCGGCGTGTGGAGCAGGCCCTGGCGGCCGTGCCCGGCGTGCGCTCGGTCGCCGTGAACCTGGCCACCGAGCGTGCGACGGTCTCCGCCGTCGGCGACGTCGGTCCCGCCGACCTGGAAGCGGCGGTCCGCGAAGCCGGTTACGAACCGCGACGGCTGGAGGTGACCGGGTCGTCCGGCGAGGAACGCGCCGCCGCAAAGGAGCACCAACTGGCCGCCCTGTGGCGGGACCTCCTCGTCGCCGGCCTCCTGACGCTCCCCGTCTTCGTGCTGGAGATGGGCTCCCACCTGATCCCGGCCGTCCACATGTTCGTCATGGACACGATCGGGATGCAGGAGAGCCGTCTCCTCCAGTTCGTCCTGACGACGCTCGTCCTGTTCGGGCCGGGCCGCCGCTTCTTCGCGAAGGGCATTCCCGCCCTGATGCGCCTCGCGCCCGACATGAATTCCCTCGTCGTGGTCGGCACCGCGGCCGCGTGGACGTATTCGGTCGTCGCGACCTTCGCGCCCGGGCTGCTGCCGGCCGGGAGCGACGCGATCTACTTCGAGGCCGCGGCGGTCATCGTCACGCTGATCCTGCTCGGCCGCTTCCTCGAGGCGCGGGCCAAGGGGCGGACCGGCGCGGCCATCGCCCGGCTCGTGGGTCTCAGGGCCAAGACGGCTCGCGTACGGCGCGACGGCCGCTTCGTCGAGGTGCCGCTCGAGGACGTCGTCGTGGGAGACCTGATCCAGGTCCGCCCGGG
>CANJKV010000149.1 GCA_947474855.1 Aurantimonadaceae bacterium | reverse complement strand
TAGGCCGCGACGCCGTCGAACCCGCGATGGCGATCGATGCGGTTCTTCATGGCCTGGATGTCGACGATGGCCGCGAAGTCGAGGTAGCGCCGCCAGACGAAGGGCGAGAGCTCGGCGAGGAAAGCCTCTCCCACCGGCCGATCGCCGGCAACGACGCGCGCCTTGATCATGGCGGCGCGTTCCCAGTTTCGCCCGTGGCCCTCGTAGTAGGTGAGCGCAGCGTCCACGGGCATCGCCACGGGCATCGCGCCGGGATCGGGCCGCAGGCGCAGGTCGGTTCGGAAGACGTAGCCGTCGGCGGTCCGCTCCGACAGGAGCTTCACGAGCTTCTTGGCAACCCGCGCGAAGGTCTCGACGCCTTCGGCGGGGTCGCGACAGGCGCCGGCCTCGGGGTCGAAGAACAAGATGAGGTCGATATCGGAGGAATAGTTCAGCTCGTGCGCACCGAGCTTGCCCATGCCGAGCACGAAGAGCCCGCTTCCCGCCTCCGGCCGCGCCGGGGCGGACAGCGCGAGCCGGCCCGAACGTTCCGCTTCCGCCAGCGCGAAACGCAGCGCAGCGCCGATCGCGGCGTCCGCAAGGTCGGACAGGCCGCGCACTGTCTCGTCCGGATCAGCGGCGCCGAGCAAGTCGCGCAGCGCGAGAAGGAGCGAGGCCTCGAGCTTAGCCTCGCGCAGGCGCCGCATCAGCGCCTTTTCCCCCTCGTCGGGTGCCGGCGCGGCGTTCAGCTCGGCGACGATCTCGGCGATCCTGCTCCGCCCGTCCGCGTGGAAAAGCGGCTCCAGCCATTCGGGTCGCCGGAGCATGATGCCGCCGAGATAGGGCGAAAGGTCCATGACGGCGGCGAGCCGGCGGGCGTCGGACGACGACGCCGCGCCGGCCATGTGCGCCAGTCTCGGCGCCTCCCCATCCGTCGCCGCCCGGGCGAGGTCGGCAAGCCATCCCGCCGCCCGCGCTTCATCCAGCGGCCGGAGCTGCTGCGCTCCCCCGATCTTCAGGCCGCTCTCAGCCGTCGTCACCATCCTCGCCCGGCCTCCCGTCCGTCGGCAGTTCGAGCCTCACTGTAAGGCCCGGCTCGGCATCGCCAAGGGCGATGGTGCCGCCATGGATGCGAGCGATGGCCTGAACGAGCGAGAGACCGAGGCCGGAGCCGGGCTTGGTGCGGCTCTCATCCAGGCGGAAGAAGCGCTCCAGAACTCGCCCGCGCTTGTCAGCCGGGATGCCCGGACCGTTGTCGGCGACTTCGATCACGCAGCGTCCGGGTTCCGCCTGGAGGACGCGGATGACGATGCGGGTGGCCCGGCCATCCGGCATCTCGGCATACTTCAGGGCATTGTCGACGAGGTTGGAGATGGCCTGCGAGATCAGCTCGCGACTGACCATCGCCATGACCGGCATGGGTGCCTCGAGGACGAGCTGCGCCTCCGCCTCCTCGGCCAGCGGCTCGTAAAGCTCGGCGACGTCGGCGGCGAGCTGCGAAAGGTCCACGCGCATCATCATCACGGGATGCGAGCCCGCCTCGACGCGGGCGATCATCAGGAGCGCGTCGAAGGTGCGAATCATGCCGTCCGCTTCGGCGATCATACCTTCCAGGGCCGAGCGCGGGTCGGCGCCGCCTCCGGCGAGCGCCGCCTCCGCGCGGTTGCGCAGCCGCGCCAGCGGAGTCTTGAGGTCGTGGGCGATATTGTCGGACACCTGCCGCAACCCCTCCTGAAGTAGCGCGACGCGGCCGATCAGGCGGTTGAGATTCTCCGACAAGCGGTCGAACTCGTCGCCCGCTCCCGTCACGGGCAAACGCTCGCTGAGGTCGCCGGCCAGGATCCGGTTGCTCGAAGCCGACATGGCGTCCAGTCGCCGCAGAGCCTGCCGGCCGACCAGAAACCATGCGAAGAGGGCCCCCACCCCCATCAGGGCCAGCGCCAGGATCAGTGCATTGCGCACGATGCCGCGGAAGCGCACCTGATCGGTCTGGTCGCGCCCGACGAGAACGCGCATGCCGTTGGGCAGCGCCTCGACCTGGGCCAGCGCGAGGTGAAACCGGTCCTTCGACGGATCGACCCCGCTATCGGCGTAGCGCTCGTAGTTGAAGGTGCGCGGGGTGAAGCCGACGGTATCGAGGACGCCGGCATCGAGGCTGACGACATTGCCGGCGACGATGCGGCCCGTCGCGTCGGTGACGAGGTAGAGCGAGGCCCCGGGCTGACGTGAGCGCAGGTCGATCGAGCGCACGAGGCCGTAGATGCCGGTCTGCCCATAGACACGGCCGAGCTCCGTGATCTCCTGCGTGATGGTCTCGCGGCTCTGGCTTTCCAGGACGCCGGAGGCCGTGGCGGTGACGTAGAAGACGAGCACGACCGCGAATACCGCGAAGAGCAGGAGATAGATGGCCGACAAGCGGACGGCGGTGACGCGCCAGAGCGCGCGCAGCCGCTCCGCAAACCGGCCGCCCCGAACTCTCACTCGCCGGCGCGCATGATGTAGCCGGCGCCGCGCACGGTATGGAGCAGCGGCGGTCCGAAGTCGCGCTCGATCTTGGAGCGCAGGCGCGAGATGTGGACGTCGATGACGTTGGTCTGAGGATCGAAGTGGTAGTCCCAGACGTTTTCGAGAAGCATGGTGCGTGTCACCACCTGACCGGCATGCTTCATCATGTATTCGAGCAGACGGAATTCGCGCGGCTGCAGCACGATCGTCTTGCCGCCGCGCTTCACCTCGTGGCTCAGCCGGTCGAGTTCGAGGTCGCCGACGCGATAGACCGTCTCGATGTCCTTGCCGCCGCGCCGGCGACCGAGGACCTCGATCCGGGCGAGAAGCTCGGAAATGGCGTACGGTTTCGCCAGGTAGTCGTCGCCGCCGGCGCGAAGGCCCGTGACGCGGTCGTCGACCTGGCCGAGAGCCGACAGGATGAGGGCGGGCGTCCCGACCCCTTTTTCGCGAAGCTGCGAAATGACCGACAGCCCGTCCTTCTGCGGCAGCATGCGGTCCACCACCATCACGTCGTAATCGCGCGTATTGGCGAGATGAAAGCCCTCCTCGCCGTCGGTCGCGAGGTCGCAGACGTGGCCCGCCTCCCTCAGCGCCTTCACGAGGTAGTTCGCGGCTTCCCGGTCGTCTTCGATGATAAGGATGCGCATGCTCGGCAACTCGGAGGATGAAACGGCCTGAATGGCTGGATAGGCCATGGCTCCCACCTTCTCTTGTCGCGAGGCTTGGAGAAAAGATGGCGGCGGGCCGGGGTGAAGGGGCCCGCCGCCATCATGGTGAACGCGATCTTAACGAAAGACTAGATCAGCCGCGCTCAATCGGAAGGGCAACGAAGCGATTTCCCTCCGACGACTTCAGCTGAAGCAGGGCGGCGTTGCGGCCGGCATCGCTCGCGGCCTTCAAGGCACGCTCGATGTCCGCCTTCGAATTGACCGCGGTCCCGTTCACGGAAACGATGACGTCGCCGGTCTGGATGCCGCGGTCGGCCGCTTCCGAGTCCTCCTTCACCTCGCCGACGGCCACCCCGTTGCCGTCCTTGGACGGCGTCACCGAGAAGCCGTAGCCCGAAAGCGTCGAAGGATCGGTCGGCACGCGGCGCGACGGCTGACCATTGGCCGAAGCCGCCTCGTCGAGGCTGGCAAGGTTGCCGAGCTTGACGTCGACGTTGCGCTCGGCGCCGTCGCGCCAGACCGTCACGTTGACCGTCTCGTCCGGCTGATAGTTGCCGATGGTGCGGGCGAGCTCGCGCGGGCCCTTCACCTCCTGCCCGTTGACCTTGGTGATCACGTCGCCGGTCTGGATGCCGGCGCGGGTGGCCGGGGTCTCGTTGTCCGGCAGCGTCACGATGGCGCCGCCGGCAGCCGGCAGTCCGACGGCCTCCGCGATATCCTTGTTGACCTCGCCGATCTGAACGCCGAGCCAGCCGCGCTGGACCGTGCCGTCCTTGATCAGCTGGTCGACCACGGTCTTGGCGGTCGAGGCGGGGATGGCGAAAGCGATGCCGACATTGCCGCCTGAGGGCGAGAAGATGGCGGTGTTGATGCCGATCACCTGGCCCTGGAGGTTGAAGTCCGGGCCACCCGAATTGCCGCGGTTCACCGCCGCGTCGATCTGCAGGAAGTCGTCGTAGGGACCGGCGCCGATGTCGCGGCCGCGGGCCGAAACGATGCCGGCCGTCACCGAGCCGCCGAGACCGAACGGATTGCCGACAGCGACCACCCACTCGCCAACGCGGACCTGCGAGTCGTCGCCGAATTCGACGTAGGTGAACTTGTGATTCGCAGCATCGACCTTCAGGACCGCGAGGTCGGTGCGCGCATCGGTGCCGATCAGCTTGGCATCGTACTCCGTGCCGTCGTCCATCACGACGGTGAACTCGGAGCCGTCCTGAACGACGTGGTTGTTGGTGACGAGGTAGCCGTCATCGGAGATGAAGAAGCCGGATCCCTGACCCATCATCTGGCGCGGGCGCTGGTTCTGGCCGCGGTCGGGCGCCCCGAAGGGGTTGGCTTGGCCGGGCTGGCCGAAGTCGAAGAAGCGGCGCAGCGGATGGTCGGGCGGGAGATTGTCGAAGGGCGTCGCCTGGCCATCGCCGCCATCGAACTGTGCGGGGGCGACCGACGACTTCACGCGGACGGAAACGACGGCGGGCGAGACCTTCTCGACCACGTCGGCGAAGCCGAAGTTCTGCATCGGGCTTTCGACCCTCACCGGCTCGGCGAATACCGGTCCGGTGTTACCGACGACGGCGCCCGTCACGGCCGCGCCGGCGACGCCGGCCGCGAGCAGGCTGGCGAGAAGCTTCGTGCGCTTGGGAGACTTGGGAGTTGCAGCAGTCATCGCGATCTCTCTTCCTCTGGGGAGATGGTTCGATCCCGCGGGGAGGCTGCGGGGATCGTTGAGCAAGAGATAGGTGTCCGTTGATTACGAGACCCCTTCGGTTCCATGAAACATCGGTAAGGTCAGAGCCCACGCTCCTTCAGCACCGCGTCCACTGCCCTTTCCTCCTCGGCCGTCAGGGCGGAACTACGCGCTTCGGCCGCGCGGCGCCGGACCGTCACCGCGGCGAAGAGCCCGCCTGCCAGAAGAAGAACGACGGGCGCCCCCCAGAGCGCGAGCGTCGTCCAGTGAAGGCGCGGGTTCAGGAGCACGAACTCGCCGTAGCGCGACACCAGATAATCGATCACCTCGCGGTCGCTGTCGCCCGCCGCCAGGCGCTCGCGTACCAGAAGCCGGAGGTCTTTCGCGAGCGCCGCGTCCGAGTCGTCGATCGACTGGTTCTGGCAAACGAGGCAGCGCAGCCCCGCCGAAAGCGCACGCGCACGCGCTTCCAAGGCCGGATCCGCAAGTTCCTCGCCGGGCTCGACAGCGATGGCGGGCGTCGCCGCCAGTAAGAGCCAAGCCGGTGCCGCCGGCGTGAGCAGTAGAGCTGCACCGAGCGCCGCGCCGCGCAGGCGCCTGTTCATTCCGCCGGCTCCGCGACCGGCCGCGCGGCGCGGTGCTTCGCCCGCGCCGGCGCTCCGATCCTCAAGCGCCGGTCGGACAGCGAGACGAGTCCGCCGATCGCCATGGCGACGCAGCCGAGCCAGATCAGCGTGACCAACGGCTTCGTCCAGATGCGGACCACCGTCTGCCCGCCGTTCGCGACCGCGTCGCCGAGCGCCACGTAGACCTGGCTGAAGATGTGCGTGCTGATGCCCGCCTCCGTGGTCGGCTGCTGCCTTGCGGTGTAGAGGCGCCGCGCGCTCTCGATCCGTCCGGCTTCGCTGGCTCCGTCCAGGATGGTGAAGCGGCCCACCTCCTCGGTGAAGTTCGGCCCGTCCCGGGCCGCGAGCCCCTCGAAGCGCACGCCCCATCCGCCGGCATGAACGGTCTGGCCAGGGCCCATCGTCGTCACCGTCTCGGTGCCGAACGCACCGACCGCGACGATGCCGAGAAGCGTCGCCCCGACCCCGAAATGCGCTATCGCCGTCCCGAAGGCCGAGCGCGGCAGGCCCGAGAGCCGCCGAAGGCCGTTGGACAGCCCCGCCTTGGCGAAGCTCGCCCTCCCCCAGAGATCGACGAAGCTGCCGATCATCAGCCAGACCGCGAGCCCGATGCCGAGCGCCGACAGGATCGCGGCGCCTTGCGTGATCGCCATGACGAACAGCACCGCCACGAAGGCCGCACCGGCCGCGAAGTAGAGGCGCTGTGCCGCGCCGAGAAGGTCGCCGCGCTTCCAGGCGAGCAGCGGCCCGAAGGGCACGGCGAAGAGCAGCGGCAGCATCAACGGGCCGAAGGTCAGGTTGAAGAAGGGCGGACCGACCGAGATCTTGGCGCCCGTCGTCACCTCCAGCACCAGCGGATAAAGCGTACCGATGAGAACGGTCGCACAGGCCGTCGTCAGGAACAGGTTGTTGAAGACGAGCGCGCCCTCTCGGCTGATCGGCGCGAAGAGGCCGCCGCCTTCGAGGCTCGACGCGCGCAGCGCGAAGAGCGCCAGCGAGCCGCCGACGAAGACGCAGAGGATGCCGAGGATGAAGACGCCGCGCGTCGGGTCGGTCGCGAAGGCGTGGACGGAGGTGAGCACGCCCGAGCGCACGAGAAAGGTGCCGAGCAGCGACAGCGAGAAGGTCAGGATCGCGAGCAGCACGGTCCAGATCTTTAGCGCCGAGCGCTTCTCCATCACGAGGGCGGAGTGCAGAAGCGCCGTGCCCGAAAGCCAGGGCATGAAGGAGGCGTTCTCGACCGGGTCCCAGAACCACCAGCCGCCCCAGCCGAGCTCGTAATAGGCCCAGTAGGAGCCCATCGCGATGCCCGCCGTCAGGAACACCCAGGCCACCAGCGTCCAGGGTCGTACCCAGCGCGCCCAGGCCGCGTCGATGCGCCCGTCGATCAGCGCCGCTACCGCGAAGGAAAAGGCGATCGAGAAGCCGACATAGCCGAGGTAGAGCATCGGCGGATGGATCGCGAGGCCGATGTCCTGAAGGATCGGATTGAGGTCGTTGCCCTCGAAGGGCGGCGGGTCGAGCCGCGCGAACGGATTGGAGGTCAGGAGGATGAAGAGGAGGAAGGCGACTGTGATCCAAGCCTGGACCGACAGGACGTTTGCCTTGAGGCTCGCCGGCAGGTCGCGCCCGAACAGCGCGACGAGCGCCCCGAAGAAGGACAGGATCAGCACCCACAGGAGCATCGAGCCCTCGTGGTTTCCCCAGACGCCGGTGATCTTGTAGAGCAGCGGCTTGGCCGAATGCGAATTCTCGGCGACGTTCAGGACCGAGAAGTCGGAGACGACATAGGCGTGGGTCAGCGCCGCGAAGGCGAGCGCCAGCATCACGAACCCGCCGAGCGCCGTCGTGGAGCCCGTTTCCATCAGCCGCGCGTCGCCCACGCGGGCGCCGATGAGCGGCAATACGGACTGCACGAGAGCCAGGGCGAGCGCCAGCACCAGCGCGAAATGGCCGAGTTCGACGATCACGAGCCCGCCCCCGTCATCGCGACCGGCTCGCCGCCCTTGGGTGCCACCATGCCCTTGCCGTCCTCCCAGAGGCCGCGCTTCTTCAGGTCGTCGACCACTTCCTTCGGCATGTAGGTCTCGTCGTGCTTGGCGAGCACCGTGTCGGCGAGAAAGACGCGATCGGGTCCCAGCGTGCCTTCGGCGATGATCCCCTGCCCCTCGCGGAACAGGTCGGGCAGCAGCCCGGCGTAGACTACCGGCACCGTTTCCACCGAGTCCGTCACGCGGAAGCGCACCTTGGAATCGGCACCGCGCTCCACCGAGCCCTGCTCGACGAGCCCGCCGAGACGGATGCGCTGGGTCGGTACCGGCGCGTTGGACACGATGTCGGTCGGCGAGTTGAAGAAGGCGATGCTGGTCGACAGGCTCTGGAGCACGAGTCCGACCGCCAGCGCGACGACGCCGACCATGCCCCCGATCCCCGCCAGCCGCTTCTGCTTGCGCGTCATCGAACCGCAGCCTCCCCGTCCTCGCCGATAGCGAGCCCCTGCCAGAAGCTCGAGATTTCCCGCCGCTCCGCCGATCCGTCCGGGAAGCTCCCGGACGCTGCGGCATAGGCTTCGCGCGCCTTCGCGGCGTCGCCGAGCACGGCGTAGGATCGCATCAGCCGCTTCCAGCCTTCGATGTCGTTCGGCGCGGTTTGCAGCCGGGCGGCGAGCTGCGTGACCATCCCCTCGATCATCACGCGCCTGTCATCCTCGCCCATCTGCGCCGCCGCAGCGACCTGCTCGCCCGTTGGGCCGGGCGCCCTCACCGGCGCGCCGCCGCCGAGCTTGGCTTGCGCGTCAGCGACGGCGCTGTGCGCGAGCTGCAGCCACGGCGCGTCGGGAGGGCTCTCGGCGATGAAGCCCTGCCAAGCCGCGAGCGCCTCGGCGTTGCGCCCTTCCTGCGACAGGTCGAGAGCGACGAAGAACTTCGCCGGCAGGAAGGCGGGATCGAGGTCGAGCGCGCGCCGGAAGGCGGCGAGCGCTTCGTCCGTCACCTCGCCCCCCGCCCCTTGCGCCAGGACCTCGCCGAGCCCGACCTGCCGCTGCGGCGTATCGCCGAGGATGCGGGTCGCGTTGCGAAAGGCGGTCTCGGCCTTCGCCATCTCGCCCATGCGCGCGTAGATCGGAGCGAGAAGCTCCCATCCGCGCCCGTCCTCCGGATTTTGCCGGAGCCGCTCCTCGGCCGCCGCGACGAGTGCGGCGATGTCCTGTCCCGGGGCGGCCTCGTCCTGGCGCGCTGCGAGCGGCCGGTCGGCCGAACCGGGATGGCCGAGCCGCGAATAGGTCCCGAGCGCCACCGCCGGAACGGCGACGGCGACGACGAGCGCGCCCCAGCGCGTCCAGGCGCTACGTGGAGCCGCAACGCCCGCTCTCGCCTCGCTGGCCGCGTGAAGCAGGCGCCGGCCGATCTCGGCCTTCGCGGAGGCAGCTTCGGCCGGGCTGATCACGCCGCGATCGAGATCGGCGGAAAGCTCCTTCAACTGCGCCCCGTAGACCTCGACGTCGTGCTCGGCCCGGACCGGCGCGAGGACGGACCCGGTCTTCAGCATGGGCAGGAGCGCCAGGAGCGTGGCAACGATCGTCAGAGCTGCGGCGGCAATCCAGAAACTCATGGTCACTCGTCGGATGGGCCGGCATCAAACGCGGGCGCAGTGCCGCGCGGTCGTCGCCCACCGTACGCCGCAGCCCGCGGCGATCGCCCCCGCGACGGATGCCATGCCCTGTCTAGAACCGTTCTCACGCGCCTGCGCTAGCAGACTTCGGCAGCAGCGACCATTCAAATCGCCGACAGGTCGACTGGGCGCGTCAAACGACCTTCCAGACGCCGCCTTCGCCGCGGCAGGCCGTGCCTTGGCCGGCCGAAGCGCGTCCGTTGGCCTTCACCGTATGCGAGAAGGCGCGGCAATCCTGCGAGCCGACGCGGTAGAGCTGCGTCGGCACCACCGAGCCCTCGACGCCGTCTGCCGTCCAGGTCACCGGCTGGCCCGCCGCCGTGAACTGCAGCGCCTGGAACTCCGCTTCCAGCGCCCGCGCCCGCTCGGAAGCGTTGAGCTTCAATCCCGGGATGCGGCCCACGAGCCCCTCGCCGAGAGCGTTAACGGCCGGGTTGCTCGGCCCGAGAGACGGCGATGCGGTTCCGAGGGAGCCGCCCAATCCGAGACACCCGCTTAGAGCGAGGAGCGGGACGAGGCAGGCGAGCATCGAAGCGGCACGAACCATGGCGACCATCCAGACAGCGAACCTGCGCGCCTTCCGACCTGTGTCGAATCGGGGCGGTCCGCACCCTTTCGTCTATAGGGTTCCCCGTGCCGTCAGGAAAGCGCGCCCTGCCCGGCGCGCGGAAGCCGCACCTCCGCCTTCAGCCCGCCGAGATCCGAGCGGGCCAGTTCGAGCGTGCCGCGATATTCCTCGACCGTGTCGGCGACGATCGACAGGCCGAGACCGCTGCCCGGCACGCGTTCGTCGAGCCGCTGTCCGCGCTTCACCGCCCGCACCATCTCCTCGGCCGTCAGCCCGGGCCCGTCGTCCTCGACGCTCACGATCACGCGGTCCGGGCCGTCCGGGGCGAGCGTCAGCCGGATCTCCTTGCGGGCGAACTTCGCCGCGTTCTCCATCAGGTTGCCCACGACCTCCTCGAGATCCTGCGCTTCCCCGAGAAACACCGTCGGGTCCTTCGCCTCGCGCCGGAATCGGACGTCGAGCTGCGGGTTGAGCTTGGCGATGACCCGCGCGACACGTTCCAGGGTCGGCTCCATCGGCGTGCGGAACACGGACGTCTCGGTCTGCGCCGCCAGCCGCGCCCGGTCGAGGTAGTGCTGCACCTGCATGCGCATGCGCTCGCTCTGCTCGGCGACGAGCCGCCCTTCCGTGCCGCCGATCGTCGTTGCCTCGTTCATGAGCACCGCGATCGGCGTCCTCAGCGAATGGGCGAGATTGCCGACCTCCTTGCGTGAGCGCTCCACGATGCGGCGGTTGGAGTCGATGAGGAGGTTGACCTCACGCGCCAGCGGCTCGATCTCGGCCGGAAACCGGCCGGTCAGACGTTGCGCGCGCCCCGCGCGCACGTCGCCGAGCGCCTGGCGCACGCGCCGCAGCGGCCGAAGGCCGACCAGGATGGCCCCCGCATTGATCAGCACCGAGCCGAGCCCGACGAGGCCGAGATAGAAGGCGAGCTGGCGATTGAAGGCGTCGATATCGGCCTGGATGGCACTCTGATTGCCCATCACGCGAAAGCGCGCCGTGTGGTTCTGCGAGTCGAGCACGACCTCGGTCTCGGCGACCCGCAGTTCCTCCCCCTTCAGACCCTCCGCGTCGTAGGAGCGCCGATATTGCAGGCTGAACGGCACCTCGGCGGTCGAGGCCGGCTCGACGACGCCGTTGCCGAGCGAGATCGAGCGCAAGCGCCCCGTCGTGTTGTCGCTCGCCGGCACCGCTTCCCAGTACCAGCCGGACTGGGGCCGCGAATAGCGCAGGTCGCCGAGGTTGGGAGAGCCCTTCAGCGAGCCGTCCTCGTCCGCGGCGACGGAGGCGACGAGGTTGAAGAGCTGCGCGTCGAGAAGGTCCTGGAAACCCTTCGTCGCCGTTCGGCCGTAGAGCGTCGAGATCAGCCCGCCGACCACGAACAGCGCCGCGACGGCCCAGAGGCTCGACAGGACGATGACGCGGAAGGCAAGGGAGTCAGCGGGGAGCCGGTTCATCCCCGGCCTGCATCCTATAGCCGAGGCCGCGCACCGTCTCGATCACGTCGAGCCCGATCTTCTTGCGAAGACGGCCGACGAAAACCTCGATCGTGTTCGAATCGCGGTCGAAGTCTTGGTCGTAGAGATGCTCGATCAGCTCTGTGCGCGAGACGATCTGGCCGAGATGGTGCATGAGGTACGACAAGAGCCGGTATTCGTGCGAGGTCAGCTTGAGCGGCGCCCCGTTCAGCGTCGCCTTCGATGCTCGCGTGTCGAGCCGCAGCGGCCCGCAATGGATCTCGGACGAGGCGTGGCCCGCCGCGCGCCGGATCAGCGCGCGCACCCGCGCCAGCACCTCCTCGACGTGAAAGGGCTTCGTGACGTAGTCGTCGGCGCCCGCGTCGATGCCCTGCACCTTGTCGCTCCAGCGGTCGCGGGCGGTGAGGATCAGCACCGGCATCTTGCGCCCGTCGCGCCGCCAGCGCTCCAGAACGCTGATTCCGTCCATGTTGGGCAGGCCGACGTCGAGGATCACGGCGTCGTAGGGCTCTGTGTCGCCGAGAAAGTGTCCCTCCTCGCCGTCATAGGCGCGGTCGACGACGTAGCCCGCCTCCGTCAGCGCATCGAAGAGCTGGCGGTTGAGCGATTGGTCGTCCTCGACGATGAGTAGGCGCATTCCGGTTCCCGTCCTCGCGAAAGGTCGCCGCTGGCATCGTGCCCGATTAAGGCCGCACCGTGATCGTCTGCTTGCGCGGGCGATCGCCGTCCTGCCCGGGAACGAGCACGGTCACCACGCATTCCGCGTCAGGCCCGCTGCCGCGGCTGGACACGGACAGGACCTGCCCGCCCGTTTCCGCCGCGGCCTGAGCCGCCGCCGCCGAGCAATCCGCCTGCTGGGCGAGCAGGATCGGCTCGTCGAAGCCGCTTCCTGTCGTTCCGACCTCCGCCACCGCCAAGGCCGGCCAGGCTGCGGCGGCGATCACGATCGTTGCTGCGAGGAAGCGGTTCATGGGTGGCCTGCGGTTCGAGTGTTGAGACCTGTCTAACCCGGGTCGGCTGAACCCCGAATGAACATCAG